>NZ_JBWKDS010000033.1:23275-90080 GCF_056435845.1 Streptomyces sp. NPDC043867 | reverse complement strand
ACCAGCAGCCAGCACAACAAAAACAACACCCCCCCCCCCCCCCCCCCTCCCCCCTCGGGGGGGGGGGGGTCCCCCCCCCCCCCCCCCCCCCCCCCACTTCGCCGTCCCCGTACCCCCGCGTCTCGCGGCGGAACGTTTGTACGAGAATGGGTACGACCGTTCGCGTGACGTGCAAAGCATGGCCCCGGCACCGGCGGCAGAGGCGGAACATTAGACTCGACAGACCCGGCAAAGCTCGAACAGCTCTATTGCAAGGAGGCACGGGTGCCGCTGCTGACCCGCATCAGGGGACCGCGCGATCTGGACCGGCTCAGCCTGGAAGAGCTGACGCAGCTGGCGGAGGAGATCAGGACCTTCCTGGTCGAAGAGGTCTCCAAGACCGGCGGCCACCTCGGCCCGAACCTCGGTGTCGTCGAGCTGACCATCGCCCTGCACCGCGTCTTCGAGTCGCCGAAGGACCGGGTCCTGTGGGACACGGGCCACCAGTCCTACGTCCACAAGCTGCTCACCGGCCGCCAGGACTTCTCGAAGCTGAAGATGAAGGGCGGCCTCTCCGGCTACCCCTCGCAGGCCGAGTCCGAGCACGACGTCATCGAGAACAGCCACGCCTCCACCGTCCTCGGCTGGGCCGACGGCCTGGCGAAGGCCAACCAGGTCCTGGAGCGGGACGACCACGTCGTCGCGGTCATCGGCGACGGCGCCCTCACCGGCGGCATGGCCTGGGAGGCGCTCAACAACATCGCTGACGCCAAGGACCGCCCCCTGGTCATCGTCGTCAACGACAACGAGCGCTCCTACGCCCCCACCATCGGCGGCCTCGCCAACCACCTGGCGACCCTGCGCACCACCGACGGCTACGAGCGCTTCCTGGCCCGCGGCAAGGACCTCCTGGAGCGCACCCCGGTCGTCGGCCGGCCCCTCTACGAGACCCTGCACGGCGCCAAGAAGGGCCTCAAGGACTTCATCGCCCCGCAGGGCATGTTCGAGGACCTCGGCCTGAAGTACGTCGGCCCGATCGACGGCCACGACATCGAGGCCCTGGAGTCGGCGCTCGCCCGCGCCAAGCGCTTCGGCGGCCCGGTCATCGTGCACTGCCTCACCGAGAAGGGCCGCGGCTACCAGCCGGCCCTCCAGGACGAGGCCGACCGCTTCCACGCCGTCGGCAGGATCCACCCGGACACGGGCCTGCCGATCTCCACCTCCGGCGCCGACTGGACCTCGGTCTTCGGCGAGGAGATGGTCAAGCTCGGCAGGGAGCGCGAGGACGTCGTCGCCATCACGGCCGCCATGCTCCAGCCGGTCGGCCTCGACAAGTTCGCCAAGGCCTTCCCCAAGCGGGTGTACGACGTCGGCATCGCCGAGCAGCACGCAGCCGTCTCCGCGGCCGGCCTCGCCACCGGCGGGCTGCACCCCGTCTTCGCCGTCTACGCGACCTTCCTCAACCGCGCCTTCGACCAGGTCCTCATGGACGTCGCCCTGCACAAGTGCGGCGTCACCTTCGTGCTGGACCGCGCCGGCATCACCGGCACCGACGGCGCCTCGCACAACGGCATGTGGGACATGTCGATCCTCCAGGTCGTCCCGAACCTGCGGCTGGCCGCCCCGCGCGACGCCGACCAGGTCCGCGCCCAGCTGCGCGAGGCCGTGGAGGTCGACGACGCGCCGACGGTGGTCCGCTTCTCCAAGGGCGCGGTCGGCCCGGCGGTGCCCGCGGTGGGCCGCGTCGGCGGCATGGACGTCCTGCGCGCACCCGGCACCGACGCACCCGACGTGCTGCTCGTCTCCGTCGGCGCCCTCGCGCCCATGTGCCTGGAGATCGCCGGCCTCCTCGACCAGCAGGGCATCTCCACGACCGTCGTCGACCCGCGCTGGGTCAAGCCCGTCGACGAGGCGATGGCCCCGCTCGCCGAGCAGCACCGTGTGGTCGTCACCGTCGAGGACAACTCCCGGGTCGGCGGCGTCGGTTCGACGATCGCGCAGGCCCTGCGCGACGCCGGAGTCGATGTGCCGCTGCGCGACTTCGGCATCCCGCCGCGCTTCCTCGACCACGCCTCCCGCAAGGAGGTTATGGCGGAGATCGGCCTGACCGCCCCGGACATCGCCCGCCAGGTCACCGGTCTCGTCGCCAAGCTGGACGGACGGTTCGAGCGCCCGGCGGCCCACGCCGTGGAGTCCGCCCGCGACTGACGCGCCACTGGTCCATTGGGCCGGTTCCCTCTCCCTGTACGGGTGGCGGAACCGGCCCGTTCGCGTGAACCTCCACGCGCCGCGGCATGCGCGGCGAGAGCCCCCTCGCATCATGTCGAGCACGACAAGCGTGGGAGGTACGCCCGTGAGCAGCACCCTCTTCAGGACGAAGAGAGTCGAACAGTCGATCTCGGACACTGAGGAGCCGGAGCACGCACTCAAGAAGTCGCTGTCCGCTCTGGATCTCACCGTCTTCGGTGTGGGTGTCATCATCGGCACCGGCATCTTCGTCCTCACCGGCACGGTCGCCAAGAACAACGCCGGTCCCGCGGTCGCCCTGGCCTTCGTGGTGGCCGGCGTCGTCTGCGCGCTCGCCGCGCTCTGCTACGCCGAGTTCGCGTCCACGGTCCCGGTCGCCGGTTCGGCGTACACCTTCTCGTACGCCTCCCTCGGCGAACTGCCCGCCTGGATCATCGGCTGGGACCTGGTCCTGGAATTCGCCCTCGGCACGGCGGTGGTCGCGGTCGGCTGGTCCGGGTACGTCGCCTCACTGCTCGACAACGCCGGGTGGCATCTGCCCGCGGCGCTCAGCGGACGGGAGGGCGCCGACGGTTTCGGCTTCGACGTCCTCGCCGCCGCCCTGGTCCTGGTGCTCACCGCCATCCTCGTGGTCGGCACGAAGCTCTCCGCGCGGGTCACCGCCGTCGTGGTCGCCATCAAGGTGACGGTCGTCCTGGTCGTGATCGTGGCCGGCGCCTTCTTCATCGAGGGCAAGAACTACGACCCGTTCGTCCCGAAGGCGAAGCCCGTGGAGGCGGGCGGCGGCCTCGCCTCCCCGCTCATCCAGCTGATGTTCGGCTGGGCGCCCTCCAACTTCGGCGTGATGGGCATCTTCACCGCCGCCTCGGTCGTCTTCTTCGCCTTCATCGGCTTCGACGTCGTGGCCACGGCCGCCGAGGAGACGAGGAACCCGCAGCGCGACATGCCCCGCGGCATCCTCGGCTCGCTCATCATCTGCACCACGCTGTACGTCGCCGTGTCGATCGTCGTCACCGGAATGCAGAACTACAAGCAGCTGTCCGTGGACGCCCCGCTCGCGGACGCCTTCAAGGCCACCGGACACCCCTGGTTCGCCGGCTTCATCAGCTTCGGTGCCGCCGTCGGCCTCACCACCGTCTGCATGATCCTGCTGCTCGGACAGACCCGCGTCTTCTTCGCGATGAGCCGCGACGGTTTGCTGCCCCGCTTCTTCTCGCGGGTCCACCCGCGCTTCAGGACCCCGCACCGGCCGACCATCCTGCTCGGCGTCATCATCGCCATCGTCGCGGGCTTCACCAGCCTGAGCGAGCTCGCCGAGCTGGTGAACATCGGCACGCTGTTCGCGTTCGTCGTCGTCGCCATCGGCGTGATCATCCTGCGCCGTACGCGTCCCGAGCTGCCCCGCTCCTTCCGCACCCCGCTGGTGCCCGTCCTGCCGATCCTGTCGGTCCTCGCCTCGCTGTGGCTGATGCTGAACCTGCCCGCCGAGACCTGGCTGCGGTTCGGCATCTGGATGCTGATCGGTTTCCTCGTGTACTTCCTGTACGGGCGTTCGCACAGCCGCCTCGGCAGGAGCCAGGAGGCCGCGGCGGGCGGCGCGGTTCCCCCGCCCGGCCGCACCACCGAGTGATCCGACCGATTCCCGCCCCGGCCCCGTATGTCCCGCTCCGGCGGAGACCGCGGGGCCGGATAGCGTGCACCGTATGCCCGCCGGCCCCCTCGCCCCGCCACGCTCCGCCCCCGCGCTCCGGCGGCGCACGGACCCCGGCTACTGGGGACGCCTGCTCCCCGCGCTGGCGCTGCTGACCTGCGTCACGCGCGTTCCCTCCTTCCTGCGGCCGCTGTGGAACCCGGACGAGGGGTATCTCGCCGTACAGGCGCGGCTGCTCGCCGACGGGGGAGAGCTGTACGAGACGGTCGTGGACCGCAAGCCGCCGCTGGTGCCGTGGCTGTACGAGGGCGCCTTCGCGCTCTTCGGCTCGGACTCGCTGACCCCGGTACGGGTCCTCGCGGCCCTGGCACAGCTGCTGACCGCCGTACTCCTGGCGTCCCTGGCCCGGCGCCGGTGGGGGGACACGGCCGGCCGTACGGCGGGAGCGCTGTACCTGCTGGCCTCCGTCGGGCTCAACCCCGAGGACGCGCAGGCCGCCACCTTCGAGGTGTTCATGCTGCCGTGCACGGCCGCGGCGATGTGGTGCGCGGACCGCCGCCGCTGGGGTGCGGCCGGGGCGGCCGTCGCGTGCGCGTTCCTCATGAAACAGACCGGCGGAGCGGTGCTCGTGCCGGTGCTGTGGCTGCTGTACCGGGACGCCGGCCCACGAACGGCCCTGCTGCGTACGGCCTTGGGCGCGACCGTGCCGGTGCTGGGCGCCGCGCTGCTCACCGACCCGTCGGGCTTCCTGTTCTGGACGGTCACCGGCTCGGGCGCGTACGCCAGCTTCACCGGTTCCGAACTGCACGTGCTGGCACGGGGTTCGGTCAACACCGCGATCCTCGCCGTGGCCTGCGCGGGGCTGATCCCGCCGGTCTTCCGCGTGCTGCGCTCCGCCCGCAGCGGTCCGGCGGAGCTCTGGCTGTGGCTCGCCTCCTCGGCGGCCGCGGTGTGCCTGGGGTTCCACTTCTTCGGGCACTACTACCTGCAACTCGTCCCGCCGATGGCGCTGTCGGCGACGGCGGCACTGCAGAGCCTGCCGCGCGGGCGGCGGGTGCGCGCCGTGGTGACGTCGGTCTGCTGCTGCGCGCTGTTCCTGACGTGGGGCGTGCTGGCCCCCCGGTCCGGCCTCACGCACGCCCAGCGCCTCGCGGACACGGTGGCCCGCCGGACGGAACCCGGCGACCGCGTCCTGGTGTGGGGCATACACCCGGAGGTCTACTGGCTCGCCGGCCGGGCCCCCGCCAGCCGCTATCTGACCGCGGGCCTCCTCACCAACTACAGCGGCGGCCGCAGCGGCCCCCGGGTCGGCGAGAAGTACGGCGTCGAGGGCGCCTGGCCGGTCTTCCGCGCGGAACTGGCCGCTCTCCCGCCGACGCTGATCGTCGACGACTCGGGCGACGGGCCGTACCGGCCGGAACGCGTGCCGTCACTGCGCCGGCTGCTGGCGTCCCGGTACGAGGCGGTGGGGGAGGTGGCGGGCGCGGTGCTGTACGTACCCGCGCGAGGCCGGAACTGACCCCGTACGGACGCCGGGTGGGGCCGGCCGTACGCGCGCGGCTCTGGCCGTACGTTCGTGAAGCCGGGGCGGACCGTAGGCCCGGGACGTCGGGGGGACCGTACGCGCGCCGGGTCGGGGCCGGCGTACACGCCGACCGGGGCCCGCCGTACGCGCTCGGCGGCAGGGCGGACCGTACGCCCGTGGTGTCAGGTCCGGCCGTTCACCGCGCGCGGGCCCACCACCTCCGCGCCGAGGGCGGTCACCCGGCGGCGCAGTTCGCGGTCGGCGGTGACGACGAGGCGGGCACGGCCGGGGGAGGCGGACGTCAGTTCCACGATGCGGTCGTCGCCGCTGCCGGGGGCGTCCTCGACGCGCACTCCCGGCACGGACTCCACACCGCGCGCGGCGCCCTCCAGCACCAGGACGACCTCCAGGGGGCCGGGGCGGCCGGGCAGCCCCCGCTCCGCGCGGTCGGTCAGCCGGTCCCGCAGGCGCACGGCGGCACCCCGGCGGTCGCGCCACCACCCGTCGGGCACCGAGCCCACCACGTTCGCGCCGTCGACGATGAGCAGGGTCGTCATGGAATCCACCCTGCCAGAGTGCCCGAGAGCCGGGGCCGAGCGGGTACCCGGGCCGGCGGACACGGCGGGGCCCGGAACAGGGGAGGCCCCGTCCACGCCCGCAGGGACGCCGAATTAGAGTGAGCCCGTGGCGACGGTGGTGAACGGGGACTGGTTCCTGCGCGGGCGCGACGGCAGGCTGAGCGTGTACGTGCCGTCGGACGCCGATGTCCGGTGCCGGGCCGAGCGCGGACCCGGCGGCCCGTGGGACCCCGCACGCGTCGTCGGCGGCGACCAGCGTCTGCACCCCGTGCTCGCCGTCGGCCGGGGCGCGGACGGCTACGCCCACCTGGTGTCCTGGCGGCCGACCGTCCCCGGGGAGTCGGGACTCGTCCACTCCACGCACTACCGGGCCCACCTCGCCGCCCTCGACTGGGTCCCGCTCGGACACCCGGACAGGACCGGCGACCGCACCGGAACCCCGGCCGTCGCCGTCGACGCACAGGGGCGGGCCCACGTCTTCGTGCGCAACAAGGGCGGCGGCGTGAGCATGCTCGGCCAGAAGGAGAAGGGCGGCTGGGGGCCCTGGCGGGACCTCGCGGGGCAGGACGTCCACACCGCCCTGACGGCCGTGACGGGGGAGTCGGGACGCGTCGAGCTGTACGCGTCCGCCCCCGGCGCGCTCCTGCACTGGCGGCAGGAGGAACCGGGCAAGCAGCCGGTCCTGGAGGACGTGACGGAGGCACCGGTGCGGCCGGGCACGCTCCGGGCGCTGGCCACCTCGCCCGAGCGCACCTCCCTCTTCTTCACCGAGGAGTCCGGGGATCTGTGCGTCTGGCGTCCCGGCACCGGCCCCGTCGCCCTGCTCGCCGCCGCGGGACCGGGCCCGGTGACGGCCGTACGCACCGAACTGGACGGCCACGACTGCACGTTGCTCGCCCAGGTCGCCGCCGACGGCCGGGTCGCCTTCGCCGCCTATCCGACCGAGGACGAGTCCGCGGGCGCCTGGTGGGCCCCCTCGGGACCCCGGCTGCCCGACGGGGCCCGGGTGTCGCTGGCCCGGGACGAGGAGGGCCGGGTGGTCGCGGCGACGCTCGCCCCGGCCGGTGAACTCCTGCTCACCCGCCGCAAGGTCGAACCGGGCCTCGCGCTGGAGGCGTGGCGGGCGGTGTGACGGCCGCGTCCCGGGACGCGGACTCCGGCCGGCCGGCCGGCCCCGGGAACGCCGTTGCCCGGCACGCCGGTCGGCGTGCCGGGCAACGTACGGGTGGAAGGTCCGGCTAGGCGGGAACGCTCGCCACGCCCGGCTCCAGGAACCTCTTGCCGTTCACCCGCTCCGAGACGCCCTCGCGGTCCAGGTACGGCGTGATGCCGCCCAGGTGGAAGGGCCAGCCGGCGCCGGTGATCAGGCAGAGGTCGATGTCCTGCGCCTCGGCGACGACACCCTCGTCGAGCATGAGCCCGATCTCCTGGGCGACGGCGTCGAGCACGCGGTCACGGACCTGCTCCTCGGTCAGGACGACGTCGCCCTGCTTCAGCAGCGCGGCGACCTCCGGGTCCAGCTCCGGCTTGAACCCGTTCTCGGCGGAGTACACGTAGAAGCCCCGCTTGCCCGCCTTGACGACCGCCGCCAGGTTCGGGGACACCGTGAACCGGTCCGGGAAGGCCCGGTTGAGGGTCTCGGAGACGTGCAGACCGATCGCGGGGCCGACCAGCTCCAGCAGGACCAGGGGAGACATCGGCAGGCCAAGGGGCTCCACCGCCTTCTCCGCGACCTCGACCGGGGTGCCCTCGTCGATGACGTTCTGGATCTCGCCCATGAAGCGGGTGAGGATGCGGTTCACGACGAACGCCGGGGCGTCCTTCACCAGAACCGCCGTCTTCTTCAGCTTCTTGGCGACGGCGAACGCCGTGGCGAGCGCGGCGTCGTCGGTCTGCTCGCCGCGCACGATCTCCAGCAGCGGGAGGATCGCGACCGGGTTGAAGAAGTGGAAGCCCACGACCCGCTCGGGGTTCTTCAGCTTCGACGCCATCTCCGAGACGGAGAGCGAGGAGGTGTTGGTGGCGAGGATCGCGTGCGCCGGGGCGACCGCCTCGACCTCCGCGAACACCTGCTGCTTGACGCCGATCTCCTCGAACACGGCCTCGATGATGAAGTCGGCGTCCGCGAAGCCCTCGGCCTTGTCCAGGACACCGCTCACCAGCGCCTTGAGGCGGTTGGCCTTGTCCTGGTTGACGCGGCCCTTGCCGAGCAGCTTGTCGATCTCGGCGTGGACGTAGCCCACACCCTTGTCGACCCGCTCCTGGTCGATGTCCGTGAGGACGACCGGGACCTCCAGGCGGCGCAGGAAGAGCAGCGCGAGCTGGGAGGCCATCAGACCGGCGCCGACGACACCGACCTTGGTGACCGGACGGGCCAGCGACTTGTCAGGCGCACCGGCCGGGCGCTTGCCGCGCTTCTGCACCAGGTTGAACGCGTAGATGCCGGCGCGCAGTTCACCGCCCATCATCAGGTCGGCGAGCGCCAGGTCCTCAGCGTCGTAACCCTGCTGGAGGTCACCGTTCTTGGCGGCGGCGATGACGTCGAGCGCGCGGTAGGCGGCCGGGGCCGCGCCGTGCACCTTGCCGTCCGCGATGGAGCGGCCCTTGGCGACGGCCTGGTCCCAGGCCTCGCCGCGGTCGATCTCCGGACGCTCGACGACGATCTCGCCCTTGAGGACGGACGCCGTCCACAGCAGCGACTGCTCCAGGAAGTCGGCACCCTCGAACAGGGCGTCGGCGATGCCCAGTTCGTAGACCTGGTGGCCCTTGAGCTGCTTGTTCTGGTTGAGCGAGTTCTCGATGATCACCGAGACGGCCTTGTCGGCGCCGATCAGGTTCGGCAGCAGGGCGCAGCCGCCCCAGCCGGGGACCAGGCCGAGGAAGACCTCGGGGAGGGAGAAGGCCGCGATGGACGCCGACACCGTGCGGTACCTGCAGTGCAGGCCGACCTCGACGCCGCCGCCCATGGCCGCGCCGTTGTAGTAGGCGAAGGTGGGGACCGCGAGGCCGGACAGACGCTTGAAGACCTCGTGGCCGCCCTTGCCGATGGCGAGCGCGTCGCCGTGGTTCTTCAGCAGCTCGACGCCCTTGAGGTCGGCGCCGACCGCGAAGATGAACGGCTTGCCGGTGAGGCCGACACCGACGATCTCGCCGGCCGCGGCCTCCTTCTCGACCTGGTCGAGCGCGGCGTTGAGGTTCGCGAGCGACTGCGGGCCGAAGGTGGTCGGCTTGGTGTGGTCGAAGCCGTTGTCCAGCGTGACGAGCGCGAAGCGCCCGGCGTTGAACGGCAGGTCGAGGTGGCGTACGTGCGCCGAGGTCACGACCTCGTCGGGGAACAGCTCGGCTGCGCCCTTCAGGAGTTCAGCGGTGGTCACTTGTCGCCTCCGGCGTCCTTGTGGTGCGGGTTCTCCCAGATCACCGTGGCGCCCATGCCGAAGCCGACGCACATGGTGGTGAGGCCGTAACGGACCTCCGGCTGCTCCTCGAACTGGCGGGCCAGCTGCGTCATCAGACGGACGCCGGAGGAGGCGAGCGGGTGGCCGAACGCGATGGCGCCGCCGTACTGGTTGACGCGCGCGTCGTCGTCCGCGATGCCGTAGTGGTCCAGGAAGGCCAGGACCTGGACGGCGAACGCCTCGTTGATCTCGAAGAGGTTGATGTCCTCGATCGAGAGGCCGGCCTTGGCGAGGGCCTTCTCGGTGGCGGGGATCGGGCCGTAGCCCATCACCTCGGGCTCGACACCCACGAAGGCGTACGAGACCAGGCGCATCCTGACCGGCAGGTCGTGCTCGCGGGCGAAGTCCTCGGACGCGATGATCGACGCGGTGGCGCCGTCGTTCAGACCGGCCGCGTTGCCCGCGGTGACCCGGCCGTGCACGCGGAACGGCGTCTTGAGGCCGGACAGGTTCTCCAGCGTGGTGCCCGGGCGCATCGGCTCGTCGGCGGTGACCAGGCCCCAGCCGGTCTCACCGACCTCCGCGTTGGTGTTGCGCACCGAGATCGGCACGAGGTCCTGCTGGATCTTGCCGTTGGCGTACGCCTTGGCGGCCTTCTCCTGCGAACGCACGGCGTACTCGTCGGCGCGCTGCTTGGTGATGTGCGGGTAGCGGTCGTGCAGGTTCTCCGCGGTCATGCCCATGAACAGGGCCGACTCGTCGACCAGCTTGTCCGACACGAACCGTGGGTTCGGGTCGACGCCCTCGCCCATCGGGTGACGGCCCATGTGCTCGACACCGCCGGCGATGACGGCGTCGTACGCGCCGAAGGCGATGGAGCCCGCGGTGGCGGTGACGGCGGTCAGGGCGCCCGCGCACATGCGGTCGATGGAGTAGCCGGGGACCGACTGGGGGAGCCCGGCGAGGATGCCGGCCGTGCGGCCGAGCGTCAGACCCTGGTCACCGATCTGCGTGGTCGCGGCGATGGCGACCTCGTCGATCTTCGCGGGGTCCAGGCCGGGGTTGCGGCGCAGCAGCTCCCGGATCGCCTTCACGACCAGGTCGTCGGCCCGGGTCTCGTGGTAGATGCCCTTCGGGCCCGCCTTGCCGAACGGGGTGCGGACGCCGTCGACGAAGACGACGTCCCTGACGGTACGAGGCACGATGGCTCTCCTCCAGATGCGGGATGGCACTGCTGCGCGGCGCATACGCCTGAGCGCGCGCTCACCCCTCATGCTACTTGCGGGTAACCATGCTGCCCAGTCCCCCGGCCGGGAGCGGCGAAGGTCACACCACCGGGGTGCCGTGGACCTCGGCGTCCCGCCGGAGGCATCCGCGGATCTTGGCGTGATCTCGACGTCGCAGAACGGCCGCACGAGGCGTCCGGCGTACGCGACGGGACGCGATCCCGGCCGGGATCGCGTCAGGCCGGGATCGCGTCAGGCCGGGATCGCGTCAGGCCTTGGCCGCGCCGGACCGCAGCGCGGCCACCAGGACCGGGGTGACCTGCTCGACCTGCCAGGGGCGCGCCCCGTGTCCGGCGAGCGCGGCCGCGACCGAGTCGGCGTCGGGCACCGCCGGCGGCTCCCAGCAGACCCGGCGCACGGTGTCGGGCGCGATCAGGTTCTCCTGCGGCATGTTCAGCTCCTCGGCGAGCGCCGACACCGCGGCCCGCGCCGCGGAGAGCCGGGCCGCGGCCTCCGGGTCCTTGTCCGCCCAGGCGCGCGGCGGCGGGGGACCGGTGACCGGCTGCCCGGGCTGCGGCAGCTCGGAGTCCGGCAGCGCCCTCGCGCGGTCCACCGCGCTCTGCCACTGCTCCAGCTGGCGCCGGCCCATGCGGTGCCCGAAGCCGTTCAGCGCGGCCAGGGCGTGCACGTTGGCGGGCAGGGACAGCGCGGCCTCGACGATCGCCGCGTCCCCGAGGACCTTGCCCGGCGAGATGTCCCGTCGCTGGGCGACCTGGTCGCGGGCCTGCCACAGTTCCCGGACGACGGCCAGCTGCCGGCGCCTGCGCACCTTGTGCATGCCGGACGTGCGGCGCCAGGGGTCCTTGCGGGGCGGTGCGGGGTCGGCCTGGGCGATCGCGTCGAACTCCTGGCGGGCCCACTCGAGCTTGCCCTGCCGGTCCAGCTCCTTCTCCAGGGCGTCCCGCAGGTCGACGAGCAGTTCGACGTCGAGCGCCGCGTAGCGCAGCCACGGCTCGGGCAGCGGACGCGTCGACCAGTCGACGGCGGAGTGCCCCTTCTCCAGGACGAAGCCAAGGACGCCCTCGACCATCGCGCCGAGCCCGACCCGGGGGAACCCGGCCAGGCGGCCGGCCAGCTCGGTGTCGAACAGGCGGGTGGGGATCATGCCTATTTCGCGCAGGCACGGCAGATCCTGGGTGGCGGCGTGCAGCACCCACTCCACTCCGGAGATCGCCTCGCCGAGCCCCGACAGGTCGGGGCAGGCCATGGGGTCGATCAGGGCGCTGCCGGCGCCCTCGCGGCGCAGCTGCACCAGATAGGCGCGCTGGCCGTATCGGTACCCGGACGCACGTTCGGCGTCCACGGCCACGGGGCCGGAGCCGGCGGCGAAGGCGGCGACCACCTCGGCGAGCGAGGCGTCGTCGGCGATCACGGGCGGAATGCCGTCCCGGGGCTCGAGCAAAGGGATCGGCGCCGGTTCGACGTCGTCCGGAGGGGCGCCTCCGGTGGTTCGCAGTGAGCTGTCTGCTGCGGTCTCTTGGGCGTCGGTCACCTGTCAAGGGTATCCGTGGATGGACGACGCCCGCCGACGGAACGTTCCGTCGGCGGGCGTCCGGGGGGCGTAAACCAGTCACCGCGGTGAAAGATCCGGTTCACGGTCGGGGAGGACCCGTCGCAGGGTCAGTGGATGATGCCGGTGCGCAGCGCCACCGCGACCATGCCGGCGCGGTCGCCCGTGCCGAGCTTGCGGGCGATCCGGGCGAGGTGGCTCTTGACGGTCAGTGCGGACAGGCCCATCGAGACGCCGATGGCCTTGTTGGACTGTCCCTCCGCGACGAGGCGGAGCACCTCGACCTCACGGCCGGACAGCTCGCGGTAGCCGCCCGGGTGGCTCGGGGCACCCGGGGGGCGGCGGTGCATGCGGGCGGCGCCGCCGAGGGGGGAGGCACCGGGGCGGTTCGGGAGCCCCAGGTTCGTCCGCGTACCGGTGACGACGTAGCCCTTCACGCCGCCCGCGAGGGCGTTGCGCACGGCGCCGATGTCGTCGGCTGCGGACAGGGCCAGGCCGTTGGGCCAGCCCGCGGCTCTGGTCTCGGACAGCAGGGTGAGCCCGCTGCCGTCGGGCAGGTGGACTTCGGCGACACAGATGTCGCGCGGGTTGCCGATTCGGGGACGGGCCTCCGCGACGGACGACGCCTCGATGACGTCGCGTACTCCGAGCGCCCACAGGTGGCGTGTGACGGTGGAACGGACCCGTGGGTCTGCCACGACCACCATGGCGGTCGGCTTGTTCGGGCGGTAGGCGACCAGGCTTGCGGGCTGCTCAAGGAGAACGGACACCAGGCCTCCTGGGGTGCGGGGACGGGGGGACCGGCTGTGGGGATGAAGCCGGGATGAACCGTGCTTTCAAGGTCACAGACGTCTTCGGCATCAAACCCGTCCGCCTTTAGAGAATGATCACGATTTAGTGAGTAACAATCCGTGCAATTCGGACACGCTATCGATCATCCGAAGATCGAACCGAGTCGCTCCGCGTCATAACGCGTCCGAAAGTGGTCGTATCGACAAAGGGACGATCAGTGGTCGGTGACACGGAGGGGCCGGCGTGCGGGCCCGGAGGGTGTGCAGCGGGAGCGGGTGCGGGCGGGGCGGGCGCAGCAAGAAGCGCACCGGCCGGGAGGCCGATGCGCTGGGACGTGCCGCGCGCGACTCAGCGGGACTGCGGACCCCGGCGCTGCGGGAGGGTGACCACCGACGCGTCGCCGGGACCGGCCGGCGGGAGCCCGGCGACCTGGCACAGCAGATCGCACCAGGCGGCGAAGTGCGCCCCCGCGTCCGGGACACCGCCCAGCCCCTCGCGCGGCGTCCACGACGCCCGGATCTCGATCTGGGAGGCGGACGGGCGCTCCGCGAGGCCACCGAAATAGTGCGAACTCGCGCGCGTGACGGTGCCGCTGGGCTCGCCGTAGGACAGCCCGCGCGCCTGCATCGCGCCGGTCAGCCACGACCAGCACACCTCGGGAAGGAGCGGGTCGGCCGCCATCTCCGGTTCCAGCTCGGCCCGGACCAGGGTCACCAGCCGGAAGGACCCCTGCCAGGCGTCGTGTCCCGCCGGGTCGTGCAGCAGGACGAGCCGGCCGTCGGCCAGATCCTCGTCGTCCTGGACGACCGCGGCCTCCAGGGCGTACGCGTAGGGCGCCAGGCGCTGCGGCGGGCGGGTCGGGTCGATCTCGATCTCCGGCCGCGGGCGCGCGGCTCTCAGCGCCTCGACGGCGGCCCGGAAGGGCGGCGGCGCCGCCGCCGTCGCATCCCCGTCCCCCTCCTTCGAGTCGTCCATTCCGCCAGCGCCGTCCGACAGTCGTCCCTGAGCCGCAGCCATGCGGGGAAGATTAAGGGGAACGGAGCCCTCGCGCAGGGAGAGACACCCGTGCGCGGCGCCACTGTCCGGATCGCGCCGCGCGAACACGCGTCCCGCGCCGTCGGCGCCCGGTGCCCGGGACGGGACGGCCGCCGGGGCGTGCGAGACTTTCCGACGTGAGTGCCAACGATCGCCGCCCCCCGGGCCAGCAGCCGACAGCCACGTACGAGTCCGCCTTCCTCAAGGCGTGCAGGCGCGAGCCCGTGCCGCACACTCCGGTGTGGTTCATGCGGCAGGCCGGGCGCTCACTCCCCGAGTACCTGAAGGTGCGCGAGGGCATCCCCATGCTGGAGTCCTGCATGCGGCCCGAGCTGGTCGCCGAGATCACCCTCCAGCCGGTCCGCCGGCACAACGTGGACGCGGCGATCTACTTCAGCGACATCGTCGTCCCCCTCAAGGCCATCGGCATCGACCTCGACATCAAGCCGGGCGTCGGCCCGGTCGTCGAGAAGCCGATCCGCACGCGCGCCGACCTCGCGCAGCTGCGCGACCTGACCCCGGAGGACGTCTCGTACGTCACCGAGGCGATCGGGCTGCTGACGGCCGAGCTGGGCGAGACCCCCCTCATCGGCTTCGCCGGTGCTCCGTTCACCCTCGCCAGCTACCTGGTGGAGGGCGGCCCGTCCAAGAACCACGAGCACACCAAGGCGCTCATGTACGGCGACCCGCAGCTGTGGGCCGACCTGCTCGACCGTCTCGCCGAGATCACCTCCGCCTTCCTCAAGGTGCAGATCGAGGCCGGCGCGAGCGCCGTCCAGCTCTTCGACTCCTGGGTCGGCGCCCTGGCGCCCGCCGACTACCGCCGCTCGGTGATGCCCGCCTCGACGAAGGTGTTCGAGTCCGTCGCCGGGTACGGCGTCCCGCGCATCCACTTCGGCGTCGGCACCGGCGAACTCCTCGGCCTCATGGGCGAGGCCGGCGCGGACGTCGTCGGCGTCGACTGGCGAGTCCCGCTCGACGAGGCCGCCCGCCGCGTCGGCCCGGGCAAGGCGCTCCAAGGCAACCTGGACCCCGCCGTCCTCTTCTCCTCGACGGAGGCCGTGGAGAGGTCGACCCGCGAGGTGCTCGACGCCGCCGCCGGTCTGGAGGGCCACGTCTTCAACCTCGGCCACGGTGTCCTGCCGACCACGGACCCGGACGCGCTGACCCGCCTCGTCGAGCACGTCCACACGCTCACCGCCCGCTGACGGCCCCTCACGCGTGCCGCGCCTGCCTGCCCCACAGCAGGCTGCGCGGCTCCGGCGGGGGCGGGGTGCCCGGCCGCAGCGGCCAGGCCAGCAGCATGCCCGCGAGGAAACCCGCCACGTGGGCCGCGTACGCGACCGTCCCGGCGTCGGAGACCCCGCCACCGGACGAGTACACCGCCTGGAGCACGAACCAGAAGCCCAGCACGATCCACGCCGGCAGCCGCAGCGGCAGGAACACCAGGAACGGGACCAGGACCCAGACCCTGGCCCTCGGATAGAGCACCAGATACGCGCCGAGGACCCCGGCGATCGCTCCGGAGGCGCCGATCAGCGGTTCCCCCGAGCCGTCGTTGAGGAGCGCGAAGCCGTACGTGGCCGCGTAGCCGCAGACGGCGTAGAACAGCGTGAACCGCACGTGCCCCAGCCGGTCCTCGATGTTGTTGCCGAAGATCAGCAGGAAGAGCATGTTGCCCAGCAGGTGCAGCCGGCTGCTGTGCAGGAACATCGCCGTCAGGACCGAGAGCGGCGGCGACTTGTCGTAGTCCGGCGGACCCACCAGGCAGCCGGGCCCCTGCGGGCCGACGCCGACGCCGCCCGTGGGCACGGTCCGCGGCAGGTGGTGGTGGATCAGCTCCTGCGGCACCGCGGCGTACTGGTCGAGGAAGGCCTGCAGATGGCACAGCTGCGCCAGTTCGCTCTGGCCCGCCACCGATCCGGCGGTGCCCGGTGTGAGGAGGAACGCGAGGACGTTGCCGGCGATCAGCGCGTACGTCACGTACGGCGTACGGCGGGCCGGGTTCACGTCATGGACGGGGATGACCACAGGGAATTACTGCCCCCGATCCGTGGGGTGAACCGGTGAACGCGTCCGTGCGCGCCCGCGTATGACTCCTCGACCGCCCGTGGCGCGGGGAAGCCGCGACGCGAGGAAGACGTGAGGACACAGGCGATGAACGAGCGAGTTACTCCTCCGATGCACGCCCTGCCCGACGGCGAGGCCGAGATCGCCCTCGTACTGCACCTGCCCTGGGAGGACCTCGCCGCGCTCGGCCAGGAGGCCGGCCGGCTCGCCGCCCGCATGCAGCGGCCGGTGACTCTCGACGAGGCCGTCAGCCACCGGCTGCGGTCGGCCCGGCCGGCCGCCCACGCGAAGCCGGCGCCCGCGCAGGCCCCGTCGATGCCGTCGGCGGCGTCCGTGTCCTCGCTGCCGGGCCGCCCGCCCGCGGAGCAGGCCCGGCAGGCCATCGAGCGGATCAACGGGACCGGGCAGCACGAGTCGGCGTGAGCCGTGCCGTCGCGGGCGGGCCGGTCCTCGGCGCGGACGGCTCCTGGGCGCGCCCGTACCCGAGGCCCGAGGCCCGGGGTACGGGCGTGGGGGTGCGTGGGCCGTCGGAGGGCCGCGGGTCCGCTGCGGCCGGCCGCGCAGTTCCCCGCGCCCCCGGGTGGGCCGTCGCCCGCGTCGCGACGGAGGTCACCGCGGTTCCCCGGGGCCCTGGGCCCGGCTGTCGCGCGGGCCCCGAGAGAAGTGACCGGGACTGCCGGGAGGCGACCCCGGGCCGGACGCGCGCCGCTCAGCCGGCGTTGTCGCGTACCGCCGCCACCGCCTTGCGGGCCGCCACCAGGACCGGGTCCCACACCGGGGAGAACGGCGGGGCGTAGCCCAGGTCGAGGGCGGTCATCTGTTCCACCGTCATGCCCGCGGTGAGCGCCACCGCGGCGACGTCGACCCGCTTGCCCGCGCCCTCGCGGCCCACGATCTGTACGCCCAGCAGGCGTCCCGTGCGGCGCTCGGCGAGCATCTTCACCGTCATGGGGGCGGCGCCCGGGTAGTAGCCCGCGCGGCTCGTCGACTCGACGGTGACCGTCTCGAACTGCAGCCCGACGCGGTGGGCGTCCTTCTCGCGCAGTCCGGTGCGGGCGATCTCCAGCTCGCACACCTTGCTCACCGCCGTGCCCACGACGCCCGGGAAGACGGCGTACCCGCCGGCCACGTTGCTGCCGATGATCTGCCCGTGCTTGTTGGCGTGCGTGCCCAGCGCGATGTGCCGCTCGCGTCCGGAGACCAGGTCGAGGACCTCGACGCAGTCGCCGCCCGCCCAGATGTTCTCGTGTCCGCGGACCCGCATGGCGAGGTCGGTGAGCAGCCCGCCGTGTTCGCCGACGGGCAGCCCGGCCGACCGGGCCGGCCCGGTCTCGGGACGTACGCCGATGCCGAGCACCACCACGTCCGCCGGGTACTCGGCGTCCTGCGTGGCGACCGCCCGGACCCGGCCTCCGCCGGCGGTGAGGATCTTGGTGACCTCGGCGTCGTTCACCATGGTGACGCCCATGCCCTCCATGGCCGTGCGCACCAGACGGCCCATGTCGGGATCGAGGGTGGACATCGGTTCCCTGCCGCGGTTGACGACCGTCACCTCGTAGCCGCGTCTGATGAGCGCCTCGGCCATCTCCACGCCGATGTAGCCCGCGCCGACGACCACCGCGCGCCGCCCCTCGGTGGCGGCCAGCGTGTCGAGCAGCGCCTGGCCGTCGTCGAGGGTCTGCACGCCGTGCACTCCGGGCGCGTCGACGCCGGGCAGGTCGGGCCGGACCGGCCGCGCGCCGGTCGCGATCACGAGCTTGTCGTACCCGGTCCACTCCTCGGCCCCGGAGTCCAGGTTCCGGGAGCGGACCCGGGCACCCGTCACGTCGATCTCCACGACCTCCGTGCGCATCCGCAGATCGATGCCGCGCTCCCGGTGCTCGTCCGGAGTGCGGGCGATCAGCCGGTCCCGGTCGGTGACGTCACCGCCCACCCAGTACGGGATGCCGCACGCCGAGAAGGAGGTGAAGTGGCCGCGCTCGAACGCCACGATCTCCAGCTCGTCCGCACCCCGCAGCCGGCGTGCCTGCGACGCGGCGGACATGCCCGCCGCGTCGCCGCCGATCACGACCAGTCGCTCTTTCCGCCGGCCGGTACCGCTCCCATGGCTCATGCTCATGCGAACACGCTACGGGGACGCGGCATTTCAGTCCCGCTCGCGTCCCTCCGTCGTGCGGGCCTGCCCGCCTTGTCCCGGCTGCTCGGGGACGGTCGGGGCGGCCGGGAGCGTTCCTGCCGCGGGTGCCGGGGCCGTCCTGCGTGACATCCGGGGCCGTACGACACGCACCCACAGCAGGACGAGCAGCGCCGCGCCAGCCAGGAAGGGGAGGACGGCGCCGAACGCGACCGCGATCCAGCGCAGCGTGGTGACGAACGCGTGCCAGCCGCCCGCGAGCGCGTCCAGGAAACCCGGATCCTCGTCCTTCCCGTCGGACTCCTTCACCGGCCTCTCGGACAGGGACAGGGTGATCGTGGCCAGACTCGTACGGTCCTTCAGGGAGGCCTGCTGCGCGAGCAGGGACTCCAGGTCGGCCTGACGGCTGCTCAGCTCGCCCTCCAGGGCGACCACGTCGCTGAGCTTGGTGGCCTCGTCCATCAGCTCGCGGATCCGGGTCACGCTGGCGCGCTGCGACTTGACGCGGCTCTCCACGTCGACGACCTGCTCGGTGACGTCCTGCGCCCTGGCCGTACGGGCGAGGAGCTTGCCGGCGCCCTCCAGTTCGTCGAGCACCTCCTCGTACCGCTCGGTGGGCACCCGCAGGATCACCCGGGTCCGCTCGCGGCCGCCGCCGTCCCGGGTCATCGTCTCGTTGCCGACGAAACCCCCCGCGTTCTCGGCCGTGGTGCGGGCGTCGGCCAGCGCGTCGGGCACGTCCTTGACCCGGACCGTCAGCGAGGCCGTGCGGATGATGTGGCTGTCGGCGGGCTTGGGCGCGGCGGTGCCCGTAGACGTGCCGCCCTTGCTCCGGTCCGCGGCGCCCCCGCCGGCGTCCCGGGCCCCCTTGCCGCCCTCCTGGGCACCCGGGGCGAACGCCTTGGAGTCGCCGTCCGAGGAACTGCCCAGGGAGTCGTCGGCGCCGCCGCACCCCGTCAGCGCGAGAGCGGCGGCGAGGAGAACTCCCGCCAGGGCCTGTACAGGTCGTACCGAGCGTCGTGTCTGCATGCGGGCATCCCCCGGGTGTGTCGTGATGACTGACGCTCCTTCGACGCCCGGACCGGCCGGGACGTTGGGATGATCCGGTTCCGATGCGGTCACGGAAAGGACTCGCGCAGGACACCGGCCTCGGGGCGGGACCGCCGGCGGGGTCTGAGAGGGTGGAGGCATGCGTGCACAGGACACTCGTACCGGTTCGGGACAGGCCGTCGTCGTCGGCGGCGGGATCGCGGGACTGGCGGCGGCGCACCGCCTGCTGGACACCGGTGTGCGCGTGACCGTCCTGGAGGCGTCGGACCGTGTGGGCGGCAAACTGCTGCCCGGCGAGATCGCGGGCGCGCGGGTCGACCTCGGCGCCGAGTCGATGCTCGCGCGCCGCCCGGAGGCCGTCGCCCTCGCCCGCGAGGTGGGCCTGGCGGACCGGCTGGGGCCGCCCGCCACCGCGACGGCCTCGGTCTGGACCCGCGGCGCCCTGCGCCCCATGCCCAAGGGGCATGTCATGGGTGTCCCCGGCACCGCCGCCGCCCTCGCCGGACTCCTCTCGGACGAGGGACTGCGCCGCATCGGGCGCGACGCCGACCTGCCGCGCACGGAGATCGGCGACGACGTCGCGGTCGGCGCCCACGTCGCCGAGCGGCTCGGCCGGGAGGTCGTGGACCGCCTGGTGGAACCGCTGCTCGGCGGGGTCTACGCGGGCGACGCGTACCGCATCTCGATGCGCTCCGCCGTCCCGCAGCTCTTCCGGGCCGCCCGCACGCACGACTCGCTCACCGAGGCCGTCCGGGACATCCAGGACAAGGCGGCCGCCGACAGCCGGACCGGCCCCGTGTTCATGGGCATCAGGGGCGGCGTCGGGCAACTGCCCCTCGCGGTCGCCGAGTCGGTCCGCGCCCGGGGCGGTGAGATCGTCACCGGCGCACCGGTGACCGAGCTGCGCCGCACCGGCCCGCGGGGCCGGCCGGACGCCGGCTGGCGGATCACCGCCGGCGACCGGGTCCTGCACGCCGACGCCGTCGTGCTCGCCCTGCCCGCGCCGGCCGCCGCCGCCCTGCTGCGCGCCGAGGCACCCGCGGCCGCGGCCGAGCTGGCCGCCGTCGAGTACGCGTCCATGGCGCTCATCACCCTCGCCTACCGCCGCGCCGACGTCACCCTCCCCGAGGGGAGCGGTTTCCTGGTGCCGCCGGTCGACGGGCGCACCATCAAGGCGTCCACGTTCGCCTCCCAGAAGTGGGGCTGGATCGACGAGGAGAACCCGGACCTGCTCGTCGTGCGGACCTCCGTCGGCCGGTACGGGGAGAGCGAGGTGCTCGACCGGGACGACGAGGACCTCGTCGGCGTCTCCCGGCACGACCTGCGGGAGGCCACCGGCCTGACCGCCGCCCCCGTCGCCGGCCGCGTCACCCGCTGGTACGACGGCCTGCCGCAGTACCCGGTCGGGCACCACGCGCGCGTGGCCCGCGTCCGCGAGCACGTCGCCGGGCTGCCCGGCCTCGCCGTCTGCGGCGCGGCGTACGACGGCGTCGGCATCCCGGCGTGCATCGCGAGCGCGTACGCGGCGGTGGACGCGCTGCGGGGCGACCGCGCCGGACTGGACGCGCTGACCGCGAACCCGGTGCAGAGTCTGCACGGCGGCGCGGGAGAATAGCCCCATGAGTGACGACGCCCCCGCCAAGATCCCGAACAAGGGCAAGCTGGCCAAGGACCTCAACGAGGTCATCCGCTACACGCTGTGGTCCGTCTTCAAGCTCCGTGACGCCCTCCCCGAGGACCGCGCGGGCTACGCCGACGAGGTCCAGGAGCTCTTCGACCAGCTCGCCGCCAAGGACGTGACCGTCCGCGGTACGTACGACGTGTCCGGACTGCGCGCCGACGCGGACCTGATGATCTGGTGGCACGCCGAGACCAGCGACCAGCTCCAGGAGGCGTACAACCTCTTCCGCCGCACCCGGCTGGGCCGCGCCCTGGAGCCGGTGTGGTCGAACATGGCGCTGCACCGCCCCGCCGAGTTCAACCGCTCGCACATCCCGGCGTTCCTCGCCGACGAGACGCCCCGGAACTACATCAGCGTCTACCCGTTCGTGCGCTCCTACGACTGGTACCTGCTGCCCGACGAGGACCGCCGCCGCATGCTCGCCGACCACGGCAAGATGGCCCGCGGCTACCCGGACGTGCGGGCCAACACCGTCGCGTCGTTCTCCCTCGGCGACTACGAGTGGATCCTCGCCTTCGAGGCCGACGAGCTGTACCGCATCGTCGACCTCATGCGGCACCTGCGCGCCTCCGAGGCCCGGATGCACGTCCGTGAAGAGGTCCCGTTCTACACGGGCCGCCGCAAGGACGTCGCCGAGCTGGTCGCCGGTCTCGCCTGACCGGCGCGTCCGCGGCTGCCGGGGGGGCCGCCCACGCGCGGTCACCCGGCGGCACCGGCGCCGGCTCGGCACGGGGGGCGCAGTCCGCGCCCCCTCCGGGGCCCGGCCGTCCAGCAGGTGCGCCTACAGACAGGCCCAGTACTAGGCCGTGTCCGCAAAGTCCCGCCTGTTCCGCGACGCCTGGCACGCACTCTCGCCGCACCGGGCGAAGCCCCAAGTACGTCCAGTACGAGGGTCTCCGCCCGGCACGGCGAGAGCATGCACCAGACGCCGCGGAACCCGCCCTCCGGGCGGACGACGAGACTTTGCGGACACGACCTAGCCGTGGGCGAAGGCGGCGCGCAGCTCCGGCTCGCGGATCGCGCGGATGCCCCGCACGGCCACGGCGGCCAGGTACGTACGGTCGTCCCCCGTGCCAGAGGGACACCGGGTCAGCGCGCCCAGCAGCCGCTGTCCGGCCGGGGAGGCCCAGCGGGTGTACGGGTGGATCTCGATCCGGGCGATGGCGAGGCAGCTCAAGGCCAGGACGAGGGGGAGCGCGAACCAGAGGGCGATCAGACTCCGGTCCTCGCCGGCCGGTCCTGGCAGCAGCAGTGCGGCGGCGCCCAGCGCGAGGACGGCCGCAGCGGCCGCCCGGACCTGGCGGACGCCGCCGGCCACGCTCGTACGGGCCCCGTCCGGCACGGCGAGCCCGGCCGCGACGAGGCGGTCGGCGAGTCCGCGCACCGCGTCGGCCGCCGCGGTGGTCCGCCGCACCGGCGCTATCCGGGACTGTCCCCGCGGGCCTATCGCGCCCAGCACCGAACGCTCCATGTCGTCCCGCCCGTCCGGGTCCACGACGGTCGCCCAGCCGGTGTGCGCGAGCAGCAGCCGGCGCTGGCGGGCCATCGACACCAGGGTGAGATCGGCGACCCGCTCCGGCCCGCCGGACAGGAACGCGGCCTCGTACAGCGTCAGTTCGTGCCCGCGGCCCGCCTGCTCGTCGACGGCCGCCGCGTGTACGGCGGCCAGGCACAGCCGGGTGCAGGCCGACCCGGTCGCGACCCAGGCGAGGAGCAGAAGCAGGACCCAGAACATGGCGTTTTTCTACGCGACACGGGCTGAGGAGCGCCACACCTTATTCACGATGCGGACGCCGTGCCGTCCTCGCCGTCCTCCGGGGGCCTCGGGCTGGACGCGGCCGGGGGCAGCGGGTAGCCCGGGGAGGGGCTCACCGGGACGGGCGGCCTGGCGGAGGCCGTGGGGCCGGGCGGGGCGGGGGAGTCGGTGAGCGGGGGCGGGGCGGCGGTGGCGGCGTCCTCGGCGAGGGCGTCGAAGTCGACGTACCCGGTGGCCTCGAGGACCTTGATGTGGTCGAGCACGGTGGTGTTCGCGTCGTCGGCGAGGTCGCGCACGAGGGAGTTGCGGGTGCTCGCGCGGACCTGGGCGACCACCGAGAAGACCTTGCCGTGGGCCCTGCGGAGGATGTTCGCGAACTCCCGGTCGTATTCCGCGCCGTGGGCGGCGTCCAGCGTGGCCAGCCACTCGCGCTGCTGCGGGTTGGGCTGGTTGGGCAGTTCGAGGCCGAGCCGCGCGGCGACGTTGCGGACGCGGGCGTCGAGGAAGGTGTGGCCCTCGATGAGGTGCCCGCCCGCGGTCCGTACGGCCTGGGTGGTACCGCGCTCCTGCGCCTGCTGGCCCGCGGGCAGTTCCCAGAGGCCGGCCAGCCGGACCTTCGTGATGAACTCCCGGTCCAGCCCGGACAGCGGGCCGAACCGCGTCGACACGGTCTGCGCGTTCAGGGTGTCCAGGCCGGTGCCGGAGCGGTCGGCGTACGACCAGACCGGGAAGACCAGCGCGACGAGGGTCGCCGTCAGGCCCGCGACGACGAGCCCGGTTCCGTCGGCCAGTCCTTTGCGGTTGATGGATCGCATGGTGCCTCCTGTTGCGGCACCGCACGCTAGTGCGCTTCGGGTGCGGATTGGCATATTACTGCCGTCCGTACGCCAACTGCCCTGCAGGAGGAACGGGTTCCGCGGCGGCGCGCGGGTGCCGGACGTGGGGGATATGTCCACCCCCACATCACCGCGAGAGGGGTCGAATCGCAGACGGGCCGGGGCAAGGGTGTCGGTCCGGGCACACCCGGTGACCCTCCCCGTCGGGCGCCGCCAGGACGGCGGCGGATCAGCGGCGCAGCAGGACGCGCCGGGTGGCCCGGGCCAGGCGGGCCGTCGGGCGTTCGGAGCGCGGCGCCGGCCCGGACCGGTCCAGCCACCAGTCGCGCAGCCGGCGCCGGGCCTCCGCGTCCTCGGGGCGCCCGGCGAGCAGCAGGTGCTCGGCGTAGTCCAGGGCGTCCCGCCGGTAACCGCCGGTCATGGGGTGCCGCTGCGCGTACGCGAGGAAGGCGGGCCGGTACGTGTCGCCGAGGATCCGGGGCAGCTCCGGGGCGACCTTGGCGACCACGTCCGCGCGCTTCGCGGCGAGCGCCCTGGCCTGTACGCCCATCCGCACCCGGTCGAATCCCTCGGGGACCGGGGTGCCCGCGACGAGCGCCGAGAGCAGCGCGGCCTGCGCGAGCGCGAGCCGCTGCCGGGCGGCGCCGTCGGCCTCGTCGGCGGAGCCGACGCTCTCGCCGCAGGCGACAACCTGCTCGGCGGGCTCGGCGGGCTCGGCGGCGGTGACGCCGGATTCGGCGGAGGTCGCCGCCGGCCCGGCGGGGACCGCCGGCTCCGAGGCGGGTGTCCGGGCGGCTCCGGTCCCGGTGGAGGCCGCCGGCTCCAAGACGGGTGTCCGCGCGGCTCCGGAGCCGGCCGCCCGGGGGGCCGCCGTGCGCAGCGTCTCCCGGATCGCCGTCAGTTCCCGCTCCAGCTCCCCGGGAGCGGGGAAGTTCTCGTCGCGCTCCAGCAGGACTCCGGGCGGGGAGACCCGGGAGGCGAGGTCGGCGAGGATGTCGAGGACCGGCCGGGGGACGGGGTGGGCGTGGCTGTCGTGCCAGACGCCGTCGCGCTCGAAGCCGCCCGCGACATGCACGTAGGCGATGGCCTCGACCGGGAGTTCGTCCAGCGCCTTCGCGGGGTCCTCGCCGCGGTTGACGTGGTTGGTGTGGAGGTTCGCGACGTCGATCAGCAGCCGTACGCCGGTGCGGTCGGCGAGGTCGTAGAGAAACTGCCCCTCGGTCATCTCCTCGCCGGGCCAGGAGATCAGCGCCGCGATGTTCTCGACGGCGAGCGGAACGGGCAGCGCGGCCTGAGCGGCGCGGATGTTCTCGCACAGGACGTCCAGCGCGTCCCGGGTGCGGGGGACGGGCAGCAGATGGCCCGCCTCCAGCAGCGGGGACGCGGTGAGCGGGCCGCCCGCGCGCACGAAGGCGATGTGCTCCGTGACGAGCGGCGCGCCCAGCGCCTGTGCCCGCTCGGCGAGCGCGGTGAGCCGGGACTCGTCCGGGCGGTCCGCGCCGCCGAGGCCCAGCGAGACCCCGTGCGGCACCACCGTCACCCCGCGCTCGCGCAGCCGCAGCAGTGAGGCGGGAAGGTGCCCGGGGCACACGTTCTCCGCGACGGCCTCGACCCAGTCGATGCCGGGCATGCGCTCGACGGCGTCCGCGATCTCCGGGCGCCACCCGATCCCCGTCCCCAGCTGCTGCATGTCCCTGCCCCCTTCTGCGTCACGTCACGTCCCGACCGGACCCTGCGTGCCGTCTGTTCACGACGCCCCCCGCGGCGGACCGGTGTTCCGGCGTGACGGGGTGATGGCCCCGGAAACCGGGGCCCAACCCGCCGGAGGGGACCTTCAGAGCAACATTTGAGGTTCTGAAGGTCCCCTCCGGGCGGGCTCGCTGTAGGTCAGCCCACCTCGCCGGCCGGATCGCCGCTGGGCTCCGGACGGTTCGTGTTGACCTCCCCCGGGGCCGCGGGCGACGGGCTCGACGACACGTCGACAGGGCCGGACGGCTCCGCGGGCGGCACCGGGGCCGGGGACGCCCCCACGCTGGGCGGCGGCGGTCCCGTCGGGCTGGCGGTCGACCCGGCCGCCGTGTCGTTGGCGATGGCGTCGAAGTCGACGTCACCCGTCTTCTCCAGCACCGTGATGTGGTCGAGCACGGTCTGGTTGGCGTCCGAGGCGAGCTGCCGCACCAACGTGTTGCGGGTGCTGTTGCGCACCGCGCCGATCGCCGGAAAGATCTTGCCGTGCGCGGACCGCAGGAGGTTCGCGAACTTGCGCTCGTAGTCCTTGCCCTGAGCTGCCGTCAGCTCGTCCAGCCAGCCCTGCTGCTGCTCGTTCGGCTGGTTCGGCAGCTCGACGCCGAGCTGGGCCGCGATGATCCGTACCCGCTTGTCGAGGTCGGTGTGGCCGACGATCAGGTGATCGCCCGCCTCCTTGATCGCCTTCGTGGGAGCCCGCTCGATCGCCTGCTGCCCGGCCGGGAGTTCCCAGAGCCCGGCCAGCCGTACGCGCACGATCAGGTCGCGGTCGGAGGCGGAGAGGGGACCCCAGCGGGTGTTCACCGTCCCGGCCGCCAGATTCGACGGACCCGTGCCCGAGCGGTCGGCGTACGACCACACGGGGAACGCGAGCGCGCCCACGGTGGCGACGAGCGCCGCGATGACAAGGGCCGTACCGTTGATACGCCGCAAATGAGCCTCCCGGGGAAAACCAACTGGTCGTTGGGAACCTGTGCTTGGCCAGCGCCAGGAGGTACGTACGGGACGGCTGTGCTGTTCAATCGCCCCGGCGAAGTGCCGGATCTTTGCGGAAGAGGGGGTCAGCGGCGCAGCGCGGGGTGGTCGGCGACCACCGTGCACGACCCCGGCGCGATCTCGGTGAAGCCCGCGTCGCGCACCAGCGGCAGCCCGGAGGCGGTCAGTCCGCTCCACGCGGCGGGCTCGGCCGTACGGACCGCGAGCGGGAAGCCCGCGTCGCGCCAGGCGGCCCGCTCCTCCTCCGACAGCTCCCACCAGGCCAGCTGGGCCCCGTGCCCCGCCTGGGCCATCGCCTTGCCGGCCGACATGTCCAGGTCCGGGCTCAGCCAGAGCACGGGCGCCGTCGGGTCCGCGTCCACCGGGGGCTCCGGGTCCTCGAGGTCCGTGCCGGAGACCTGGAGGCGGGCCAGTTCCTTGGGCCAGCCGTCCAGCGGGACCGGCGGGAACACGCGGACCTCGGCGGACTTGCCGGTCACCGTGATGCCGGGCAGCGCCTCGGCCCGCCGCCACTCCGCGCCGCGCGCCCGGCGCACCACCTTGCGGATCCGGGCGTCCTGCCAGTCCCGCACGCGCTGCGCCCACTCCCCGTCCCCGAGCGACCGCTCGTCGCTCAGGACCGTCAGCACGGCGCGCGCCGCCGTCTCCAGCGCGTCCGTACGCGCCGGGGGAGCGGTCTTCTCGATGCGGACGACCAGGGGCAGCACGAACTGCGCCGCCTCGTCGCGCGCCGTGCGCTCGGAACGGAAGGGACTGCCGCCGGACGGCGCGGGGTCGACGGGGCTCGGATCACTGGTCACGCCGTCCAGTCTGCCAGGCGCAAGATCGGCCCCTGTGGGGCGGTTGTGCCCGCGGGCGGGACGCGGCACTCGTCGGGCCGGTCCCGCCGGAACCGGTCAGCCCGAGCAGGCGGTGCGCTGCGCCTCCTGCCACTCGCAGACGGGGCACAGCGTGGCCCCCTTGTACGACTCCGGGTACTCGGTCGGCTTCCGGCACAGCACGCACTCGGCGAACGGCGGCCCGTCCGCCGCAGGCACCGGGTCGACGGCCCGCTCCGGGCCCGATCTCCGGTCCGCGCCGGTGTCGCAGTAGTCGCTCATGCCTCCAGCGTAGGCCGGGCCCGCCCGCAACCGTCCGCCCCGCCGGAACGGCGCCCCGCGATGTCACGCACGCGCTCTCGCCGTGGACGGATCTAGGAGCGGCGGGCCGCCGTCGCGCCGATCAGCTCCGACACCTTCACGAACCGGAACCCCTTCCTGCGCAGCTCGGGCACGATGGTCCGTACCGCCGGCTCGGTCGTCGGGGCCGCGCTGCGCGTGCAGTGCATGACGACGACGGAACCGGGCCGGACCCCGTCGAGCACCTGCCGGGCCACCGCGTCGGCGTCCGTCGCGAACGCGTCCCCGCTCACCACGTCCCACTGCACGGCGGTGACGCCGGACGCGCTCAGCGCCCGCAGCGCCGGCTGGTCGTAGCATCCGCCGGGGAACCGGAAGTACGGCTTCGGATCGGGCACCCCGGCCCGGCGGAACGCGGCGAACGCCCGCTCCACCTCGGACCTCATCCGCTCCCGCGGCACGGTCGGCAGGCCGTAGCAGTCGCCCGTGAAGGCGTGGTGGCTGTACGAGTGGTTGGCGACCTCGAAGAGCGGGTCCCGCCCGACGGCCCGGGCCTCCCGCGGATACTCGTCGGCCCACCGCCCCGTCATGAACACGGTGGAGGGCACCTTCAGCTCCCGCAGCGCGGAGATCAGCCCCGGGTTGTCGAAGCGCTCGCCGGAAGCGGCCCGCGCCCCCTGGTCCGCGGTCATGTCCGCGTCGAAGGTGAGCGCGACGGTCCGGTCCCGGGTCCGGGGGCCGTTCGTGAAGACGGGCGTCAGGCCGGCGGGCCCCGGGGCGAGCGTCGGGGAGACGGAGCGGGCGGTGGCCGAGGGGCGGGCGGACGCCGCCGACGGCCGGGCGGGCGACGGGGCGTCGGCGGAGCCGCAGGCGGCCAGGGCGGCGCTCAGCACGCAGACGGCGGCGATGTGCCGTACAAGAATGATCACCCGATGAAGGTATCCGGGTAAATGTGACTAATCGCCCATCGCGGGTACGTGCCGTGCCGACCGGCCGGCGACGTCACCCGCCCGGCCGCCCGGCCGCCCCGGCCGGCCTCAGGGCGAGAGGGTCTGGCCCAGCAGTCGCTCCCGGCACTCCGCCACGTCGAAGTCGCCCTTCGGGTACTGCGGGTCCAGAGCCTCCAGGTGTTCGAGGAGGAGCTTGCTGACCGCCCAGTTGCGGTACCACTTGCGGTCGGCCGGGACCACGTGCCAGGGGATCCCCGAGCAGCGTTCGAGTGCGGTCTCGTACGCCTCCTGGTAGGCCGGCCACAGGGCCCGCTCGTCGATGTCGGCGGAGCTGAACTTCCAGTGCTTGTCCGGGTTGTCGAGGCGGGCCAGAAGGCGCCGGCGCTGCTGCTCGTACGAGATGTGGAGGAAGCACTTGATCACGGTCACGCCGTCGTCCGCGAGGGACTTCTCGAAGTCGTCGATCCGGCCGTAGCGGCTCTCGATCTCGGATCGCGGGGCCAGCTCGCGGACCCGCGCGATCAGGACGTCCTCGTAGTGCGAGCGGTCGAAGATGCCGATCTCGCCGGGTTGCGGCAGCGCCCTCCTGACCCGCCAGAGGAACGAGTGCTTGCGCTCCTGCGGGGTCGGTGCCTTGAACGCCCTGATGCGGCAGCCGGACGGGTTGAACAGGCCGATGACGTGCTTGACCGTGCCGCCCTTGCCGCTCGTGTCCATACCCTGGAGCACCAGCAGGACCCGGCGCCGGTCACCCGCCGTGGCCGAGGCGTACAGGCGTTCCTGGAGGTCGGCCAGCTGTTCTCCCATCCGGGCGGTGGCTTCGCGGCCCGCGGCCTTGTCGGCGGGGCCGCCGGGCGCACCCTTCGTGTCGTAGGAGGAGAGGTCGACCGGCGCGCCCGCGGGGACGCGCAGCAGTTCCCGCAGCGGAGTCGAACCCCTGCCCGAGTCCCGCCCCGGCTCCGCGCCGCTCCTGGACCCGCTCCTGCCGGCCCTGCCCTTGCCGGCCCCGTCCTTGTCGGCCTCGTCCTCGCCGGAGCCGCCCTTGGCCCGGGTCCCGGTACCGCTCCTGGTCTTGGCCCTGCTCTTCGCCACCGCACACCCCTTCACGCCGTGTTCCTCGATCCTGTGCCGGGGCACGGGTGCCCGCTACCCGCCGTCCGACTCGGCGTACGGCGGTGAGCCCCGGGGCGGGTGCCCCGGGGCACCGCGGTCAGGCGGCGGGTCGGCAGGGCCCGTCGGCGACGGACGCGGCCGGCCCCGGGGCGCCCGCCCCCGGGGCGCCCGCCCCCGGGGCGCCCGGCCTCACCTGCGCCAGGGTCCCGTCACCGCGAACGTCGTGCCCGGCGTGTAGCAGTTGACGTACATCGTCCGGCCGTCCGGGGAGAAGGTGACGCCCGCGAACTCGCCCCACTCCGGGGCCTCGGGCGTACCGATGTTCTGGGCGCCGCGGGCCATCGCGTAGACCTCCCCGCGCCGGGTCACCCCGAAGACGTGCTGGGCGCCGTTGCCGTCCTCGCAGACCATGAGGCCGCCGCTCGGGGCGAGGCAGATGTTGTCCGGGGACTCGCCCGGGAGCTGGATGTCGGTGTCCGGGCCGAAGACGATCACCAGCGTGAGGCGGCGCGAGGACGGGTCGTAGCGCCAGATCTGCCCGTAGTGGTCCGCGGCCGAGCCCTCCGCGCTGTGGGCGAAGGAGGAGACGAAGTACACGGACGTCCCGCCCCAGTAGCAGCCCTCCAGTTTCTGGGCGTGCGTGATGCCCTTCGGGCCGAAGTCCTGGAGCCGGACGGGAGTCTGCGCGGCCAGCGGGTCCGGAACGTCCACCCACTCGATGCCGTCGAAGGTGGCCCCCGTCTCCTGGACGGACGACAGGTCGGGCACGCCGGGCACGCGCATCGCCTGGAGCCTGCCGCCCGCGCGCAGCGAACCCACCCCGCCCTCGGGCCTGTTGGGCAGGAAACGGTAGAAGAGGCCGAAGGGCTTGAGGAACGCGTCCTCGGTCTCGTAGACGATGCCGCGCCGCGGGTCGACCGCGATCGCCTCGTGCTGGAAGCGGCCCATCGCGGTGAGCGGGACGGCACCGGTGCGGCGCGGGTTCACCGGGTCGACCTCGAAGATGAAGCCGTGGTCCTTGGTGTAGCCGTTGGTGCCGGCCTTGTCCTCGGTCTCCTCGCAGGTGAGCCAGGTGCCCCAGGGAGTGGGGCCGCCGGCGCAGTTGACGGCGGTGCCGGCGATGGCGACGCGCTCCGAGAGGACCTCGCCGTGCCGGTCCACCGTCAGGGCCGTGCACCCGCCCTTGCCCGCCGGGTCGTACGTGATGCCCTCGACCGCCGGGACCGGGATCTTCGCGGTCACCCGGTTCTCGTGGTTGCGGACCAGATGGACCCGGCCGTGGTCGCCGGGGAAGGCCGACATGCCGTCGTGATTGCTCGGCACCAGGCCCTCACCCGAGCGCAGCGGGTCGCCCTCGCGGGACAGGACCCGGTAGCGGAAACCTTCCGGCAGATCGAGCAGTCCGTCCGGGTCGGGGACGAGGGGGCCGTAGCCGTGGTGACCGAGATCCTGCGCGGCGGCGGTGCCCGCGAAGAGTTCGGAGAGGTTTCCTGCGAAGGCGATCGAGGCGCCCAACGCGCCTGTACGGGCGAGGACCTGACGTCGCGTCGCGGATCGGGCGTGCTCGGACATGGGGCAACCTCCTGCTGGCGGACAGGACTGTGACCCCGCTGTGGTATCACGCGCTGTGGGCTACCGGAACCACGCGCGTAGCACGTGTCACTCGCCGCCCGGCGGCGGACCCCCGGCCGGCGGGCCCGGCTGCGCGGCCGGCGGCGGGCCCTGCTGCGCCCGTTCCAGGAAGCGCAGCAGCTCCACCGGGAAGGGCAGGACCAGGGTGGAGTTCTTCTCGGCGGCGACGGCCACCACGGTCTGGAGCAGGCGCAGTTGCAGGGCGGCCGGCTGCTCGGACATCACGCCGGCGGCCTCCGCCAGTTTCCTGGACGCCTGGAGCTCCGCGTCGGCGTTGATGATGCGGGCGCGGCGCTCACGGTCGGCCTCCGCCTGCCGGGCCATGGACCTCTTCATGGTCTCGGGCAGCGACACGTCCTTGATCTCGACCCGGTCGATCTGCACGCCCCAGCCGATGGCCGGGCTGTCGATCATCAACTCCAGGCCCTGGTTCAGCTTCTCGCGGTTGGACAGCAGATCGTCCAGGTCGCTCTTGCCGATGATCGACCGCAGCGAGGTCTGCGCCATCTGCGAGACCGCGAAGCGGTAGTCCTCGACCTGGACGACCGCGTCGGCGGCGTCCACGACCTTGAAGTAGATGACGGCGTCCACCCGCACCGTGACGTTGTCCCGGGTGATGCCGTCCTGCGCCGGCACCGGCATCGTCACGATCTGCATGTTGACCTTGCGCAGCCGGTCGATCAGGGGGACCACGGCGGTGAAACCGGGTCCGCGCGCCTCGCCGGTCAGACGGCCGAGCCGGAAGACGACCCCGCGCTCGTACTGCTTGACGATCCGGGCGGCCGCGGCGAGGTAGACGAGCCCCGCGGCACCGGCTGCCGCACCTGCGACGAGAAGTTCTTCGAGCACGACGACCCCCTTCGAGCCGCCCGACATGCCTGGAAAGTCCACTGTACGCCGCCGTCGCGGGCTTCCCGGAGTCCGCGCACGGCACGGGGCCGGGGGGGGGGGGGGGGGGGGGGGGGGGGGGGGGGGGGGGGGGGGGGGGGGGGGGGGGGGGGGGGGGGGGGGGGGGGGGGGGGGGGGGGTTTTCACCCCCCCCCCCCCCCCCCCCTCCCCCCCCCCCCCCCCCCCCCCCCCCCCCCCCCCCCCCCCCCCCCCGGCCCCCCCCCCCCGGCCGGGTGGGGCGGCCGAGCGGCTCAGGGCACCGGTGTGACCTTGACCGGCTCGGTTCCGGCCGTGCTGTGCCGGGCCGCCCAGTTCTCCAGCGCGACGCGGCACGCGTGATCGAGATGGTGCAGCCCGGACAGGTTCAGCTCGACCGGCCGGTCCTGCGGCAGCGCCTCCAGGCTGTCGAGGATCTTCGGCAGCCGCAGGAAGGTCGCGTTGCCCGAGAGGTACGCCTGGACGGGGCCCGCGCCCTTGTCTATGACCTCGAGCCGTATGTGCGAGGCCTCCCAGGCGGTCTTGACGACGGCCAGGGCCAGCCCGATCAGGACGCCCTCGAACATGCTGACGGCGACGATGGACACGGCGGTGACGACGAGGATCAGGGCCTCCCCGCGGTGCTCCCGCCAGAGCACGGCGATCTGGCGCAGTGGGATGAGCTTGAAGCCCGCGTACACCAGGACGCCGGCGAGAGCGGGCAGCGGGATCACCGCGAGTGCGGCGGGCAGCAGCGCGGCGAACAGCAGCAGCCAGACACCGTGCAGGACCCGGGACGCCTTGGTGCGCGCGCCCGCCTGCACGTTGGCGGCGCTGCGGACGATCACCGCGGTCATCGGCAGGGCGCCGAGCAGCCCGCAGACGGTGTTGCCCGCACCCTGCGCCATCAGTTCCCTGTCGTACCGGGTCCGCGGCCCGTCGTGCATCCGGTCCACGGCGGCCGCGCTGAACAGGCTCTCCGCCGAGGCGATCAGCACGAAGGCGAGGACCGTGCCGAGGAGGCCGGGGCTCGCGAGCTCCCCGAAGGCGTCGAGGGGCGGCGGCTGGAGCGAGCCCAGCAGCCCCCGCACCTCGACCGTGGCGACCGGCAGGGAGAACAGCAGCGAGGCGAGGGTGGCCAGGGCGACCGCGGCGAGCGGGCCCGGCACCGTCCGCACCCGGTCCGGGAGCCGCTTCCACAGCACGAGGACGGCGATGGTGCCCGCGCCGAGGGCGAGCGATGCCAGGGACCCGGTGTCGCCGAGCGCGCCGACGAGCGCCTCCGGCAGTTCGGTGATCTTGTCCAGGCCGGTGGCGGGCGCGGTCAGCCCCGCCGCCGAGTAGAGCTGGCCCGCGATCAGCACGAGGCCGATGCCGGCGAGCATGCCCTCGACGACGGCCACCGAGATGGCCCGGAAGTAGCGCCCCAGCTTCAGGGCTCCCATGAGGAGTTGCAGCAGGCCAGTCGCCAGCACGATCACCCCGAGGACCGGCAGCCCGAACTCCCGTACCGCCTCGAAGACCAGCACCGTCAGCCCCGCGGCCGGCCCCGAGACCTGGAGGCTGCTGCCGCGCATGAGTCCGGTGACGATCCCGCCCACGATGCCGGTGACCAGGCCCAGTTCGGCCGGCACGCCGGAGGCGACGGCGACCCCCACGCACAGCGGGAGGGCGACGAGGAAGACCACGACCGACGCGGCGAAGTCCTGCCGCAGGTGGGGGAACCTCGCCGGGCGCTCCGGCCGCGCTCCGGCCGGCTTCGTCGCGGCGCTCACAGCGCCTCGAAGGTGTCGGTGTCCGGGCGGTGTTCCCGTACGGCTCCGGTGTGCACCTCGTAGAACCAGGCGTGCAGGCGCAGCCGACCGTCCGTCAGCCGGTCGGCGACGCACGGGTAGGAGCGCAGCCGCAGCAGCTGCGTCAGGAGGTGGCTCTGCACCGCCTCGGTCACGGACGGGTCCTCGGCCGCGCCCCTGGGGCGCGGTGTCGCGTGGGCCAGCCAGTCGCGGACGGCGGGTACGGCGGTCAGGTCGTCGCCGCGCACCAGGGCGCCGACCGCGCCGCAGTGCGAGTGGCCGCAGACGACCACGTCGGTGACGGAGAGCACGTTCACCGCGTACTCGATGGTGGCCGCCTCACCGGTGGGGCGGCCGGGGGTGTACGGCGGGACGATGTTGCCCGCGGTGCGCAGCTCGAAGAGCTCGCCCGGACGGGCCCCGGTGATCAGTGCCGGGACGACGCGGGAGTCCGAACAGGTGATGAACAGGACCTGCGGAGACTGGCCCGCGGCCAGCGGGGCGAACTCCTCCGGTCGCTGTCCGTGTGCGCGGGCGTGATCGATGAGGGGCTGCATGTCGGTTCCTCCTGGCGCGCCTCGATGGCGCGTCGGCTGACGAAACGTGGTGTGGGGGGTCACGCCTCGGTCAGCAGCGGAAGACCTGAAGTGCCGCTGGGGAGTGGGCGGTCGGGGATTTCGACGCGTGCGGGTCGGGGCCGGCGAGTGCGAGCAGTGGCAACACGCGGGGGCGGGCCCGCTCCGGCCAACTGCCTAGGGGCACCCCGGGTATGCGGTCCTCGCTGCGGCTCCGGTCGCGCGCCGCCGGGGGCGGGGCCACCTTCTGCGGGTCCTCGGTCTCCCCGCACGAGATGATCTCGCTCGTATGTACGGACGCGAACGCCTCGGAGGACGCGAACAGCTGGAGGACCAGCAGGATGGCGGCGAGGGCCGAGAACAGCGCCCGGGCCTTACTGCCTCGTAACACGCGCCCCCCTCCCCGCGTTCGTCCCCGCACGTCTACCAGCACGCTAGCGCGGCAAGTTGTTTGCTGGGTTAACTTAACGTTTCACCCTGAAGGGGGCCTGAAACGGCAGGGAGGGGGAGTGGCGGGATACCACCTGCAGAAGACGTTTTACGTCCGGTCGGACTCCGGTTCCGTCTTCTCCGCCAGGACCTTGGCGTCCCGGGCGAGCGCGGTGAGCCGGGAGATCGCGCGGAAGTACTTCTTGCGGTAGCCGCCGTTCAGCATCTCCTCGCTGAAGAGCCGGTCGAAGGGCATCCCGGAGGCGAGGACCGGCACCTCGCGGTCGTAGAGCCGGTCCGCGAGCACGACGAGCCGCAGCGCCGTCGACTGGTCCGGCACCGGCCGCACCCCGGTCAGGCAGACCGCCCGCACGTCGTCGGTCAGCGCGCCGTACCGGCTGGGGTGGACGCGTGCGAGGTGGTCGAGCAGGTGCGCAAAGTCGTCGAGGGACGCCTCCTCGGTGGCGTACGCGGTCTCGGTGACCCGCTCGTCGGAGAACGGCGCGGGCGCCTCGGGCAGCCCGCGGTGGCGGTAGTCCTCGCCGTCGATGCGCAGCGGACGGAAGTGCGCGGACAGGCCCTGGATCTCCCGCAGGAAGTCGGCGGCCGCGAACCGGCCCTCGCCGAGCTTGCCCGGCAGGGTGTTCGAGGTGGCCGCGAGGGCCACGCCCGCGTCGACCAGCTTGCCCAGCAGCGTGGAGACCAGGACGGTGTCGCCCGGATCGTCCAGCTCGAACTCGTCGATGCACAGCAGCCGGTGGCCGGAGAGCGTCTGCACGGTTTTCTGGAAGCCGAGCGCGCCGACCAGGTTCGTCAGCTCCACGAAGGTGCCGAAGGCCTTGAGGGCGGGCTCGGCCGGGGTGGCGTGCCACAGGGAGGCCAGCAGGTGGGTCTTGCCGACGCCGTACCCGCCGTCCAGATAGACGCCGCGCGGCCCGGCGGGGGCCTTCGGAGCCCTGCCGAAGCCGAACAGCCTGCGTCTGCCCGCACCGGAGGCGTGCGCACCGCCGAGGCCGGCCGCGAAGTCGCCGAGGACGCGGACGGCCTCCGTCTGGCTGGGCTGGTTCGGGTCCGGGAGGTACGTATCGAAGCGGACCGAGTCGAAGCGCGGCGGCGGCACCATCTCCGCGACGAGCCGGTCCGCGGGGACGTGGGGCTCGCGGGCGCACAGGGACAGGGGAGCCGCTTCGGCTATCGGGCTGAGGCCATGGGCGGCCGGGGTGGACGACACGGTCACCCACTCTAAGGGCCGTGCCACACTGCACGACATGCGACGCCTGTTCCCTGTGACCGAAGAAACAGCAGCCCAGGCCTCGGACGGGGCGCCCGGTGCGGAGGTGACGGACCGGGAGTGGAGCCTGGAGGAGCTGGCGCGGGCCTATGCCTACCCCGGCGGCCGGGACCCGTGGCTGCGCGCGAACATGGTGTCCACCCTCGACGGCGCGGCCCAGCACGAGGGACGCTCGCAGCCCATCTCCTGCGCCGCGGACATGCGGATCTTCGGCACCCTGCGCGGCCTCGCGGACGTGGTCGTGGTGGGCGCCGAGACGGTGCGCCAGGAGGGGTACCGTCCGGCACGCGCGCGTGAGGCCTTCGCGCCGCTCCGCGCGGCGGCCGGGCAGGGCCCCGCGCCCGCCGTCGCCGTCGTGAGCGCCAGTCTCGACCTGGACTTCTCGCTGCCGTTGTTCACCTCGCCGCTGGTGCCCACACTCGTGCTCACCGGTGCCGCGGCGGCGCCCGGCAGGATCGCCGCGGCCGAGGAGTCGGGCGCCGAGGTGGTCATCGCCGGTGACGGCGCGGGGGTGGACCCCGCCCGTGCGGTGCGCGCCCTCGCCGGCCGCGGCCTGACCCGCCAGCTGACCGAGGGCGGCCCCCGCCTGCTGGGCCAGCTGATCGCCGCCGGGGTCCTCGACGAACTGTGTCTCACCGTCTCCCCGATGCTCACGGCGGGCGGCGCCCAGCGGATCGCCTCGGGCCCCCCGGTGACGGTCCCGGCGCGCTTCGAGCTGGCGTCCCTGCTGGAGGAGGCCGGGTTCCTCTTCAGCCGATACCGTCGGACCTGACACGGTGACGGAATGTGCTGTTCCGGTTCGTTTCCGCCGGGCACGCCGAATCGCGCGGTACCTGTGCGGTTACGGGGCAGGATGGTTTCCGCAGGGTCACAGGACGGCCCGTGCGCGAGACGCAGGAGACGGGGCCGCGCGGCCCCCGGAGGAGACAGGGCCCCAGACGGCCCTCGGAGGAGAAGGGCGCCTGTCGTGTTCACAAGCGTATTGATGATCGAGAAGGCCCTGACGTCCGCCGACGTGGAGTTCGTCACGACCCTGCACGGCGACGAGGCGGTCAGCTTCCACGTACTGCTGCAGCCCCGCGGCGACCAGGCGGACCGGCTGCTGCGGGCCATCGACGACGTCGCCCTCGGCGAGCTGGACGAAGCGGTCCGCGAGGACGAGACACCCGAGGGCGAGGAGGCCTTCGGGCAGGGACAGCAGGCGCTCGACGTCTCCCTGCTCGCCCTGCGCGCGTCCGGCAGCGCGGCCGAAGGGCGGCTCGTCGAGGACCACCCGCTGGACGCGCTCAGGACCCTGGTCGACGAGATCGGCGCCGACGAGGTCATCGTGCTCACGGACCCGCACTACGTGGAGGAGTTCTTCCACCGCGACTGGGCCTCCCGGGCGCGGCACAAGGTGGGCGTCCCGGTGCTGAAACTGTTCTCGCACAGCAAGGCATAGGCTGGGGCCCGCGCAGCCGCGGGCACCTGCCGTCCGCTGCCGTCCTACCGCTCGTCACCACCGCACCGCTTGGGGAGAACACACATGGCACCCGGCCTTCCTACCGCCATGGACCGACCGCACTTCATCGGGATCGGCGGAGCCGGGATGTCGGGCATCGCGAAGATCCTCGCCCAGCGGGGTGCCCGGGTGGCCGGCAGCGACGCCAAGGACTCGGCGACCGCCGATGCCCTGCGCGCCCTGGGCGCGACGGTGCACATCGGGCACGCGGCCGGGCATCTCGCCCCCGACGCCACCTGTGTCGTCGTCTCATCGGCGATCCGCGCGGACAACCCGGAGCTGGCCCGCGCGGCGGAGCTGGGCATCCCGGTCGTCCACCGCTCGGACGCCCTGGCCCGCCTGATGGACGGCCTGCGCCCGATCGCGGTGGCCGGCACCCACGGCAAGACGACGACGACCTCCATGCTGGCGGTGTCCCTGTCGACGCTGGGCCTCGCCCCGTCCTACGCCATCGGCGGCGACCTGGACGCCCCCGGCTCCAACGCGCTGCACGGCGCGGGCGAGATCTTCGTCGCCGAGGCCGACGAGTCGGACCGCAGCTTCCACAAGTACGCCCCCGAAGTAGCGATCATCCTCAACGTGGAGCTGGACCACCACGCCAACTACGCCTCGATGGACGAGATCTACGAGTCCTTCGAGACCTTCGTGGAGCGCCTCACCGAGGGCGGCACGCTGGTCATCTCCTCGGACCACGAGGGTGCCCGCGAGCTGACCCGCCGCGTCAGGACCCGCGACGTCCGGGTGGTCACGTACGGCGAGGCCGCCGACGCGGACGTCCGTGTCCTCTCGGTGGTCGCGCAGGGACTCAGGAGCGAGGTCACCGTCGAGCTGGACGGCACGCCGCTGACCTTCACCGTCTCCGTCCCCGGCCGCCACTACGCGCACAACGCGGTGGCGGCGCTCGCGGCGGGCGCGGCGCTCGGCATCCCGGCCGCCGAACTGGCCCCGGCCCTCGCCTCCTACACCGGCGTGAAGCGCCGCCTCCAGCTGAAGGGCGAGGAGGCCGGCGTCCAGGTCGTCGACTCCTACGCCCACCACCCGACCGAGATGACCGCGGACCTGGAGGCGATGCGCGCGGCGGCCGGCGACGCCCGCATCCTCGTCGTCTTCCAGCCGCACCTCTTCTCCCGCACCCAGGAACTCGGCAAGGAGATGGGCGACGCCCTGTCCCTCGCGGACGCGTCGGTGGTCCTCGACATCTACCCGGCCCGCGAGGACCCGATCCCCGGCATCACCAGCGCGCTGATCATCGAGGCCGCGCGGGCTGCGGGCGCGGACGTGACACCGGTCCACGACAAGGCGGAGGTGCCCTCCGTGGTGGCGGGAATGGCGAAGCCCGGTGATCTCGTTCTCACCATGGGCGCGGGGGACGTGACGGATCTCGGCCCCGAGATCCTGGCCCGCCTGTCGAAGTAGGCACAGCGTTTGTGAGGGGTTGAGCTTCATGGCGTACGACATCGAGAAGCCGGACGAGCAGTGGCGCGCGGAGCTGACTCCTGCCGAGTACACCGTCCTGCGCAAGGCCGGCACGGAACCGGCGTTCACCGGCGAGTACACCGACACCAGGACCACGGGCGTGTACTCCTGCCGGGCCTGCGGCGCCGAACTCTTCACCTCCGGGGAGAAGTTCGAGTCGCACTGCGGCTGGCCCAGCTTCTTCGACCCCAAGGACACCGACGCGGTCGAACTGATCGAGGACCGCACGCACGGCATGCTCCGCACGGAGGTCAGGTGCGCCCGGTGCGGGTCCCACCTCGGGCACGTCTTCGAGGGCGAGGGCTACCCGACACCCACCGACCAGCGGTACTGCATCAACTCGATCTCGCTGCGGCTGACACCCGACGAGGGCTGAGCCGCGACCCGCCTGGGTGACCGACGGTGCGCCCCGGGCCGGGGCGGGAGATGCTGGGCCGGATGAACAGAGACGAAACGCTCCACGGTGAGGTGCTCTCCAGTCACTCGGTGTTCGGCGCGCCGTGCTGGGTCAGCCTGAGCGCGCGCGACCTGGGGGCCGCGGAGGCCTTCTACGCCGCCGTGCTCGGCTGGGAGTGGAGCACGGGCGGGTTCGGGGACCAGTTCAGGACCGCCCGTGCGGGCGGCGTGCCGGTCGCGGGCGCCGCCGAGGTGGCCACCGCGTGGCAGACGGCCGTCTCCTGGACGCCGTACTTCGCGGTCACCGACGCGAACGCCGCGGTGTCCCGCAGCCAGGAGCGGGGCGGGACGACCGCCGTGGGCCCGATCGCCTTCCCGCCCGGCCGGGCCGCCGTGCTCGCCGACCGGGACGGAGCCGTCTTCGGCGTCTGGGAGGGCGCGCTCGTGGCCGGCTGGGAGCACTGGCGCCAGGCCGCGCCCGCCTTCGTACGGCTGCACACCCGCGACGCCTTCGACGCGGCGATCTTCTACGGCGAGGTCCTGCAGTGGGCGTCCGCCCGTCCCGGCGGCTGCGAGGTCCACTACGACGGGGACGAGGTCGTCCTGACCAGCGGGGGACTCGTGGTGGCCCGGATCCACTCCGGCGCTCTCGGGGCGGCGCCCGACCCGACCCTTCGGCCGCACTGGCAGATCCACTTCGCCGTCACCGACGTGGAGGCCTGCGTCACGGCCGCCCTCGCCCACGGCGGCAGCGTCCTCAGGCGCGGGACCGACGTGGACGAGGCGGTCCTCGGCGACCCCGACGGGGCGCGCTTCACGGTCACCTCGCGCGCGGCACGCTGAGACCGTGCGCGCCGGTGGTGAGCAACCCGCTCGTCCTGTACGTAGTTGAGGGGGCCGCACCGAGAACGGTCACGGCACAGCGGCGCGGAGGGGGACCATGGCCGCCTGGACACCGGATGCGGCGGGGGCGCTCCTGGCGGCCGGCCTGCTCACCCTGACCGTCCTGCTCGTGCGTCAGCGCCGGGTCATCGCCGTCCAGCGTGCTCACCACGCCCGGCTGGCCGGCCGCCTGCGGGCCTGGGAGGAAGAGATACGGCACCTGGTCGCGGTGCGGCTGCCGGGGCCCGATGGCGGGGTGCGGCTGCCGGGGCCGTCCGACGACGGGGTGCGCCCGCCGGGGCCCATGGAGCGGGTGCATCCGCCGGTGCTCGACGACGGGGCGTACCTACCGGGAGCCGGCCCGACCCTCGCGGCCGACGAACCCGCGCCCGCACGCCGGTCCGCCGTCACCAACCGGCCGCTCACCTTCGTGGACACCGGCCCGCTGGACGCGCGCCTGGCCGGCACCGGTCTCGCGGCCTGCCTCGACGCGGTACTGGAACGGTTCACGGGCGCGGTCGGGCAGGCGCGGGCGGACGCCGACCGGGCCGCGCGGGCCGCCCTGGGGGAGGCGATGCGCTCGGTCGGAGTGCTGGCCGACGAACAGCAGGCGGCCGTCGCCGGGATGCAGGACCGGCACGACGACCCGGACGTCCTCGGCGACCTGCTCGGCGTCGACCACCTCAACGCCCGCATCGCCCACCGCGTCCAGGCCCTCGCCGTGCTCTGCGGCTCCTGGCCCGAGCGGCGACGGGAGGCCTGCGACCTCATCGACGTGGTGCGCGGGGCGGCCTCCCGCATCCCCGACTACCGGCGGATCCGGGTCGGCGGGCGGGCGGACGTGACCGTGGCGGGCCGGGCGGTGGAACCCGTGGTCCTCGCGCTCGCCGAACTGCTGGACAACGCCACGCGCCACTCCCCGCCCGGTACGACGGTCGAGGTCGACGTGCTGTCGGTGCGCGACGGCGCCTGCGTGCGGGTCGACGACGCGGGCGCCGGCCTGGACCGTGAGACGGCCGAGTACGCCACCGACCTGCTCTCCGGCCGTCACCCGGTGGACGTCACCCGCCTCGGCGACCCGCCGCACTTCGGCTTCGCCACCGTCGGCGCGCTCGTCGCCCGGTACGGCCTCGCCGTCTCCGTGGACACCCGGTCGCCCCACGGAGGAGTACGCGCCGTCGTCCGCATCCCGCCGGCGCTGCTCGTGTCCCCGGCGGCCGACGGCGGTGCCGGTGCCGACGGGAGCGGGGCGGCGGAGGGGGACGCGGCACAGACGCTGCCGAGGCGGCGGCGACGCACGCCTCGGGTGCCGGGAGCCGGTCGCGTGCCGACAGCCGGAGGATCCGGGGGGAAGGAAGGAGCCGAGACAGGGGTGGGAGTGGTGGGAGCTGTGGGGGCCGAGGGAGCCGCTGCGGACGGGCGGGGAGAGACGGCCGGTGGCGCCGAGGGGGGCGTGCCGGGCCGGGGTGGCGGGTCGAATGCGCGTGGGCCGGACGCGGGGGACGGGCCGGGCGAGCGTGTGCCGGGCCGTGGAGGCGGGTCGGCTGAGCGCGTGCCGGGCCGGGAAGCCGCACGGCACGACGCGGCCACCGTCCGCACCGCCGAGGAGAACGCCCGGCGGATGAGCGCCTTCGCGAGCGGACTCCGCCGGGGCCGGGCCGCCGGACCTTCCGAGGCCGGGGCCCGGGAGACGAGCACGGCGGTACCGCGGGACGACGACGGCGGCACGTCATGACACCCCGGCGGCCACCGGCGGGGCGCCTGGTGCGGGTGTACGTGGTCACGGACGGACGCGCGCACCCCACCCGCAACCCGCTCGACCCGGGCACCCTGCTGGTCGGCGTCGACGATCCGCCGCCGGGCGCGCTGAGCCCGGAGAAGTGCCGGCTGGTCGGGCTGTGCGGGCCGGGAGCCCTGTCCGTCGCGGAGGCCGCCGGGCACCTGGAGCTGCCGGTCAGTGTCACCAAAGTGCTGGTCGCCGACCTCGTCGACAGCGGCCACCTCGTCACCAGGGCGCCCGTCCCCGCCGCCCGGCCGCCCGGCCCCGAGGTCCTCCAGGAGGTGCTCGACGCGCTCCGCGACCGCCTCTGAGGACAGGGGCGACGGCGCACTCGGCCGATGCGCTGTGGCCGTCGACGACCGTTGTCATGCGACACATCTGTGGGGGGAGAATCGTGCACTCACGTGCCTTCGGCGCGCCCGTTCGGCGTGCGCGAAGAAGAACAACCCGCTGGAGCGCCGCGGCGGTTGTGGTGTCCGGTTGGTCGCACGGGCGGACGCGGACGGCAATCAGGCGGCCCGGTGGTCCTCGTCAGCCGACCCGGCCCCGGCGGCGGCGCAGGGCGAGTGCGACACCCGTCGTGAGCAGGAGCGCCCCGGCGCCACCCGCGAGCAACGGCAGAGCCGCCGGTCCGCGGGAACTGCTGTCCGCCACGGACTCGGACCGGTCGGCCGCGACGTCCTCGGCGGGCTTCGCGGCCTCGGCCGGGGCCGCCGCGGACGTCGACACCGGTTCCGAGGGCTCGGACGTCTTCGAGGACGCGGGCCGGCTCGGCTTCGCCGAGGCGCTCGAGCCGCCCGGGCCCGGCGCCTCCGCGGCCGATCCCGCCGTACCGCCGCCCCCGGCCCGCGCGAACACCACGTCCGAGCACGAGTAGTACGTGTCCACCGTGCTGGAGTTCTGCCAGACGGTGAACAGCACATGGCGGCCCGACCGGTCGGCGGGCAGCTTCGCCGCGATGCGGTAGGCGCCCTTGACCAGCGACGGGTCGGTGGCCGTGGCGAACGGCCGCGTCGGCAGGTCGGACCACGTCAGCGGTTTCGCCGGGTCGTACCCCGGCTTCGTCAGGTAGAGCCTGAACGTGCCCGTGTGCGGGATCGTCGAGCTGTAGGCGAGGGTCAGCGGAGCGCCGGGCGCGAGGCGGGTGGCGGGCCAGTCGGCGCGGGCCAGGTCGAGCCCCTTGTAGGCGGGCAGACCGCCACTGCACAGCCGCCCGTCGGGGATCACCTGGCGGTCCCTGCCGTTCACGCCCGCCACCCGCAGGTTGTCCCAGGCGGTGAACGGGGCGCCGTTCGACACGATCGCCGCCCGGCAAGCCGCGGACCCGGCACGGCTCCCGCCCTCCGGCGAGCACGCTACGACCCGGCTGACCGGATCGGTGGGCGCCCCGTGGGCCTGCGCCGGTCCCGCGGCCAAGGGTGTCAGCAGGAGCGGGGCCGCCACGGCGACGGCGGCCGCGGCGGCGGTGCGGTGTGCGGTCATCCGGTGGGGCTCCTCGGGCTGTCGCGAAGGGGGCCGTTCCCCGTGCAGTACGGGAAATCCGGGCCGCGTGTTCAGCGGGTGTGCGCCGGCCGGTCTCGGGCCGGCCGGCAGGCAGGTGCCCGGCCGGAGGGTGGCGGCGGTTCGGCGGGGCGGGCGCATCAACAGGGCCCTCCGGTGATCAGGCGCCCCACGTGTCCCGCCCGCAGCCGCACAGGAATGCCCGGCCGCCGCAGCGGACCCGGGCCCCCGCCCGGCCGCCGACGCGGGTGGGCCGGATGCGCCCCGGTGGCCCGGGCCGGGGACGCTACTGTGCCTGCGAGGCCCTGCCCCGCACCGGAGGAACGCAACCGCATGCCCGACGCCCCCGTGATCGTCAGCAGTGACCCGGAGTCCTTCCCGCACAGCGTGCTGGCCGAGCGGCATCCGGCCCTCATCCGGAAGGTGCGGGACGCCTTCCCCTACGGCCCCGACCAGCGCAGGGCCCTCGACGCGCTGCTGACGAGCGCCACCGAAGGGGTGCTGGAACCGCTCGGGCGGGACGCCGCGGACGGGGCGCAGTGGGAGGCCTGGGGCCTGCGGTCGTACGCCGGCCGCTCCTGGTTCGAGGTGCCGTTCCTCTGGGCGGAGAGCTACTTCTACCGCCGGCTCCTCGAAGCGGTCGGGTACTTCGCCCCGGGCCCCTGGCGCGGTATCGACCCCTTCCGCCCCTTCAAGCTCGCCGAACTGGACACCCCGGAGGCCGACGCGGAACTGGCCGCGCTCGACGAACTCGCCGCACGGCCGGCCCAGGACCGGGCGACCGCCCTCCTGCACGGCTCGCTGTGGGGCAACCGCGCCGACCTCGGCTTCCAGCTCTCCGCCGCCGGGGGCTCGTCCGACGGCAGTCAACTCGTCGCCGACGGGAGCGAGTTGTTCTGGTCGCTGCTCAGCGGCGGCACCGTGTGCGTGGTCGCGGACAACGCGGGCCGGGAACTGATCCCCGACCTGCTGCTCATCGACCACCTGCTGCTGCACGGCCGCGCGGACCGGGTCGTGCTGCACCTGAAGCCGTACCCCTACTACGTCTCCGACGCCACGACCGCCGACCTGCTGGACGCCGTACGCAGGCTGACCGGAGCGGGAGGTGCCGCCGCCGAGTCCGGGCACCGTCTCCGGGGCGCGCTGACCGACGGCAGCCTCACCCTCCGCACCCACCCCTTCTCCTGCGCACCGCTGCCCTACGCCGACATGCCCGACGATCTCGCCCACGAGTTCGCGCAAGCCGACGTGACCCTCCTGAAGGGCGACCTCAACTACCGCCGTCTGGTCGGGGACCGCGACTGGCCGCCCACCACGCCCTTCGCCCGAGCCACCGCCTACTTCCCCGGCCCCGTCGCCGCCCTGCGCACCCTGAAGTCCGACGTCGTCGTCGGTCTCGCACCGCAGACGGAGTCCTCGCTCGTCGCCGCCGAGGGGCAGAGCTGGCGGACGAGCGGCACCCACGCGCTGATCCAGGCAAGGTCCTGATCCGGGCAAGGTCCTGATCCGGGGACCAGGCGGTGAAGGCGACTCGTCCGGGACCGGCCCGGTCTCATGTCACGTGCAGCCGCAGCGACTTGATGCCGTTGATGAAGTTGGAGACGAGACGGACAGGGGGCCCGGCGACCCGCGGCGCCGGCACCGCCCGCAGTATCTCCCCGTACAGCACCCGCAGTTGCAGCCGTGCGAAGTGCGCGCCGAGGCATACGTGCGGACCGTCCCCGAAGGAGACGTGCGGGTTCGGGGTCCTGGCCGGGTCGAGACGCCGCGGTTCGGTGAAGACCCGCTCGTCGTGGTTGGCCGAGGCGTGGAAGACGACCACCTTGTCGCCCGCCCGGATGCGCCGCCCGGCGAGCGTGGTGTCGGTGACCGCGGTACGCCGAAAGGACAGCACCGGCGGATGCCACCGCAGCAACTCCTCCACTGCCGGTGCGAGTTCGAGCCGGCCGGTGCGCAGACCGGCGTACGCCTCCGGGTGTCCGGCGAGTGCCAGCAGGCCGCCGGGCGCGGCGCTGCGTACGGTGTCGTTGCCCGCGATCGTGAGCAGGAAGAAGAACATCTCCAGTTCCGGCCCGGTGAGTTCGGGGTCGGTGGCGAGGGTGGACATGAGGTCGTCGGCGGGACGGCACCTCTTGTGGGCGGCCAGGTCCCGGGCGTACGCGAACATGTCCCGCAGAGCGGCGGGGGAGCGCGGGTCGACCGGCCGGCCCGTGCCGTCGCGCAGCGGCTCGCCCGCCTCCTCCGGGTCCTGGTAGCCGATGACCCGCCGCGTCCAGTGCAGCAGCAGGCCGCGGTCGCTCTCCGGTACGCCGAGCAGGTCGGCCAGGTTCAGCAGGGCGTAGTCGTCGGTGACGTCCGCGACGAGGTCGCAGGTGCCGTCGCCCGCGCGGGCCCCGTCGAGTCCGCGTGCGAGGAGCGTGCGGGCCCGCTCGCGTGCCGACGCCTCGAAGCGCTCGATACGGCGGGGCGTGAACGCACGGCTGACGAGCCGCCGCAGCCTGCCGTGGTCCGGCGGATCCTGATTGAGCATCATGCGGCGGACGAACGGCAGGTCGGCCGGATCCGGGTCGCGGATCTGGGTCGCCCCCAGGTGCGAGGAGTAGGCCGCCGGGTCCTTCAGCACCCGGACCACGTCCGCGTGCCGTGTCACCGCCCAGAACCCCGGGCCGGCCGGCCAGCCCAGCACCTCGGGCTCGTCCTGCCAGGCGACGGGGTGGTGGTCGCGCAGGACGCGGTAGGCGGCGTACGGGACGCCGTCACCGTACCGCCGCGGGTCGAAGACGTCCGGGACGGGCGGCGCCTCACGCACGCTCACACGGACTCGCCCTCTGCCGCGCGAGGGGACTCGCCCCGCGCGGCCGGCCGGGTCGCCACGCCGACCGCGTCCGGATCGTCCTCGTCGTCCTCCCGCAGGAACGCCTCGACCACCGCGATCAGGTCCAGGGGCGTCTCGTCCATCGCGTAGTGGCCGGCCGCCGGGAACTCGTGGTGGCAGCCGTGCGGGTACCAGCGCATCCAGGTCTGAGCCATCAGCCCGGCCGACAGGGCGGGATCGAGCGCTCCCGTCACCGCCAGGGCCGGCACCGTCGCGCCCTCGACCTCGGCGTGGAAGTCCTCGCCGGCCCAGGAGTCCAGCCAGGCACGGAACGCCTCGGGGTCGCTCCGCGCCAGGGAGCGCGCCACCATCCGGTCGAGCCAGGCGGCCGGACGACGGCTTCCGGTGGTGAAGTCGAGGATGGCACGTCTGTTCTCCGGCCGGTGCGCCGCGTCCGCGAACAGCTCCCACTGGTCGCCGGGCAACGGCAGCCCGGAGGCCGGCACCGGCGAGACCCCGACGATCCGCCGCAGCCGCCGCGGGGCGAGGGCCAGCAGCCGCTGCGCGACGCCGCCGCCCATCGAGTGCCCGATGACCGAGAACCGCTCCCAGCCGAGCCGGTCGGCGAGAGCGAGCAGATCCGCGGCTGCCTCGGCGGTCGTGTACGCGCCCGCCGCGTCCCGGGCCGCCCCGTAACCCCGCAGATCCACCAGCGCGTACTGGAACGCCGTGCGGTCGAGGTCCGGCAGCACCGGCGCGTACGCCGACCTGTCGGCGAACCAGCCGTGCACCGCGAACACCTTGTGGGTGCCGTCGCCGTGCAGTTCATGGGGCAGCACGAAGGAGGTCATGCGCCTACGGTGACCGGCACACCGCCGCCGGACAAGGGCGCGTACGCGGGCGCACGACAGGAACCGCACCGGTCACCCGGGAGACCGGGCCCGTGAGCGGGGCAGACACCTGGGGCTCGCGGCGGGGGCGCTTACGGCAACGATTCACGCGATGGTGTGATCATGTCCGGGCGCGCGGATGCCCCGGGAAGGCCCTGGGTAGGGCCCGGCCATGACGCAGCCCTTCGTACTCCCGCACTTCTACATGCCGTATTCCGCGCGGCTCAACCCGCACGTCGACGAGGCCCGCACCCACACCACGGAGTGGGCGCGCGGCATGGGCATGCTGGAGGGCTCCGGCATCTGGGAACAGTCCGACCTCGACGCGCACGACTACGGACTGCTGTGCGCCTACACCCACCCCGACTGCGACGGACCCGCGCTCTCGCTCATCACCGACTGGTACGTGTGGGTGTTCTTCTTCGACGACCACTTCCTCGAAACCTTCAAACGCAGCCAGGACCGCGAGGGCGGCAAGGCCTACCTGGACCGGCTGCCGCTGTTCATGCCGCTCGACCTGGCCACCCCGGTACCGGAGCCGCGGAACCCGGTCGAGGCGGGACTCGCCGACCTGTGGGCGCGCACGGTCCCTTCGATGTCCCTGGACTGGCGGAGGCGCTTCGCCGTCTCCACCGAGCACCTGCTGAACGAGTCGCTCTGGGAGCTGTCGAACATCAACGAAGGGCGGGTCGCCAACCCCGTCGAGTACATCGAGATGCGCCGCAAGGTGGGCGGCGCCCCCTGGTCGGCGGGGCTCGTCGAGTACGCGACCGCCGAAGTGCCCGCCCGTGTCGCCGAGTCGCGGCCGCTGCGGGTGCTGATGGAGACGTTCTCCGACGGGGTGCACCTGCGCAACGACCTCTTCTCCTACCAGCGTGAGGTCGAGGAGGAGGGCGAACTGAGCAACGGCGTGCTCGTCCTGGAGACCTTCTTCGGCTGTACGACGCAGGAGGCCGCCGAGATCGTCAACGACGTCCTCACCTCGCGGCTGCACCAGTTCGAGCACACGGCGTTCACCGAGGTGCCCGCCCTCGCCCTGGAGCAGGGGCTCGCCCCGGACGAGGTCGCGGCCGTCGCGGCGTACACGCAGGGGCTCCAGGACTGGCAGTCGGGCGGCCACGAATGGCACCTGCGCTCCAGCCGGTACATGAACGAGGGGGCACTCTCGGGAGAGCCCTTCCGCGCCTCCGGGATCGGCACCTCGGCGGCCGACGTCGGCGCACTGCTCTCCGCCGCCGGTGCGCAGCGGCTGCGGTCGTTCACCCACGTGCCCTTCCAGAAGGTCGGCCCGTCCCGGCTGCCCGACTTCCACCTGCCGTTCCCGCTGACGCTCAGCCCCCACCTGGACGGCGCGCGGCATCGCATCACCGGCTGGGCGCACGCCATGGGCATCCTGGCGGAGGGTGTCTGGGACGAGGACAAACTCGCCGCCTACGACCTGCCGTTGTGCGCGGCCGGCATCCAACCGGACGCCACCCCGGAAGGCCTCGACCTGGCCTCCCAGTGGCTCGCCTGGGGCACCTACGGCGACGACTACTACCCGCTCGTCTTCGGGCACCGGCGCGACCTGGCGGCGGCCAAGGTGTGCACCGCGCGCCTGTCGGCCTGCATGCCCGTCGACGGCGAGGAGCCCCCGGCCCCCGCCAACGGCATGGAGCGCGGCCTCGTCGACCTGTGGACGCGCACGACGGCCGGGATGACACCGCAGGCGCGCCGCACGTTCAAGGCCGCCGTCGACGTGATGACGGAGAGCTGGGTGTGGGAACTGGGCAACCAGATCCAGAACCGCATCCCGGACCCGGTCGACTACCTGGAGATGCGCCGCGCCACCTTCGGCTCCGAGCTGACCATGAGCCTGTGCCGGCTGGGACACGGCAAGGAGGTTCCCCCCGAGGTGTACCGCAGCGGCCCGGTGCGCTCACTGGAGAACGCGGCGATGGACTACGCGATGCTCCTGAACGACGTCTTCTCGTACCAGAAGGAGATCGAGTACGAGGGCGAGGTGCACAACGGCATCCTCGTCGTGCAGAACTTCTTCGGCTGCGACTACCCGACCGCCCTCGGCGTCGTCCACGACCTGATGACCCAGCGCATGAAGCAGTTCCAGCACGTCGCCGCACACGAACTGCCCATTCTGTACGAGGACTTCAAGCTCTCGGAGGAGGCCCGGGGCATCATGCGGGGCTATGTCGAGGAACTGCAGAACTGGTTGGCCGGCATCCTGAAGTGGCACCAGGACTGCCGCCGCTACGGGGCCGCCGACCTGGCCGGGCGAGCCCACGGCTTCGTCCCCGACAGGGCGCCGGCCCTGCCGTTCACGTGGTCGGGGACCGCGGTGCCCCTCTCCGCGTGAGGCCTGTCCGGCGTGCCCAGCGGCGGCGGTGACCGGGGCGGACGGACTTCTCGAACACGACGGACAGTCTCACTCGTTCGTGAATCGTCGCGCGCCGGAGCGCCGGGTAGAGCACCTCCCGGAGGCGAACCATGGAACAGACTGCACTGCGTCCCAAGCCGATGCCGGGCCGCGAGCCCGGCGAGGCCCGCCCGTCGGGCGGTCACCGCGAACCGGGTGGCGGCCGCGAGCCGGGTGGTGCCGGTGAACCGGGCGCGGTCCGCGCACCGGGCGGTGTCCGCATGCCCAAGGGTGCTTCCCGGCGTCCGCACGCCGCACGGCGGCGCGGCAGGCGGCTCATGACCCTGCTCTTCGGTCTGTCCGTCGCAGCGGCCCTGGTGCTGTCGGGGGTCGGCCTCGGCACCGTGGGCGCCACGGTGATCGGCATGAGCAAGCTCGCGGACCTGCGGAAGCAGACCGGCGACGGCGCGCCGGGAGCGCCGGGCCCGTCGGCGCGCCCGGGGACGCCGGGGGAGTCCCGCGCCCTGGGCCAGGGCTCCCCAGGGCAGTCGGGCGAGCCCGGCAGGCCCGGCAGGCCCGTCAGGCCCGGCAAAGCCTCCGGGCACCACCCGTCCGTCGGGTCCACATCCGCCTTGTCCAAGTCGGCCCCGTCCACGTCGGCTTCGGGGCCAGGGACGGCCGCTCCGGCGCAGAAGCCCGTGGGCGCCACCCTCGGCGTCGAGGCGGTGGACGCGCCGAGGGGCGGGGCGCTCGTCGTCGGCGTCCACGTGCCCGGTCCCGGCTACACCGCGGGTCTGGTGCGCGGTGATGTCCTCGTGGCCTTCGGCACGGCGCGGGTCGGCTCGGCCGACGGTCTCGCGCGGGCGGTGGCGGCCGCGCGCCCCGGCACCCCGGTCACCGTGACGGTACGGCGCGCGAACGGCGCCCACCAGCGGCTGTCCGCGACCCCGGGCGTCGTCACCTGAGCCACGCCCACCCCCCCCGGGCACGTCTTTACGGACGCCGAGCGGACGTACGGGCACGCGACCGCTGCGCCTGCCGACGCCTGCCGCCCCCGGTCCGCGGACGCAACCGGCTCGCGTCCGCCGCACCGGAAGGGCAGGATGCTGCCCGTAGGCCCCTGGGGAACTCCGGACGGAGACATGGATGACCGGCACACCCGCACCCTTCACCGCCGACGACTACGCGGCGCGGATGCGGCGCGCGGCGCAGGCCGCCGCGGACGCCGGACTCGACGCAGTCCTGGTCGCGCCCGGACCCGACCTGGTCTGGCTGACCGGGTACCGGCCCGTCGAGACCGAACGGCTCACCCTGCTGGTGCTCAGGCCGGGGCAGGACCCCGTCCTGGTCGTGCCCACCCTGGAGGCCCCCGACGCGGCGGCCGCGGCGGCGGCGAGCGCCCTGACGCTCCGCGACTGGACCGACGGCACCGACCCGTACGAGGCGGCCACCTCGCTCCTCGACCGCGCGGGCCGCTTCGGCGTCAGCGACAACGCGTGGGCCCTGCACCTGCTCGGCCTCCAGAATCGGCTGCCGGACACGCGCTACACCTCCCTCACCGAGTCCCTGCCGATGCTGCGCGCCGTCAAGGACGCCGCGGAGCTCGAACGGCTGGCCGCCGCCGGCGCGGCCGCGGACGCCACCTACGAGGAGATCGTCAAGGTCCCCTTCGCCGGGCGCAGGGAGACGGACGTCGCCGCCGACCTCGCCGACCTGCTCCGCCGGCACGGCCACTCCCAGGTCGACTTCACCGTCGTCGGCTCGGGCCCGAACGGCGCCAACCCGCACCACGAGGCCGGTGACCGGGTCATCGAGCACGGCGACATGGTCGTCCTCGACTTCGGCGGACTCAAGCACGGCTACGGCTCGGACACCTCCCGCACCGTGCACGTGGGCGAGCCCGGCGAGGAGGAGCGCAGGGTGCACGACATCGTGCGCGCGGCCCAGGAGGCGGGCGTCCGGGCGGTCCGGCCGGGAGCCGCCTGCCAGGACGTGGACCGGGCGGCCCGCGCGGTCATCACCGACGCCGGATACGGGGACCGCTTCATCCACCGCACCGGCCACGGCATCGGCGTCACCACCCACGAACCGCCCTACATGATCGAGGGCGAGGAGCAGCCCCTCGTCCCGGGGATGTGCTTCTCCGTGGAGCCCGGCATCTACCTGCCCGGCCGGTTCGGGGTACGCATCGAGGACATCGTGACCGTCACCGGGGACGGCGGACGCCGCCTCAACACCACCGACCGCGACCTGATGATCGTCGGCTGACCGGGCACCGGCAGCCCCCACCACGTCCCGAACGGCGATGGCGCGACCATGACCCAGGCATCGACACCGACCGCGGACACCGTCCGCCGGCTGGTCCGCTCACTGCTCGCCGACGGCGGCGCGGCCGGCGCGGGACCGGACGTCCGGCCCGTCACCGACGGCGGACACCGCACCTGGTGGGTCGGCACCCGCCATGTGCTGCGGCTCGCCCCCGACCGCGAGGCCGCCGCCCGGCAGCGCCGCGAGCTGAGGCTGCGCGACCTCGTAAGGCCGCACATCCCGGTCCCGGTGCCGGTGAGCGTCGCGCACGGCGAATGGTCCGACGACGGCCTGACCTTCACGCTCGACGCCAGGCTGCCCGGCGGCAGTGCCGAGGAGCGGGCCGTCTCGGCGGTCGGCGAGGCGGATCTGGCGGGGCTGCTGACGGGCCTGCGCGAAGTCCCCGTACGGCAGGCCGAGACACTCGGCGTCCCGCGTGAGGCGCCGCGCTCCCTGGAGACACTGCGCACCGCGGCCGGGGAAGCCGCCCGGCACCTCGCCGCCGCCGACGAGTTCGACCCCGCCCGGCTCGCCCAGTTCCCCGCGCCCGCCGCGGCCCAGCTCGCGGCGCAGTCCGGCGCCGCGGTCCTCGTCCACCACGGGCTCCTGGGCGAGCATCTCGTGGTCAGCGGCGACGGGCGGGTGCGCGGTGTCCTCGGCTGGACGGGCGCGGTCCTCGGCGACCCCGCCGAGGACATCGCCGGGCTCGCCGTCGCCGTCGGCGCCCCCGCGGCCGTGCGCGCCGCGACACTCGCCGGGTACGGGGCGCGTCCCTGTCTGCGCGGCCTGTGGCTGGCCCGCTGCGACGCCGTGGTGCGCCTCGCCGGGCGGCTCCGGGGCCCCGAGGAGGGAAGCCTGCCGCTTCTGCGCACCCGGCTCCGCCGCGCCTGGGAGCCGATCCTCCTGGAACGCGTCACCGACCTGGGCGGCGGGGCGGACGACGGGTCCTGAGCGGGCCGGGGCGGCGGAGGCCGTCCCGGCCCGGACGAGCCGCGCCCCTCGTCACGCCTGTGTCAGCACCACGCACGACTCGCCCGGCAGGCTCAGCAGCCCGTCGCCGCCCGGGGTCGCGACCGGCTCCCAGGCGGCCAGTACCCGTGCGCGCCTCAGACCCAGCGGAATCACCGCAGGCTCCTTGCCCAGGTTCACCGCCACCCGCACGTCGCCGCGTCCGAGGGCGAGCCAGCGGGCCTCCTCGTCGTAGGCGACCTTGACCGCCGCGAGGCCGGGGTCGGAGAGGTCGGCGTGGCGGCGGCGCAGGGTGATCAGGTCGCGGTACCAGGCCAGTACGCGCGTGTGCACCGCGTTGGCCGGCTCCGGCGCCAGTTCGGACCAGTCGAGGCAGGAGTGCTCCCGGGTCGCCGGGTCCTGCGGGTCGGGCACGTCCTCCTCCGCCCAGCCGTGCGCCGCGAACTCACGGCGCCTGCCGCGGCGTACGGCGTCCGCCAGCTCGGGATCCGTGTGGTCGGTGAAGAACTGCCAGGGGGTGCCGGCCGCCCACTCCTCACCCATGAACAGCATCGGCGTCATCGGGCCGGTGAGCGTCAGCGTGGCGGCGCAGGCCAGCAGGCCGGGGGAGAGGGAGGCGGAGAGCCGGTCCCCGACGGCGCGGTTGCCGATCTGGTCGTGGGTCTGGGAGTAGCCCAGCAGGCGGTGCGCCGACACGCGCGTACGGTCCAGCGGACGGCCGTGCCGGCGGCCCCGGAAGCTCGAGTACGTACCGTCGTGGAAGAAGCCCGCCGTGAGCGTCTTGGCGAGTGCCGCGAGCGGGGCCCGCGCGAAGTCCGCGTAGTAGCCCTGGCCCTCACCGGTCAGGGTCGTGTGCAGGGCGTGGTGGAAGTCGTCGTTCCACTGGGCGTGCAGCCCGAGACCGCCCTCCTTGCGGGGGCGGACGAGCCGCGGATCGTTCAGGTCCGACTCCGCGATCAGGAACAGCGGCCGGCCGAGATCGGCGGCCAGTTCGTCGACGGCCGCCGACAACTCCTCGAGGAAGTGCAGCGCCCGCGTGTCGGCCAGCGCGTGCACCGCGTCCAGGCGCAGCCCGTCGAGGCGGTAGTCCCGCAGCCAGGCCAGCGCGCTGCCGATGAGGAACGCGCGTACGTCGTCCGAGCCGGGCGCGTCCAGGTTGACGGCGGAGCCCCAGGGCGTCTGATGGGTGTCCGTGAAGTACGGCCCGAACGCCGGGAGGTAGTTGCCGGACGGGCCCAGGTGGTTGTGCACCACGTCGAGGACGACGCCGAGACCCAGCTCGTGGGCCCGGTCGACGAACCGTTTCAGTGCCTCGGGCCCGCCGTACGGCTCGTGCACGGCCCACAGCGAGACTCCCTCGTACCCCCAGCCGTGCCGGCCGGGGAACGGGCACAGCGGCATCAGCTCGACGTGCGTGACGCCCAGTTCCGCCAGGTGCCCCAGCCGCTCGGCGGCCGCGTCCAGCGTGCCCTCGCGCGTGTACGTCCCCACGTGCAGCTCGTACAGCACCGCGCCCGGCAGGCCGCGTCCCGGCCACGCCTGGCGCCACGCGTACCGCCCCTGGTCGACGACCGCGCTCAGCCCGTCGGGGCCGTCCGGCTGGCGCCGCGAGCGCGGGTCGGGCAGCACGGGCCCGTCGTCCACCGCGAACCCGTACCGCGTCCCGTCCTGCGCGTCGGCCTCTCCTGTCCACCATCCGGCGCGGTCCGGATCGCGCCCCAACGCGTGCGTGGAGTCGCCGCACCGGAGCGTGACCCGGTCGGCCTGTGGTGCCCACACCTCGAACTGCACGGACGGTTCTCCCTCGTCTGCTCAGCGTGACGTCGCCCGTCCATGGTGCGTCACGCGAGATCAATTCGCTTTTGAATCGACCCTCTTGGCGCGCCGGACGACTCCGTCGGACGCTGTGGTCCTTCCCCGTTTTCTGGACACTCCGCGCATGCTGTCCGACAATCACCTCCGTGACGTCGTCCTTCGAGTTCCACACGTACCCCGCGCGGCCCTCGGACGCCGAGCGCGACAGCGCGCTGAAGGTGCTCCGTGACGGCGTCGCCCTCGGGCGTCTCTCCCACGACACGTTCATCCGGCGCATGGAACTGGCGCTCGCCGCCCGGCGTTCCGAGGAACTCGCCGTGCTCACCGCCGACCTGTCGACGGAGAGCCGCTGGTCGCGCCTGGTGTTCGGCACCGTCGAGGCGGTCTCCGGCTTCTCCGTGCGGCTGCGCAGGGCCTGGCAGGCCGAGCGGCTTCCGAAGCTCCAGCTGCCGCAGGGCAGGAGCGGTTACCCGCTGCGCATCGGCCGGGACCCGGCCAGCGGCCTCCGGCTCAACCACGAGACGGTCTCCCGCGTGCACGCCGAACTGAGCCGCCAGGGCGGGCTGTGGGTACTGCGGGACCTCGGCTCGACCAACGGCACGACGGTGAACGGGCGGCGCGTGATCGGCGCCGCCGTGGTGCGGGACGGCGACCAGGTCGCCTTCGGACGGATGGCGTTCCGGCTCGCGTCGGAGTGATGCAGGCCGCGGCGAACTCCGGGCCGCGCGGCGGGACATGACCCGCTCCCGTGCCACTTGCGGCTCCCGGTGTCCCCTTGGGTTCCGGGTGCTCCCGGAGTGACGGGCGGGCGGGCGGTACGGGTGCGCGTGCCGCGCTTGCTCACCCCGTTCGCCGGCGGGCGTGGCGGGCCGCCGCGACGACCGTGCGGGACTGGTGCTCGACCTGGTGCTCCAGCGGCACCCAGCGGGCGCGGAAGCGGGCGGCGAAGGCCTCGCTCCAGGTGGTGACGAGCCGTTCGAGGCGAGGGGCCGCCCGGTCGTCGGACTCCCGCAGGACCCGCAGCAGCATCGCCGCCGCCCGCAGGGGCAGGCGCCGGCCGAACGCGTCGACACTGCCGACGTACGCCACGGTGGTGTCCGGCAACGGGTCGCCGGCCCAGTCGCCGGCCAGCCCCGGCACCAGCTCCAGTGCCCACTTGGCGGCCCGCAGGAGCGGTCCTTCGGGACCCGGCAGGCGCGGCAGCGCCTCCGCGAGGATCCGCTGCACCTCGGACGCGTCCCGCTCCAGCCGGCGTGCCAGGTGCCGCAGGGCCGCCGCCGGGGCCGGATGGGGCGCCGGATCGTCCACGAGGTCGCTCGCCCACATCGGCACCTCGACCACGGCGGTCAGACCGCCGTACCGGTGGGCGTGGTACCAGGTGCTGTGCCGTGGGTCGTCGGGCATGCTCGGATACGCCGTGTACGAGCCGGGGGCCGGCATCACGTGGACGCCCGGCCCCGACGCCGGCCAGCCGGCCGCGTCCGAGGGGCCCGTCTCGACCGGGATGTGCAGCTCGGCCGCGGACTTGGCGAAGGGTTCCGCGAGTCCCGGGACGTCCTTGGTCAACTGCACCCAGCTGCCGCCCAGATCGGTCCCGTGCAGGGTCACCTGGAGGTAGGGCCGCAGTTCGTCGATGACCCCGAGGAGGGCCCGCGTCTCGGGCGGCAGCCGGTCAGGCGGCAGCACCGACGGGGACCACTCGGGCTGCTCGGGACCGGCGGGACGGAAGAAGCCGAGGTGGTAGTCGAGCAGGGTGCGCGGCGCCGGCGCCACATGCAGACTCGCGCCGTCCGGGTCGGCGCAGAGCAGGAAGTGCCACGAGGTGTCGGCCCGCAACCCCCGCTCCTGGAGGACACGTTCGGCCAGGGACAGCAGCGTGGAACCGCCGGTCTGCTCGTTCGCGTGGGCTCCCGCGACGACGAGCACCGCCCGGGAGGCGAGACCGACGGACAGCAGGTGCAGCGCCCGGCCCGCGCGCGAGACACCGACCTGCCTGAGCGTGCACAGTCCCGGCCGACGGTCCGCCAGCGTTCGGGCCGACGAGAAGATCTCGGACACACTGAGGTAGCGCAGCTCCGGCAGTGGACTCACCCCCGACGTGTCCCGTCCGGCGTCGCATTCGCAGTACTCCACGGACTGGGTGAAGTGTCAAGCAAACGCCCGGGCGGCTCCACGGGGCGCCCGGAGGCACTCACCGGCGGCCGGAGCGACACGGGCCGCCACCGGCGCCGTACGCCCGCGTGCCGCCCCCTCCGGACGCGCCCGCGGGCGGCCGACGAGCCCTCCACCCCCGCCTCGCCCTCACCACCGGTATCCCGGGGCGCCTCAGCTGACCTCTGACACCCGCTCGAGCAACGCCACGGGCAGTTCCGCGAACAGCTCCCGCACGCGCGCGTGCCCCGAGAACTCCCGTCCCGGAGCCAGCGCATCGGCCCACCGCCCCGGCGGAAGCTCCAGCCGGGTGTCCTGCCAGCCGCCCGCCTCCGCCAGCCGCAGCGACAGCCGCGTGACCGCGGTGAGCACCTCTTGGGAACGTACGAAGGCGAGGCAGTGCGCCGCCGCCGGGCCCGCCGCGGCGAGGGGCGCGTACGTCGCGGCCCCGCCGAACACCTCGGGGCGCCGCTTCCGCAGCCGCAGGGCGGCCGTGGTGAGCGCCGTCGTGGCCGAGGGGTGCTCCTGCGGCGCGAACGGACGGCGGTTGTCCGGGTCGACCAGGGCCCGGTACTCACCCTCCGTGCCCTGGTAGACGTCCGGCACGCCCGGCATCGTCAGGTGGACCAGGGCCGCCCCCAGGGCGTTCGCCCGGACGTGCGGCTCGACGGTGGCCCGGAAGTCGTGCACGAGCCGCCCGGGAGCCCCGCACGGGCCCTCCGCGACGAACGCGGCCACCGCCTCCTCGTACGCGGGATCCTGCTCGGTCCACGTGGTGTGCAGCCCCGCTTCCCTGACGTGCTTCAGCAGCGCCCCCTGGACCCGCTCCCCGTCCGCCGGGCCGAGCCCGAACACCGTCTGCCAGGCGGCCCACGCCACCAGGGGGTCGGGCCCGGCGCCCGGGCCGAGGCGGGTCACCTCGGCCAGGACGTCGTCCCAGCGCCCGGGGCACTCGGTGAGCACGGCGACGGCCGCGCGCACGTCGGCGCTGCGTTTGGTGTCGTGCGTCGACAGCACGGTCCCCGTGGCGGGCCAGTCGCGCTGCACGCGCGCGCAGTAGGCGTGGAACTCCTCCGGGGACACCGACGGCTTCCCCGGGTTCCCGCCGACCTCGTTCGCCGACAGGAGCGGCACATGGCGGTAGAACGCCGTGTCCTCCATGGACTTGGCGCGCAGCGCGGACGAGGTCTGCGCGAACCTGGCGCGGAACTCCGCGTGCCCCGGCCCGTCACCGGCCCGCCCGAGCACCAGGTCCCGTACGACGTCGACGGCCTGCGCCTCCTCGGGCACCGTGAACGCCCGGCGTGCCTCGGCCGCGGCCTCCTCCGTGACGACGGAGGAGGCGTCCCCGGAGGCGTACGGCCGGTAGACCTCGAGACGGACGAGGAGCTCGCGCAGCGCGGTGCGCAGCGCCCAGGGCGCGCGGTCGCGCAGCCCGGGCTCGGAGGAGGTCGCGCACAGCCGGCTCGCCGCGCGGGTGAGGCGCTCGACCTCGGTGGCCAGTTCGTGGGTGACGACCTCGTGGGCGGCGCGCCGCACGGTGGCCTCCCAGCGGCCGCCCCGGTCGTCCTCGGGGGCCGCGAACCGGCGGAACCGGCCGAGGAGGTCCGTCGCGCCCGCCGGGTCCGCGAAGAGGCCGTCCACGTGGCGCAGGGCGTCGTATCCGGTGGTGCCGGCCACCGGCCAGGGCGCCGGCAGCGGTTCGCCGTCGGCCAGGATCTTCTCGACCACCGTCCAGCGGCCGCCGGTCGCCTCGTGCAGGCGGCGCAGGTAGGTGTCGGGGTCGGCGAGGCCGTCGGGGTGGTCGACGCGCAGGCCGTCGATCACGCCCTCGTGGAGCAGCGCCAGGATCTTCCCGTGGGTCGCCGTGAACACCTCCGGATCCTCCACGCGCACGCCGATGAGCTCCGAGATGCTGAAGAAGCGCCGGTAGTTGAGTTCGGTCCGGGCGAGCCGCCACCACGCGGGGCGGTACCACTGCGCGTCGAGCAGCTGGGGCAGCGGCAGGTCCGCGGTGCCTTCGCGCAGCGGGAACACGTGGTCGTAGTAGCGCAGCACGTCACCGTCGGTCTTCAGCTGCCCGACCTCGTCGCCGAGCGGTGCTCCGAGCACCGGGAGCAGCAGCCGGCCGTCCTGGGCCTGCCAGTCGATGTCGAACCAGCGCGCGTAGGGCGAGTCGGGGCCCTCGCGGAGCACCTCCCACAGGGGGCGGTTGTGGCGCGGGGCCATCGCCATGTGGTTCGGCACGATGTCGACCACCAGCCCCAGGCCGTGCTCCCGCGCGGTACGGGACAGGGAGCGCAGGCCCTCCTCGCCGCCGAGTTCGGCCCGTACGCGCGCGTGGTCCACGACGTCGTAGCCGTGCAGCGAGCCCGGGACGGCCTCCAGGACGGGGGAGAGGTGCAGATGGGAGACCCCGAGCGAGGCCACGTACGGCACGGCCGCCGCCGCGGCCGCGAAGGGGAACTCCGGCTGCAGCTGCAGCCGGTAGGTGGCCGTGGGTACCGTCACAGGGTCAGGACGCTCAGATGTCATGCAGACCTACGTACCCGCCAGGCCGCCCTTCGTGACATGGACTCACGCGGACGCACGCGCGCGGGTGGCCGGTTTCGAGCGGACGAGGGGCGCGGCGTCCGCGTCCGGAGGCGTCCGCGCCGCGTTTGCCTGCCGCCGCGGGCGCGCGCCGGGGCCGTCGCCGGAAGCGGCCGCCCCGCTGTGACGGAAGGGGACGGCACACGGCGGGGCGTCCTCGCGGAACGCCCCGCCACGCGTGCGTGTTGCCCCTCCGCCACCGGCTCCGCGCTACGCGGGCCGCTGCAACACCGTCATGCTCCGGTCCACCAGGGTCAGCCGGTCGCCGGCCTGGACCTTCTGGCCGGTGCCCGGAGGCACCCCGTCGGCGCGTGCCGTGTCGACGATCACCTCCCACTGCCGTCCGTGATCGACCGGGATCACGAACTCCAGCGTCTTCGGCGAGGCGTTGAACATCAGCAGGAACGAGTCGTCGGCGATCCGTTCCCCCCGGGGGCCCGGTTCGGAGATCGCGTGACCGTTGAGGAACACGGTCAGCGCCCGCGCGTGCGCCGAGTCCCAGTCCCGCTGGGTCATCTCCTTGCCCTCCGGGGTGAACCAGGCGATGTCCGACAGGTCGTCGTGCGTGCCCTCCACCGGCCGCCCGTGGAAGAAGCGGCGGCGGCGGAAGACCGGATGGTCCCGGCGCAGCCACACCATCGCGCGCGTGAAGTCCAGCAGCGGGCTGCCGTCCTCCGGCCAGGGCACCCAGGACAGCTCGCTGTCCTGGCAGTAGCCGTTGTTGTTGCCGCTCTGGGTGCGCGCGAACTCGTCCCCGTGACTGAGCATGGGAACACCCTGCGAGAGCATCAGGGTCGCCAGGAAGTTGCGCATCTGGCGGGCCCGCAGCTCCAGGACCTCCGGGTCGTCGGTCTCGCCCTCGGCCCCGCAGTTCCAGGACCGGTTGTGGCTCTCGCCGTCGCGGTTCTCCTCTCCGTTGGCGTCGTTGTGCTTCTCGTTGTACGAGACGAGGTCGTGCAGGGTGAAGCCGTCGTGACAGGTCACGAAGTTGATCGAGGCCAGGGGACGGCGGCCGTCGTCCTGGTAGAGGTCGGAGGAGCCCGTCAACCGGGAGGCGAACTCCGCGAGGGTGCGCGGCTCGCCCCGCCACATGTCCCGCACCGTGTCCCGGTACTTGCCGTTCCACTCCGTCCACAGCGGCGGGAAGTTGCCCACCTGGTAGCCGCCCTCGCCGACGTCCCAAGGCTCGGCGATCAGCTTCACCTGGGAGACCACCGGGTCCTGCTGCACCAGGTCGAAGAACGACGACAGCCGGTCCACCTCGTGGAACTGCCGGGCCAGGGTCGCCGCCAGGTCGAAGCGGAAACCGTCGACGTGCATGTCGGTCACCCAGTAGCGCAGCGAGTCCATGATGAGTTGCAGGACGTGCGGGGAGCGCATGAGCAGGGAGTTGCCGGTCCCGGTGGTGTCCATGTAGTAGCGCGGATCATCGGTGAGCCGGTAGTACGACGGGTTGTCGAGCCCCTTGAAGGACAGCGTGGGACCCAGGTGGTTGCCCTCGGCGGTGTGGTTGTAGACCACGTCGAGGATGACCTCGATCCCCGCCTCGTGCAGCGCCCGGACGGCCGACTTGAACTCCAGGACCTGCTGCCCGCGGTCGCCCCAGGACGCGTACGCGTTGTGCGGGGCGAAGAAACCGATGGTGTTGTAGCCCCAGTAGTTGTTGAGGCCCATCTCGACGAGACGGTGGTCGTTCACGAACTGGTGGACGGGCATCAGCTCGAGGGCCGTGACCCCCAGTCCGGTCAGGTGTTCGATGATGGCCGGGTGGGCCAGCGCCGCGTAGGTGCCGCGCAGTTCGTCGGGCAGCGCCGGGTGTTTCATCGTGAGGCCCTTCACGTGGGCCTCGTAGAGCACCGTGTGGTGGTACTCCGTGCGGGGGCGCCGGTCGTCCCCCCAGTCGAAGTAGGGATTGACCACGACGGACGCCATCGTGTGCGGCGCCGAGTCGAGATCGTTTCTCCTGTCGGGCGCCCCGAAGTGATAGCCGTACACCTCCTCGCCCCATTTGATCTCCCCGCTGATCGCCTTCGCGTACGGGTCGAGCAGCAGCTTCGCGGAGTTGCAGCGCAGACCGCGCCCCGGTGCGTAGGGGCCGTGCACGCGGAATCCGTAGCGCTGTCCCGGCATGACGCCGGGCAGATACGCGTGCCGTACGAACGCGTCGGTCTCTCGCAGCTCCACTGCTGTCTCCGAGCCGTCGTCGTGCAGCAGACACAGTTCGATCCGGTCGGCGGCCTCCGAGAAGACCGCGAAATTGGTGCCGGCGCCGTCGTACGTCGCGCCGAGTGGATACGCCTCTCCAGGCCAGACCTGCATGGATACGACTCTCCCAGTAGTGCTGTGCCCCGGGGGGCGACTCCGGGCCGAGTCTCCCCGAAAGTGATGGAACCTCCTAGGACTTACCTCCCTCTTACCCAATGACCAGGGCATACGCGTGATGCCCAACCAGTGGGGCTCGAAGGACTCCTAGCGACACAGGAGGAGTAGGGGGAGAATGTGCGCAAAATAGTGCACCGCCATCTCGGCAAGATGGTGGCCGGTGCGGCCATCGCGGTGGCCGGGACGGCGGCGATGGTCGCGGTGACCCTGCCGGGTTCGGCGGGGGCCGACGACTCGGACGCCGCCAAGGGGACGGGCCGGTCCTCCCAGCAGACCGGCGCGACGGCGCAGGGGGCGGCGCAAGGAGCGGCACAGCCCGGCGTCGTCGAGCAGGCGCCGGCGGAGGGCGACAAGGGCAAGGGGCGCGACCCGCTCACCGGGGACGAGATGAAGCGGGTGGAACAGCTCGCGCTGAACCGGCAGCTGCTCTCCTCCTCCGAGAACGTCGAGGGCGAGCGCGGCCCGCAGCGCATCGGCGTCAACCTCGCCGAACCCGAGGTGGACGAACTGGACGACCCGGGCGCGCCCCGCCGCGCCGAGGTGACGTTCTACGACTACAAGGACGACACGCTCGTCACCAGGACCGTCAACCTCGACACCGGCAAGGTGGAGCAGACGGGCACGCAGCACGGTGTCCAGCCGCCCATCAGCCGCGCCGAGATGACCGAGGCGGCCCAGCTGCTGATCGCGGACCCGCTCGGGGCGGGGCTGAAGGCCGACTACAAGGACGCCACCGGCAAGGAACTCACCTCGCCCGGTCAGCTGCTGCTCAACAGCATGGTCTACCGGGCGACTCCGGGGGCCCAGCCCGCCGTACTCGCCGACTGCGGCGACCACCGGTGCGTACGGCTCTTCCCGAAGGTCCGGAACGGGCCCTGGATCGACAGCCGTGACCTGGTCATCGATCTGAGCGCCCGCAAGGTCGGCAAGCTCGGCTGAGCCGCGGGGCGGCCGGTGGCCGCCGAGCAGCTCGCACCGGCCGACGGCCGACCGCCGTCCGGCCGCGGGCCGGCCTGTGCGGCCCGCCCGTCTTCCGTGCTCGTCTTTCGTGCTCTTTGCAAGGGAGTCACTTCTTCATGCGCGTCAACAGAATCAGCCGTGCCCGCAGCCGGGCGGCGGTGGGCCTCACGGCCGCCGCGCTCGCCGTAGGCCTGACGACGGCCGGGGGGCCGGCCGTCGCCCAGCCCAAGGCCGCCCCGACGGCCGCCGACTGCAGCGCGGCCTACAAGATCGAGCAGCAGCTCGCCACCGGCACCACCTGGCGGATGTGCTGGCACTACGAGAGCGAGGCCGGGCTCGTCCTGGAGAACATCTCCTACCAGCCCAAGGGCGAGGCCCAGCCGATCAAGGTCCTCACCAGCGCCAAGCTCGCCCAGATCCACGTGCCCTACGACGACGGCCGGGCCGAGTACAGCGACCTCACCGGCGCGGGCTTCGGCCAGGGCCTGGTGAACATGGCGCCCGGCGAGTGCCCCGGCGGCACCATCAAGACCGTCAAGGTCCCGGAGGCCTGGGACCCGGAGCACGCCAGCGTCAACGGCCTGTGCACCACCACCCGTTCACGGGGACACGCCTACCGCATGCAGGGCGACACCGCGAACAAGGTCTGGCAGACCCAGGGCAAGGACCTGCTCGTCTACACCGTCAACCAGGTCGGCTGGTACGAGTACATCACCGAGTGGCGCTTCCAGGACGACGGCACCCTCCACATGAACGTGGGCGCCACCGGCAGCCTCTCACCCGGTGACTACGACGCCGGTGACGGCCGCGGCTGGCCGCTCGGCAAGAACGCCACCTCGTACGCCACCAGCCACAGCCACAACGTCTTCTGGCGGCTCAACTTCGGCCTGGACGGCTCCCCCAAGAGCAAGATCGAGCAGTACGACTCCGTCGTCACCCCGCCGGCGCGGGGCAACGAGGGGCCGACGAACAAGACGACCCGCACCAAGGTCACCAAGGAACTCGCGGGCAACGCCAAGAACATGCGCTGGTGGCGAGTCGTCAGCAACTCCGGCAAGAACAAGGACAACCACGCGCGTTCGTACGAGATCGTCCCCGGTGCCAGCACCAAGTACCTGGGCCGTCCGTACACCAAGAGCGACATCTACTTCACCGAGTACAAGAAGTGCGAGCAGTTCGCCAGCGACAACCTGCGCAACTGCGGTACCGGAGGAGGCAAGTCCGTCGACAAGTGGGTCAACGGACAGGCGCTCACCCACCCGGTCGTGTGGATGAACGTGGGCTTCCACCACGTCGCCCGGGACGAGGACCAGCAGCCCATGCCGGTCCACTGGCAGGGCTTCTCCATCGCCCCGCGCGACGTCACGGCTATGAATCCGCTCACTCCCGCGGACCTCGCCGACCAGAACGGGCGTCCCCGACAGGGCAGTTGAGAAGCGACCTGTCCATCGGGCTGCACCGCCGACCGCTCCCGGAGTACCCTTCCTTGATCGTTGAGTAGGGGAGAGCTCGGGGGAGCGGAAGGCGGTGCACGGGTGGGCTCGGGAGGGCTGGAGCTGCCTCCTGGTGACGAGAGTCACGAGGGGAACTCCACAGAGGTCCCGCCCGGCGCGGTGTCCCTGGCACGGCCGATGGAGCTGGGCTCCATCGGCCCGGAACTGGACTGGGGCGCCGACGCCTGGCGCGAGGTGCGTACGCGCGCCCAGCGGGCCGGCCGGGCCTACATCTGGCTGAATCTGGTCGAACAGCGGCTCCGCGCCGTCGTGGCCGCCGTGCTGCGCCCCATCTACGAACCCGTCCACGGTGACGACTGGGTGGTCGCGGCGGCCGGACCCGCGGGCCAGGAATGGGTGCAGCGCGCCGTCGCCGTACGCGAAGTGAGCCGCCGCAAGGGGTACTTGCTCGACCCGGCCGACGACAACGTCCTCAGCTTCCTCACGCTGCCGCAGCTGCGCGAGCTGATGGTGCAGCACTGGCCCTGCTTCGAGCCCTACTTCGACGAGCGCCGGGACGTCGAACTCGCCCTGGACGAGCTGGAAGTCACCCGGAACGTGGTCTCGCGCAACCGCGCGCTGTCGGAGGCCGTGCTGGCCCAGGCCGAGCGCGCCTCGGCCCGGCTCCTGGAGATCCTCGGCGCCGGCGGCGACGTACCGTCCGCGCGCCGGCTGCCCGTCGACGCGGTGGAGAACCTGGTCGGCGACCGGTACGCCGACGTGGTCGGCGTGCACTCGGACCGGGTCAGGCTGCTGCGGCAGTTCCCCGCCGAGGACCTCTTCGGCGGCGCGCGCCGCCTCGACGCCATCGGCATCGGCCTGAACCTGCTGGTGCAGAACTTCTCCGGGCGGCGCCTCGTGCGGCTCGCCGAGACGGGCTGCCGGGTGCGGCTGCTGTTCCTGAACCCCGCCTCCAGCGCGGTGAAGCGCCGGGAGCGCGAACTCGGCATCAAGCGCGGCGAGCTGAGCCGCGCCGTGGAGACGAACATCCTGCACATGCGCCGGGTCCGCGCCCGGCTGCGCGATCCGGGCGCCTTCGAGATCCAGGTCTTCGACGAGACCCCGCGCTTCACCGCGTATCTCGTGGACGGCGACGGCTCCGACGGTGTCGCAGTGGTGCAGTCCTATCTGCGCCGGACGCGCGGCATGGAGGCCCCGGTCCTGGTGCTGCGCGGCGGAGGACGCGTGCTCAAACCGGGCGACACCACCGAAGAGGGTCTTTTCCCCACGTACCGTGAGGAGTTCGAGGTCGCCTGGGCGGACTCCCGGCCGGTGTCCTGAAGGCGGCGCGGTCCGGTGGGGTGAAGGTGCCGTGAGGCTTCGGTGCCGCGGCCCGATCCGGTGATTCGCACCCCCGGCGTCCCGGGCAAGCGGAATGCGGTCCTCGCGTTGTCAGTGGCCCGTGCGATCGTGGGGACCACTGGGGGAAAGCACCACGAGGAAGGGGGGCCGCCCATGGGCTGGCACCGGGAGCTGCTGATCGGCTTCGACCTGGAGACGACCGGGACGGACCCGCGCGAGGCGCGCATCGTCACCGGCGCCGTGATCGAGGTCAGGGGCGGGGAGCCGGTCGGACGCCGCGAGTGGCTGGCCGATCCGGGCGTCGAGATCCCCGCGGACGCGGTGGCGGTCCACGGCATCACCAACGAGCGCGCGGCAGCCGAGGGCCGGCCGGCCGACCAGGTCGCCGACTCCATCGCGGCCGTCCTCGTCGGCTACTGGCAGGTGGGCGTCCCGGTCGTCGCGTACAACGCGACGTTCGACCTGACGCTGCTCTCCGCCGAGCTGCGGCGGTACGGGCTGCCGTCGCTGCGCGACCGACTCGGTGGCAGGGACCCCGCCCCCGTCATCGACCCGTACACCATCGACCGCTCCGTGGACCGCTACCGCCGCGGCAAGCGGAATCTGGAGGCGGTGTGCACGGAGTACGGGGTCGCGCTCGACTCCGCCCATGACGCCCTGGCGGACGCGCTCGCCGCGGCCCGGCTCGCCTCCGCGATAGCCGGCCGCCACCCGAAGGTCGCGTCCCTCGGCCCGGCGGAGCTGCACCGCCGTCAGATCGAGTGGTACGCCGAGTGGGCGGCGGACTTCCAGAGCTTCCTGCGGCGCAAGGGGGACGAGGCGGCCGTGGTGGACGGCGCGTGGCCCGTCCGGGACCTGGCGGACGAACGCGTCTGAGATGCCCCGGCCGTGGCCCCCGGCGGACCGGCGTCCGCGCATGCCTCGCCGCCCGGCATCCATCCGCCCGAACGGCCGCCGGCGTCCGCCCCGCGTACGGGCCCCCGGCATCCGTCGCACGCCTGCCTGACGGGCAGCCGCACTTACGCCTGCGAGCGGCATCCACCGCAGCCGGTGCGTCACCCCGGGCCGGAGCCCGCGGGATGCCGTGCCGGCGGTGCTGCGAGGGGTGTGCCCGCAGCCGCACTTACGCCTGCGAGCGGCATCCACCGCAGCCGGTGCGTCACCCCGGGCCGGAGCCCGCGGGATGCCGTGCCGGCGGTGCTGCGAGGG
>NZ_JBWKDS010000033.1:0-23177 GCF_056435845.1 Streptomyces sp. NPDC043867 | reverse complement strand
GGGTGTGCCGTCCCGCGTGCCGTCCCGCGTGCCCCGCTCGCCCGACGCCTCGGGAGAGCGGCGGGCACCGACCGCGCGGTGGGCCTCGGGCGCCCGGTGGCCGCGCTCCACCGCCTGACCCCAGTACGTCCCGGCGACCATCAGCGCCGCGCCGAGACCGGTCAGCGGGGTGAAGTGCTCACCGGCGAGACCGATACCGACCGCGGCCGCCCAGACCGGCTCGGTGCCCAGCAGCAGGCTGGCCCGGCTCGCCGAGGTCCGCTGGACGGCCCACGTCTGGGCGAGGAAGGCGAACACACTGCAGAACAGCGCGAGATACAGCAGCTGGGCCCAGCCCGCGGCCCCCACCCGGGTCAGGGCGGGCAGACCGCTCGCGGCGGGCAGCAGGAACACCCCCGTCCCCACGAGGGTCTGCACGGTGGTCAGCCGCAGCGGACGGATCGCGCGGCGGGCGATGAGCCGTCCGACGAGCGCGACATGCACCGCCCGCACCAGCGCCGCGACAAGCATCAGCAGATCACCGAGGCGCGGAGCGTGGAAGCCGTTGCCCGACATGAGCAGCCCGACGGCCAGCAGGCACACCCCGGCGGCGGCGTAGAAGGTCGGCGGCAGTCCGCCGCGGTGGCCGGTGCGGTCCAGGAGCGGGGTGAGCACGATGGTGAGGCTGATGATCAGCCCCGCGTTGGCGGCGCTCGTGTGCGCCACGCCGTACGTCTCGACGACCAGGACGGCGGCCTGGGTGATCCCGAGGGGCACGCCGACGCGGATCTCGTCGCGGGTCCACCCCCCGGACTTCCGGTCGGCGGCGACCAGACCGAGGCAGGCGAGCGCGGAGAGCGCGTACCGCGCGAAGAGCACCACGAGGACGGGCAGGACGGCGGTGGCCGTCCGGGCCGAGAGATAGCTGGAACCCCAGACGAGCGCGACCAGGAGAAGTACCGCATCGGTACGGCGGGAATCAGGCACGCGCCCACCCTGCCCCGACCTGGTCACTGAAGCCCAGAGCCACCTTCTTAAGCAACCCTTCAGTTTCCCTACACTGACGGCATGGACGAACGGCAGCTGCGGATCCTGCGGGAGCTGGGCGAACTGGGCAGCGTGACCGCGGTGGCCGAGGCATTGCTGGTGACCCCGTCGGCGATCTCCCAGCAACTGCGGCTGCTCCAGCGGGCGATCCCCGTCCCGCTCACCGAGCGGCAGGGGCGGCGGCTGGTGCTCACGGACGCGGGCCAGGCCCTGGCCGGAGCGGCGATCGAGGTGGAGACCGCGCTGGAGCGGGCCCGGCACACCGTCGCCGAGTTCGTCGGCCGGCCGGACGGCGAGGTGTCGCTGGCGGCCTTCCACAGCGCGGGGTCGGCGTTCTTCCCGTTGCTGCTCCGCGGGCTCGCCGCACCCGGCGCCCCGCGGCTCTCGCTCGCCGACGAGGACGTCCCACAGGACGACTTCCCGCCGCTGACCAGGCAGTACGACCTCGTACTCGCCCATCGCCTGGAACACGCCCCGGCCTGGCCGCGCACGGTGACCGCGACCACGCTGCTGCGGGAGCCGCTCGACGTCGCCCTGCCCGTCGATCACCCGCTGGCCGCCAGGCGGCGGCTCGCGCCGCGCGATGTCGCCGACCAGCCCTGGATCACCGTGCACGACGGCTTCCCGCTCATGGCGACCATCGACGCCATCGCCACCGCGGCGGGCCGCCGCCTTCATCTCGCCCACCGCATCAACGAGTTCGCCGTCGTCGCCGAGGCCGTCGCCGCCGGTGGCGGGCTCGCCCTGATGCCGCGCTGGACGACGCGCCCGCACACCGCGCTGGTGCTCAGACCGCTGAGCGGCGTCCGCGCCCGGCGCCACATCGACGTGCTCCACCGCCCGGAGCGCACGGCGCGCCGAGCCGTCCGCCGGGTCCTGGCCGAGCTGCACGAGGCCGCCGCGAAGATCCGCACCCGGGGCTGACCCGCGCGGCCTCGTGAGGGCCGCTGCCCGCCCGAGAGCTCAGAAGGGATACCAGCGCACGGTCTCGTCGCCGTCCCGCAGCGACGCCACCCGCCGCTCGAACTCGGCGAGCGCCTTCGGACTGGCCGGCGCGTGCTGGGCGACCCACGCGCAACTGGCCGTCTCGCGGGCGCCGCGCAGCACACCGCAGCCCTCCCACGCGCGCACGTCCCAGCCGTAGGCACGGATGAAGGAGTCGTAGGCCCCGGCGGGCAGCCCGTAGCGGTCGCGGGAGAGCGCCATCACCACCAGGTCGTGCTCGCGCAGGTCGGCGGAGAAGGTCTCCAGGTCGACGAGGACCGGCCCGCCGGGGCCCACATGGACGTTGCGGGGGAGCGCGTCACCGTGGATCGGGCCCGGCGTCAGCTGCGGGGTCAGGGCGGCGGCGGCCCTCGCGAAACCGTCGCGGCGCTCCCGCAGATACGCGGCGTCCGCGGGGTCGATCGCGTCGCCGGCGAGCCGCAGCCAGCGCTCCACCCCGCCCAGCAGCTCGCGGGGCGGCAGGGTGAACGGCGGGGCGGGCAGCGCGTGCACCACGCGGAGCAGGCCGGCCAGATCAGCCGGCTCCGCGGGGCGTACGGAGTCCGGGAGCCGATGCCACAGCGTCACCGGGCAGCCGTCCACCAGCAGCGCCTCGGGCTCGGCCGCGCGCACCGCGGGGACGTCCGCCTCGGCGAGCCAGCCGGCGACGGCCAGCTCCCGGCGCGCCCGGTCCAGGAGTTCGGCGTCGCGCCCCACCTTGACCACCAGGTCACCGGCGGCGAACACCGCGTTCTCCCCGAGGGCGAGAAGCCGTGCGTCCCCCGCCGCTCCGGGCAGCACCCCCGCCGCGGCCAGCACGTCCCGCGCCCGCGCCTCGTCCATCCTTCGCCTCCGTGGTCTCGCGTGCACGGCGTCCCGGTCACGCCCTGTTCCCGGCTGCGCCGCCGGGTGTCCCCGTGCGGCGCCGAGTTCCGGCCATCCGTCCGCCAGTGTCGCATTCGTACTGGTCGGAGCGGTCACAAGGGATGACGCGCCGCCTTGACGCCACGTCAGCGGGTCAGGACCATGACGGGGCCCTGTCCATGGACGGGCGGCGCCGCAGCGACGACGAGACCCGGATCCGTACGAGCGTGTGAGGAGCCGAATCCGTGACATCAGCGACCGCGACGAAGCGGTCCGGCAAGCGCGCGGGCACGGAGGGCGGGGCTCCCCGCCCCGGCGGCCACGGCGCCTGGTTCCTGGTGCTGCCCGCGCTGATCCCGATCCTGGTGCTCAGCGTGGGGCCCCTGCTCTACGGGGTCGCGCTGGCGTTCACCGACGCGCAGTCGGGCCGGACGGTGCCCACGCGGTGGGTCGGCGCCCTCAACTTCCAGGACCTGCTGCACGACACGCTGTTCTGGGACTCCTTCCGGATCGGCCTGGTCTGGGCGGTCGGCGTGACCGTGCCGCAGTTCCTGCTCGCACTCGGTCTCGCGCTGCTGCTCAACCAGGATCTGCGACTGCGCTGGCTGGCCCGGGCGCTGGCGATCGTCCCGTGGGCGATGCCGGAGGTGGTCGTCGGCATCATGTGGCGGCTCGTCTACAACCCGGACGCGGGCATCCTCAACGAGACCCTGCGCGACGTCGGCCTCGGCGACGGCCGGGACTGGCTCTCCGGCCTCGGCACGGCGCTGCCCGCGGTGATCGTCGTCGGTGTCTGGGCCGGCCTGCCGCAGACCACCGTCGCCCTGCTCGCGGGGCTGCAGAACACGCCGCGCGAACTCCACGAGGCGGCCGCGATGGACGGCGCGGGCGCCTGGCGCCGCTTCCTGACGGTCACCTGGCCCGCCCTCCGGCCGGTGGCCCTCGCGATCACGGCGCTCAACCTCATCTGGAACTTCAACTCCTTCGCCCTGGTCTACGTGCTCACCAACGGCGGGCCCGGCGGCCGGACCCGGCTGCCGATGCTGTTCGCGTACGAAGAGGCGTTCCGGTACGGGCAGTTCGGCTACGCGGCGGCGATGGGATGCGTGATGGTCGCGGTGATCTCGGTGATGCTCGCGTTCCACCTGGTGGCCCGGCTGCGGGACGGTGACGACCGGTGACCGCCGTGCCGCGTACGAGCAGGGGGCCCTCGGGCCTGCGGACCAGCGGGCGGGGCCGCTTCGGGCAGTACCTCGCGCTGCTCGGGTATCTCCTCTTCCTCGCCTTCCCCTTCCTCTGGCTGATCTCCACGGCCTTCAAGCCGCCGCGCGAGCTGGCCAGCCTGCATCCGACCTGGATTCCCAAGGACCCGACCCTCGCCAACTTCCGGCAGGCCTTCGACGAGCAGCCGCTGCTGCACGCGGCGCTGAACTCGCTGGCCGCAGCGCTCGCGGCGGCGCTGGTCGCGGTGGTGATCGCGACGCCGATGGCCTACGTGATGGCGCGGCACCGCACGCTGCTCGCGAGGGCGGCCACCGGGTGGGTGGTCGTCAGCCAGGCGTTCCCCTTCGTGCTGGTGATCATCCCGCTGTTCCTGGTCCTGAAGAACCTGCGGCTGGTCAACTCGCTGCCGGGACTGGTCATGGTCTACGTGGTGTGGGCGCTGCCGTTCGCGCTGTGGATGCTGGTGGGGTACGTGCGGGCGGTGCCCACCGAGCTGGAGGAGGCCGCGGCGGTGGACGGGGCGGGCCGGGCGCGGACGCTGGTCTCGATCACGGCCCCGCTGCTGGCGCCGGGCATCGTGGCGACGGCGCTGTTCGCGTTCATCAGCGCGTGGAACGAGTTCTTCTTCGCGCTGGTGCTGCTCAAGACGCCGGACAGGCAGACGCTGCCGGTCGTCCTCACGCACTTCATCGGGGCGGAGGGCGTCGCGGATCTCGGTCCGCTGGCGGCGGCGGCGTTCCTCGCGACGCTGCCCTCCCTCGTCGTCTTCGCGGTCATCCAGAAGCGGATCACGGGCGGCATGCTCGCCGGGGCGGTGAAGAGCTGATGAGGCGGACACGCTGGAGCCTGTTCCTCGCGGTGTTCGCGCTGCTGCTCACCGGCTGCTCGGACGACGGGCGGCACGGCGAGGGTCCCGTCACCCTCCGCTTCCAGTCCCTGGCGTGGCAGGAGGAGTCCGTCACCGCCAACAAGGAGCTGGTGAAGGAGTGGAACGCCACGCACCGGGACGTCAAGGTCAAGTACGTGCAGGGCAGTTGGGACAGCGTCCACGACCAGCTGCTCACCTCCTTCGAGGGCGGCGAGGCACCGGACATCATCCATGACGCCTCGGACGACCTCGCGGACTTCGCTTACGGCGGCTACCTCGCCGACCTGCGGGACCTGCTCCCCGAGCGGCTCAAGTCGGACATCCCGCAACGCAGTTGGGAGACGACGACGTTCGGGGACGGAATCTACGGAGTGCCGTTCCTGCAGGAGCCGCGGGTGCTCGTCGCGAACGCGACATGGCTGCGCGAGTCGGGCGTGCGTATCCCGACGCCTGAGCACCCCTGGAACTGGGAGGAGTTCCGGTCCATCGCGAAGGAGCTGAGCGGCGAGGGCCGCTACGGGGTCGCCTGGCCGCTGAAGGAGCCGGTCTCCGCCACCCTGAACCTCTCCCTCTCGGCGGGCGGCCGGCTGTTCCACCGCGCCGGGGACGGCAAGGTGGAGGTCCGCTTCGACGCGGCCGACGCGGTGGTGCCGCGGACCGTCCACGACGGGGTGAACAGGGACCGCAGCGCCTCCGGCACCACGCTCGGGATGGGCGGCTCCGACACCCTGCCCGGCTTCTTCGGAGGCAAGTACGCCATGGTCCCGCTCGGCTTCTCCTACCGGCAGCAGCTCGTCCAGCAGGCCCCGAAGGGCTTCGACTGGCAGGTGCTGCCCGCCCCGGCGGGCGCCGGAGGCCTCACCCAGGGCGTCAGCCCGCAGACCCTGTCCGTCGCCGAGGACAGCCCGCACAAGAGGGAGGCCGCCGAGTTCGTCGGCTTCCTGCTCCGGCCGGCGAACATGGTCCGGCTCGCACTCGGCGACTGGATGCTGCCCACGGGCACCGAGGCGCTCAGGGACCCGGCCCTGCACACCGCGAAGAACGACTGGGCGACGGGCACCGCGCTGGCGGCGCATCTGCGGTCCGCGCCCGCCCAGTCCGTCCGCGGCTATCCCGAGTGGAAGGACAAGGTCGCGACCCCCGCCTTCCAGGAGTACTACAGCGGGGCGATCGGTCTGGCCGAGCTGCGCAGGCGGCTCGTGAAGGACGGGAGCCTGGTGCTGGCGCGCTACCAGCGGTGACCTCGGTCGGGGTTTGCGTGCCGGCCAGGCGTCCCGGATGGGCCGGCACGTCACCGTCCGCGCACCTCGTCCGCTCCGTGCGTCACGGTTGCAGGGAAACGGTGAAGTCCTGGCATGTGTTGGATAACGGACGGGTCATTCGGTAACGCTCGGATAACGCGGACATTGCCTGGTGAAGCCACCGACAGGTCCGGAGAGTGAGACCGTTACCCCCCTCGGAAGGTTGCACGGGCCGGATCTTGTTCCTTGGTGCAACGGCTACCTAGCGTGAGGTGAACTCCAGTCGAACGCCAGGAAGTTGGACCATGCGATCACCGCGCCGAGACATCCCGCCGCTGCCCGAGGTCCGACGTGTCACGCAGAAGAAGCGCGACGCGTGGTGGACCGTGCTCCTCGTCGACCCGGTCGCCACGCCCCTGGTGCGGCAGGTCGCGCTGCGCACCCGGATCACGCCCAACCAGATCACCTGGGGCGCCTTCCTGCTGGGGCTCGCGTCCTCCGTGTTCTTCGCGCTGGGCGACTGGCGGTGGCTGATCGCCGGCGCCTTCCTCTACCACCTGAGCTTCATCCTCGACTGCATGGACGGCAAGGTCGCCCGCCTCACCGGCCAGGGCTCGGTGTTCGGGGCGTGGCTCGACTTCGTCTTCGACCGCATCCGCGTGATGGTCTGCGCGGTGGCGCTGATGGCGGGGCAGTACCAGCGCAGCGGCGACACCCTCTACATCTGGCTCGCCCTCGCGGTGGTCGGCCTGGACACGCTGCGTTACATCAACTCGCTGGAGATCTTCAAGATCCGGCACTCGATGCGCAAGCAGATCAAGGCCCGGCTGCGGGAGGCGCGGCGTACGGAGAACCGGGCCGAGCTGACCTTCATGGAGGACCTGCTGCGCAACAACCCCGAGGCGGACATCGAACAGGACCTCCGCAAGGCGGCCACCGGGACCGCATCGGGCGTCACCGGGTCCGCGGCGGACGGACCGGACGCCGGGAGCGGGACCGCCGCCGGGGACGTGCCGGCCGGTGCGGACGGCTCCGGCGGCTCGGCGGGGCTTCCGCCGGCCCGGGTCATCGACCTGCACCAGGAGTTCCGGCACCGGTTCCCGGCGTACCTGCGCGCCCGTTCCTTCCTGCTGCGGCACCGCATCCGTACGCATCTGATCAGCGGCATCGAGTTCCAGATGGGCGTGTTCATCGTCGGGCCGCTCCTCGACGCGGTGACCGAGGCGACGATCGTCTCCGGAGCGCTGCTCCTCGTCTTCGAACTCGCCATCATCTACAAGCTGTTGCTGTCCACCCGCGACTTCACCCGCACCATCGACTCCTTCGAGCGTGAGGACGTCGCGGCGGCCGCCTGACCGTACGGCGACGTGGCCGGGGTGCGTGCACCCCGGCCACGTACGGCGTTTCGAGCGGTCAGACCCCGACCCGCTCGCCCTCGACCGCCGGCGGCTGCTGCGGCGGCCCGGCGAGCTGCTCCGGAGCCTCGTCGTGCGTGAGGTCGGGCAGCCGGTGCAGCCACTTCGGGAAGTACCAGTTGTGCTCCCCGAGCAGGGCCATCACCGCCGGGAGCAGCACCCCGCGGATGATCGTCGCGTCGATCAGTACGGCGGCCGCCAGACCGACGCCCATCTGCTTCATCGACTGCATGGACAGCGTGCCGAAGATCGCGAAGACGGCGACCATGATGACGGCGGCGCTGGTGACGACGCCGGCCGTGGTGACCACTCCGTGCCGGATGGCGTCCTTGGTGCCGAGCCCGCGCAGCCGTGCCTCACGGATCCGCGAGACCACGAAGACGTGGTAGTCCATCGAGAGGCCGAAGAGGATCACGAAGAGGAACAGGGGCAGCCAGGTGATGATGGCGCCCACTCCCTCCGCGCCGACCAGCGAGGCGCCCCAGCCGTGCTGGAAGACGCCGACCAGGATGCCGTAGGCGGCGCCCACGGACAGCAGGTTGAGGACGATCGACGTGACGGCGATGGTCAGCGAGCGGAACGACAGGAGCATCAGCAGGAAGGCGAAGACCACGACGAACGCGAAGACCGGGACCACCGAGCCGACGAGCTGGTCGTTGAAGTCGCGCGACCCCGCGACCTGCCCGGTGATCGGGGCCTGAAGGCCGTCGACCTTGCCGAGCGTGTCCGGCCGCACCTCGTCGCGCAGCAGGTCCAGGCTCTTGCCGGCCTTCTCCTGGTCGGAGCCGCCGACCAGCGGGACGTAGACGAAGGCGACGTTCTGCGCGTCGTGCACCTTGATGTCCACCGGGCCGCGGGTGGCGCCCGAACTGATCGCCCGGGCACGGAAGTCGGCGAGCGCGGACTTCACCTCGGGGGAGTTGATGTCCTGGGCCTTGACGATCACCTCGGCCGGCTCGGTGCCGCCGGGGAAGGCCTCGTTGACCCGGTTGTACGTCGCCACGATGGGCAGCGAGTCACCGAACTCCTTGTCCAGCGTGAGCTGTTCGGTCTTCATGCCGAGCGCGGGGGCGGCGACGGCCAGCAGCGCGCCGGCCGCGACCACCAGGGAGATGCCCGGCTTGGCGAGCACGACCCGCAGCACGGCGCCCCAGAAGCGGCTCTCGCTCCCGCCGGAACGTGCCGGGGCCTGCCGGTCCTTCCTGCGTCGCTTGTCGCGGTGCAGGAACGGCAGACGGCCCTTCTCCACCCGCTCGCCGAGCAGCGAGAGCAGCGCGGGCAGCACCGTGACGGAGCCGACCATGGCGACCGCCACGACCATCAGCGAGGCCAGGCCCATCGCCTCGAACTCGGCGAGGCCCGTGAAGAGCATGCCGGCCATCGCGACGCACACCGTGACACCGGAGACGATGATGGCCCGGCCGCTGGTCGCGGCGGCGATCCGCAGCGCGGTCTGCGCGTCCCGGCCCGCCTCGCGCTCCTCGCGCTCCCGCCGGAGGTAGAACAGGCAGTAGTCGACGCCGACCGCGAGACCCACCAGCAGCATCACGGAGTTGGCGGTGTCGCTCATCGGCATCACATGACTGACGATGCCCATGAGGCCCATCGTCGCCATGATCGCGGTGACCGCGAGCGCCACCGGCAGCAGGGCCGCCACCAGCGCGCCGAACGCGATCAGCAGGATGCCGAGGGCCACCGGGACGGCGGACAGCTCGGCCTTCTTGAAGTCGTCCCCGAACGCGTCGTCGAACGTCTTCATCATGCTGGCGCCGCCGATCTCCTCGATCCGCAGCTCCGTGTGGTCCTTCTGCACCCCCTCGACGGCCTTCAGCACCGGCTCGATGCGCTCGCCGGCGGTGTCCGAGTCGCCGCGCACGTCGAACTGCACGAGCGCGCTGCGGCCGTCCTTGGAGATCGTCTTCGTGTCGTACGGCGAGGTCACGTCCGCGGCCTCGCCGGTCGCCTCGACCGCCTTCACGACGTCGGCGACGGCGCTGCGGAACGCCGCGTCGGTGGTCTTGGTGTCCCCGTCCCTCGCCTGCACCAGGACGGTCTCGCCGGCCGGCTCCTCGATGCCCGCGTCCTCGATGATGTGGGCGGCCGTACTGGTCTCGCCCTTGAGCTGCTCGCTGTCCTTGACGTCGACGCGGCCGACGGCCGAGCCGAGGCCCATGGCCAGGACGACGAACAGCACCCAGATCCCGACGGCCGCCCATCGGTGCCGGGCGCTCCAGCCCCCCGCCCGGGCGGCGATCCCCCGCACTCTTGTGTCTCCGTTCCCCATGACGGGCTAGCCCCCTCGTATGCGGTGACAACCCCCTGCCGCCACCTCGCCTTATGAAGGTATGGCCCGGATAAGCGCGTCTCGTCGTGCTTCCCGGTGACCCGCCGGCCGCCGGGGTCCTCCCCGCGGCCCCCGGCTCCTCCGCACTGGGGATGACGAGAGCCCCTTACACCTAACGGGGGTTGTCGGGGATGCGGATCAGGGTGACGGCGCCGGACACGGCCGCCGCCACCGGGGGCGACGGCCGCTCTATGGTGTGCCGATGACGAAGTATGCGGCGCTGCTGCGCGGAATCAACGTGGGCGGCAGCAAGAAGGTGCCGATGGCCGAGCTGCGCACCCTCATGCAGGGGCTCCGGTACACGGACGTGGCCACCTACCTGCAGAGCGGCAACGCGGTGTTCGCCTGCGAGCACGGTGACGAGCGGTCCCTCGCCGCCGACCTGGAGCGGGCCGTCGAGAAGCACTTCGGCTTCGCCGTCGGCGTGCTGGTGCGCGACCACGCCTACCTGAAGGCGGTGCGCGAGGCCTGCCCCTTCCCGGCCGCCGAGCTGGCGGGCAGGCAGCTGCACGCCACGTACTTCTCCGAGCCCGTCACCGCCGGCCGCTTCGCCGCCGTCGACCCGGCGGACTTCCTGCCGGAGGAGTTCCGTCTCGGCGACCGCGTCCTGTACCTGTACGCCCCCGACGGTCTCGGCCGCTCCAAGCTGGCGGAGACCCTGTCGAAACCCCGGCTCCTGAAGGGCCTCACCGCCACCACCAGGAACTGGAACACGGTCGTCAAGCTGGAGGAACTGACCCGCGACTGAACGCGAGTTCGCTCAGGGGGACGTCAACTCGGGTCATCCAGGCGGGACATGTCCTCGGTCGTGAGGCGGAGTGCCGTCGCGTTCAGGTTCTCCTCCAGGTGGGGGAGCGAACCCGTGCCCGGGGTCGGGCAGAGCACGGGGGAGCGGCGCAGCAGCCAGGCCAGGGCCACCTGTCCGGCCGTCGCTCCGTGCGCGGCGGCGATCCCGGCACACACCGGGTGGGACGTCAACGAGCCGTTGCCCAGCGGGAACCACGGCAGGAAGGCGATCCCGCGGGCCTCGCACAGCCTCAGCAGCGGCTCCGACGCCCGGTCCAGCAGGTGGTAGCGGTTCTGCACGGACGCGACGGCGGTCGACTCCAGCGCGGCCGAGAGCTGTTCGGCGGTGACGGTGTCCAGGCCGATGTGCCGGATCTTGCCCTCGGCGCGCAACGCGTCGAGGGTGCCGAGCTGTTCCGCCATCGGCACGTCCGGGTCCAGGCGGTGCAGCTGGTACAGGCCGATCGTGTCGAGCCGCAGGCGCCGCAGGCTCGCCTCGCACATCGCCCGCAGCTGCTCCGGCCGTCCGGCGACGTGCCAGGCGTCGGCACCGGTGCGGACGACCCCGCCCTTGGTGGCGATCACCAGGTCCTCGGGGTAGGGATGCAGGGCCCGCGCGATCAGTTCCTCGGCGACCGAGGGGCCGTAGTTGTCAGCGGTGTCGATCAGGGTCACCCCGCGCTCGACCGCCCGGCGCAGTACCGCGACGGCGTCCCGGGCGTCCCCGCGCGGACCCCAGTAGCCGGGGCCCGTGAGCTGCGCGGTGCCGTAGCCGAGCCGCCGCACCGGCAGCTCCCCGCCCAGGACGAGCCGTTCCGAGATCATGGACGGAGGTTACACACGCGGCACGCGGGGACCGGCTCCGGCCGGCGCCGCCCGCCCGAGCGCTGTCGCGTTTGTTCAAGAGGAGCGGGCACGGCGCTTCTAGCGTGGGGCGCATGACCAACGCGTACAAGAACGTGCACCCGTACCTGGAAGAATGCGCCGCCGAGGCCGCGCGGGTGGCCCGCGGCGTCACCCCCGCGCAGCTGGCCGGCCCCACCCACTGCGCCGACTGGGACGTCCGCGCCCTGGTGAACCACTGGGTCCTCTACACCTCGTACGGTCTGGAGCACCGGGCGCTGCGCAAGCCGCTCCCCGAGGAGCTGACCGGACGCGACTTCACGGCGGACCCGGACTGGGCCGGGGCGTACGCCGCCCAGCTCGACCGCGCCGTCGCCGCCTGGGACGACCCGGCCGTGTGGGAGGGCGACGTCGACCTCGGCATGGCGACGATGCCGGCGGCCGAGCTGGCGCCGATGATCGTGAAGGAGATGGCGGTGCACGGTTGGGACGTGGCCGTCTCCACCGGCCAGGAGTTCCGGGTCTCGGAGGGCGCGGCCCGGCTCGTCCTGGACGTGGTCGAGCGGCACGGCGAGCTCTACCGCCGGTACGACGGCTTCGCCGATCCGGTCGCCGTCCCCGACGACGCGCCCGTGTTCGAGCGCGCGCTCGCCGCGAGCGGGCGGGATCCGCGCCGGGGCGCGGCGCGCCGCTGAGGGCCTCCGTGCGGCCTCGTCCGGCGCCGGCCGAGTATCCGCCCGCCGGACCGCCGGCCCCTTCGCCCGTCCCCGCCCGGACGCCCGTCGCCGTGCGGCGACGAGACGCTCTTGTGACCGGTTGCCCGAGCGGCGGCCGACACGGGTTGCCCGAGCACGGGGCACGCACGACGCCGGCCGGGGCGCGCGGCACGTCTCCGTGACGCCGGCCCAGCGCGGGGCCGTCTCCGTGACGCCGGCCCGGGCGGTGGCCACGTCACCGCCGGGCGGCTGCGCGGTGACCGCACCGAGTCCATGGCACGTCTCCGCGACGCCGGCCGGGGCGTGGGGCACGTCTCCGCGACGCCGGCCCGAGCGTGCGGCACGTCTCCGTGGCGCCGTTACCCGGTGACCGCACCGAGTCCGTGCCACGGCACCGCTACGGCAGCCCGGGCGTGGGGCACGTCACCGCTCCGGCCCGAGCGTGGGGCGCGTCCCCGCACGTCGCCCCGGGCGCGGGGCAAGTCACCCTGGCGTCGCTACGCGCCGAGTGCCGCCGGCGCCGGGTGCCTGGCCTCGTCGTACCGTTCCAGCAGGGCCCGCACCACCTCGGGCGCCGGGCCGAGGACCTCGGCCAGGACGTCCGCCTCGGCGGCGCCCCGCGCGATGCGGTCGGGCAGGAAACCGGGCGCCAGGACGTACGGCGCCACCGCCACCCGGGCACAGCCGAGCGCCCGCAGTCCGCGCACGGCGTCCTCCGTGCGCGGAAGGGATGCGGAGGCGAACGCAGGCCGCACAGCGCACCAACCGGTGCGCCGCCACTCCCGCGCGATGTCAGCGATCACTGCGATCGCCTCCGGGTCCGTGGACCCCGCCGAGGCCAGGACGACCCCGGTCGAGGCCTTGTCGGCGGGCCCGAGCCCCGCCTCGTACAGACGGCGTTCGAGCGCCGCCGTCAGCAGCGGCGACGGGCCGAGCACCTCCGCCTGGCGGACACGCAGCCGCGACGGCGCGTCCCGCAGCACCGCGGGAATGTCCGCCTTCGCGTGGAAGGCGCGGGTCAGCAGCAGCGGCAGCGCCACCACGTCCCGTACGCCCTCCGCCGCCAGCGACTCCAGCACGCCGTTCACCGACGGGACGTTGAAGTCCAGGAAGCCGGTCTCCACCCGCAGACCGGGCCGCCGTGCCCGCACGCGCCGCACCAGGGCGTGCACGGTCGCGGCATGGCGCGGGTCGCGGCTGCCGTGGGCGATGACGAGCAGGACGGGGCGGGTGGCTGCGGGCACGGGAATCAGCTCTTCACGAGGAGACCGCGGCTGCGCAGCACCCACCGCTCCAGCGGGCTGAAGATCAGCAGGTCGATGGCGATACCGACGATCAGGATGAGCAGGATGGCGAGGAAGACCATGGACATGGAGCTGACCGTGCGGCCGTTCTCCAGCAACTGTCCGAGGCCGACGCCCAGTTCCGGCGAGGAGGCGATGATCTCCGCGGCCATCAGCGAGCGCCAGGAGAACGCCCAGCCCTGCTTCAGGCCGGCCAGATAGCCGGGAAGGGCGGCCGGCATGACGATGTGCCAGGTGTGCAGCAGCCCCTTCGCGCCTAGCGTCCGCCCCGCCCGCAGATACAGCGGGGGCACCTGGTCGACGCCCGACACCAGGCCGTTGGCGATGGAGGGCACCGCGCCGAGCAGGATCACCGCGTACATCATCGACGGCTCCAGGCCCAGCCAGATCACGGCGGGCGGCACCCAGGCCACCGACGGGAGTGACTGCAGGCCGGACAGGACCGGACCGATGGCCGCGCGCACGAACCGCACCCGTGCCACCAGCAGGCCCAGCGGGGTGCCGATGGCCAGCGCCATCAGGAAGCCCAGCAGGCCCCGCGAGACGCTCGTCCAGATGTAGCCGAGCAGCTTGCCCTCGAGCCAGGCGTCCTCGACCTCCGCCCACACGTCGGCGGGCGAGGGCAGCTTGGTGGGGTCGTCGACGACCTTGAACGAGATCAGCGCCTGCCACACCACCAGCACCAGCGCGATGGCGATGACCGGGGGCAGCACCTTCTGCACCAGGGTCTGCCGGAGCGGTGTACGCCCCGTCTGGACCGTCTCCAGTGCGTCGAGGCCCGCTTCCAGCCCGGCCAGCCCGTCGTGGTCCCTGACGTTCGCGTCGGCCTTGGTCTCAGTGCTGGCCATGGCGGCGGATCTCCCCACGCAGTTGTTCGGTGATCTCGACGGACAGTTCCGCCACGGCGGTGTCCTCGATGCGGCGCGGCTGCGGAATGTCCACCGTCCACTCGCGCGCGATGCGCCCGGGACGGGAGGAGAGCAGCACGACCCGCTCGGCGAGCCGGACGGCCTCGCGCACGTTGTGCGTCACGAACAGCACGGAGACGTTCGTCTCGCTCCAGATCCGGGTCAGTTCGTCGTGCAGCACGTCCCGTGTGATGGCGTCCAGCGCGGCGAACGGCTCGTCCATCAGCAGCAGCGGGCTGTCCTGGGCGAGCGCGCGGGCCAGCGCGACGCGCTGCCGCATACCGCCCGACAGTTCGTGCACCCGCTTGCCGTACGCGCCCTTCAGCCGGACGAGCTCCAGCAGCTCCTCCGCCCGGCCGCGGCGGTCGGCCTTGGCCACACCCCGGAGTTTCAGGGCGAGTTCGATGTTCTTGCCGGCCGTCAGCCACGGGAAGAGCGCGTGTTCCTGGAACATCAGGGCGGGCCGGCCGGCCGTGGTGATGGTGCCCGCGGACGGGGCGTCGAGCCCCGCCACCAGGTTGAGCAGTGTGGACTTGCCGCAGCCCGAAGCCCCCAGGAGGGTGACGAACTCGCCCGGCGCGACATCGAGCGAGATGTCGTCGAGGACGAGCTGCTGTCCGGCGGGCCCGGCGAAGGACTTCGAGACGTGCTCGAGCCGCACGGCCTGCTCCACCGACGTACCGGTGTCGCCGGCCTTGACGAGAGCGGTTGCCATGGTCGTCACCTCCTGGGAACTGATCAGTGTCGGATGCGGCTACTTGACGCCGAGACCGGCGTCGTCGACGGTGCTCTCGCCCTCGGTCTTGAGAACCTTGTTCAGCAGCGTGAGGTCGTAGATGCCCTTGAGGTCGGGGGCCTCCAGCAGACCGGCCTTGACCGCGTGGTCCGCCTCGGTGCCGAGGGTGGACGCCAGCGGGTCATCGGTGATCTGGATGGACTTCCACGCCGGGTCGAGGACGTCGGCCGGGAGTTCCTTGCCCGAGTCCTCCTTGAGGCGGGCGTTCGCCGCCGCCTTCGCCTCGTCCGGGTTGGCGTTGATCCACTTGTTGGTCTTCACCGCGCCCGTCAGGACGGCCTCGACGACCTTCGGGTGCTCCTTGAGGAACTTCTGCGACACGATGATGTTCGTGATCACGAACTTCTTGCCGGGCCACAGGTCGGCCTCGTCGAGCAGCACCTTGCCGCCCTCGGCGACCAGCTTGGACGCGGTCGGCTCCGGCACCCAGGCGCCGTCGATGGAGCCGGACTTGTAGGCGTCCGGGGTGATCTTGTTGTCCGTGCGGATCACGGACACGTCGCCCTTGCCGCTCTCCGCGTCGACCTTCCAGCCCTGCTCCGCGATCCAGTTGAGGAACGCGACGTCCTGGGTGTTGCCGAGCTGCGGGGTCGCGATCTTCTTGCCCTTGACGTCCTTCAGAGACTTGATCTTCTTCGGGTCGACCACGAGCTTCACACCGCCGGACGCCGAACCGCCGATGATGCGCAGGCTCTTGCCGTCGGACTTGGCGTAGCCGTTGATCGCGGGGGAGGGGCCGATCCAGCCGATGTCGATCGATCCGGAGTTCAGGGCCTCGATCTCGGACGGGCCGGCGTTGAAGGTGGCGTACTCGGCCTTCGTGGCGCCCAGTTCCTTCTGGAACAGGCCCTCCTGGCGGCCGACCAGCGCGGTGGCGTGGGTCAGGTTGCCGAAGTAGCCGATCTTCACGGTGTCGAGACCGTCGATCCTCTCGGCGCCGGCGGCGACCTTCGCGGCGCCGTCGTCCTTCGAGTCCGAGCCGTAGCCGCAGGCGGCCAGGGTGAGGAGGGGCAGCGCGGCGACGGCCGCGACGGTGCGGCGCAAGGCGGTGGAGCGGTTGGCAGGCACGGGAGGTGTTCCTCTCGTTGGCCCGGCGGTCACGGTGTTCTCAGGCCGTGGCCGGGAAGTCGGCAGGTCTTCGTTTTCGCGTGCTGTGGGGGGACGGGGCGCGCAGGCAGTGCGCGTACGTCATCGCGCACATCGCGCGACTCCGCCCTGCCCGCTGCCGAGGGCGCCGCTGCCGATGCGGCCGCCCTCCTTCGCGAACGTGGAGTAGAAGTCGGTGGACGTCATGTCAGAAGTCCCACCCGTCGTCGTCCGACGCGTCCCTGACCGGCTCCGGTGCGGCGAAGGACTCGCCGACCATGCCCGCGGTGAGGGTGGTGCCGTCGGCGGGGTCGATCAGGATGAACGAGCCGGTGCGCCGGGAATCGGCGTAGGAGTCGAGCGGCAGCGGCTCGGCGGTGCGGATCTTGACGCGGCCGATGTCGTTGGCGACGAGCCGGCCCGGGTGCGGGTGCAGGGACAGGTCGTCGAGGGTCAGCCGGGACGGGATGTCCTTGACGATCGCCTTGACCGTGCGCGTGCCGTGCTTGAGCAGCACCCGGTGGCCGACGGTGAGCGGCTCGTCGGCGACGTGGCAGACGGTCGCCTCGACGTCCTGGGTGGTCGGGGGCGCGTCCTTGCTCGGCACGATCAGGTCGCCGCGCGAGATGTCGATGTCGTCCTCGAGCAGCAGGGTCACCGACTGCGGGGTCCAGGCGACGTCGACCGGCGTGCCCAGCAGGTCGATCCCGGCGAGCCGCGTCGTGCGGCCGGACGGCAGCACGGTCACGCTCTCGCCGACGCGGAAGGTGCCGGCCGCGATCTGGCCCGCGTAGCCCCGGTAGTCGGGGTGCTCGGCGGTCTGCGGGCGGATCACGTACTGCACGGGCAGCCGCGCGTGGCAGTGGGCCAGGTCGTGGCTGACCGGCACGGTCTCCAGGTGCTCCAGGACCGTCGGACCGCCGTACCAGTCCATGTTCGCGGAGGGTTCCACCACGTTGTCGCCGGCGAGCGCCGAGATCGGGATCGCGGTGATCTCGGGAACGCCCAGCTCGGAGGCGTACGCCGTGAACTCCTCGGCGATCGTGGAGAAGACGGCCTCCCGGTACTCGACGAGGTCCATCTTGTTGACGGCGAGGACCACGTGCGGGACGCGGAGCAGGGCGGCGACCGCGGCGTGCCTGCGGGTCTGCTCGATGACGCCGTTGCGGGCGTCGACGAGCACGACGGCGAGGTCGGCGGTGGAGGCGCCGGTGACCATGTTCCGCGTGTACTGCACGTGCCCGGGGGTGTCGGCGAGGATGAACCGGCGGCGGGCGGTGGCGAAGTAGCGGTAGGCGACGTCGATCGTGATGCCCTGCTCGCGTTCGGCACGCAGGCCGTCGGTGAGCAGTGCGAGGTCGGGTGCTTCCTGGCCGCGGCCTGCGGAGACGCGTGCGACGGCCTCCAGCTGGTCGGTGAGGACCGACTTGGAGTCGTGCAGCAGGCGCCCGACGAGGGTGGACTTGCCGTCGTCGACGGACCCCGCGGTGGCGAACCGCAGCAGGGTGGTGGCCGACAACTGCTCGACCGACAGCGGCTGGGCGGGTTCGGTGGTGCTGGTCATGGCTAGAAGTACCCCTCGCGCTTGCGGTCTTCCATCGCGGCCTCGGACATCTTGTCGTCGGCCCGGGTGGCGCCGCGTTCGGTGAGCCGGGAGGCGGCGATCTCGGCGATCACGGCGTCCAGGGTGGTGGCGTCGGAGTCGACGGCGCCGGTGCAGGACATGTCGCCGACGGTCCGGTAGCGCACGAGCCGCTTCTCGACCGTCTCGCCGTTCTTGGGGCCGCCCCACTCACCGGCGGTCAGCCACATGCCGGCGCGCTGGAACACCTCGCGCTCGTGGGCGAAGTAGATCTGGGGCAGTTCGATGCCCTCGCGGGCGATGTACTGCCACACGTCCAGCTCGGTCCAGTTGCTGAGGGGGAAGACGCGGACGTGTTCGCCGGGCGCGTGGCGGCCGTTGTAGAGCTGCCACAGCTCGGGGCGCTGGCGGCGGGGGTCCCACTGGGAGAACTCGTCGCGCAGGGAGAACACGCGCTCCTTGGCGCGGGCCTTCTCCTCGTCCCGGCGTCCGCCGCCGAAGACGGCGTCGAAACGCTCGGCCTGGATCCGCTCGGTCAGCGGCACGGTCTGGAGCGGGTTGCGGGTGCCGTCCGGACGCTCCCGGAGCTTGCCCGCGTCGATGTACTCCTGCACGGAGGCGACGTGCAGCCGCAGGCCGTGCCGGGCGACCGTGCGGTCGCGGTACTCCAGGACCTCGGGGAAGTTGTGTCCGGTGTCCACGTGCAGCAGGGTGAACGGCACCGGCGCGGGCGCGAACGCCTTCAGCGCCAGGTGCAGCATGACGATGGAGTCCTTGCCGCCGGAGAAGAGGATCACCGGCCGCTCGAACTCGCCCGCCACCTCGCGGAAGATGTGGACGGCCTCGGACTCCAGCGCGTCCAGGTGCGAGAGCGCGTACGGGCTGTCCGTCTCCTCGGAGACGGTGGCTGCGGTCGTCATGCGAGACCCCTTTCGGTGAGCAGCGAGTGCACCGCTGCCGCGGACTCCTGCACGGTCTGGGTGTGGGACTCGATGCGCAGGTCGGGCGAGACGGGCTCCTCGTACGGGTCGTCGACCCCGGTGAGCCCCGATATCTCGCCCGCCGCCTGCCTGGCGTACAGCCCCTTCACGTCGCGTACGGAGCACACCTCGACCGGGGTCGCCACGTGCACCTCGAGATACGCGGCGCCGCTCGCCCGGTGGCGCTCGCGCACGGCCTCACGGCTGTCCGCGAACGGCGCGATCACCGGCACCAGCGCCTTGACGCCGTTACGGGCGAGCAGGTCGGCGAGGAAGCCGATGCGCTGCACGTTCGTGTGGCGGTCCGCGCGGGAGAAACCGAGGCCCGACGAGAGGAACTCGCGGATCTCGTCACCGTCGAGCACCTCGACGCGGTGGCCCTCCTCGCGCAGCCGGCCGGCCAGCTCGTTCGCGATGGTGGTCTTGCCGGCACTCGGCAGACCCGTGAGCCAGATGGTGGCTCCGGTCGTCACTTGCTTCTCCTGGGAGTCCTGGGAGTGGTGCGTGGTCGTCGTCATCCGTGCAGCCCGCACTCGGTCTTGTTGCGGCCCGCCCAGCGGCCGGCGCGTACGTCCTCGCCCTCCAGCACTCGGCGGGTGCAGGGCGCGCAGCCCACGGACGGGTAGCCGTCCATCAGCAGCGGGTTGGTGAGGACCCCGTGCTCGGCGACGTAGGCGTCCACGTCGTCCTGTGTCCAGCGGGCGATCGGCGAGACCTTCACCTTGCGGCGCTTGTCGTCCCAGCCGACGACGGGCGTGTCCGCCCGGGTCGGGGACTCGTCGCGGCGCAGTCCCGTCGCCCACGCGTCGTACGCCGTCAGGCCCTGTTCCAGCGGCTGCACCTTGCGCAGCCTGCAGCACAGGTCCGGGTCGCGGTCGTGCAGCCGGGGGCCGTACTCGGCGTCCTGCTCGGCGACCGTCTGCCGCGGGGCGAGCGTGATGACGGTGACGTCCATCACGGCCTCGACCGCGTCCCGGGTGCCGATGGTCTCGGGGAAGTGGTAGCCGGTGTCGAGGAACACGACGTCGACCCCGGGCCGGGCGCGGGACGCGAGGTGCGCGACCACGGCGTCCTCCATGGAGGAGGTCACGCAGAACCTGCCGCCGAAGGTGTCCGCGGCCCACCGCAGGATGTCCAGTGCGGACGCGTCCTCGAGGTCGCGTCCGGCCTGCTCGGCGAGGCTCTTGAGGTCCTCGGCCGTCCGTCCGTCCTGAAGCGTCGTCATATCTCGTCCCCTCCACCGTCGTTGCGCCGAACTCCCCGGGACAGCAGCCCGAGGAACTTCAACTGGAAGGCTCGGCTGCAGGCCGCGCATTCCCACGCGCCGTGGCCTTCCTCGCTCGGCCGCAGGTCCTCGTCGCCGCAGTAGGGGCAGTAGAAGGGCGCCGCGCGCTCGCTCATGCGCTGTCCTTCGTCTCGTCGTCCGCGCGGCTCACGACAGGGACTCCTCGGAGGCGCGCGCGGCCCAGGCCGCGAAGCGTTCGCCGTCCTCGCGCTCGGCCTGGTAGCGCCTGAGGACCCGCTCGACGTAGTCGGGCAGCTCGTCCGAGGTGACCTTGAGACCGCGGACCTTACGGCCGAAGCCGGCCTCCAGGCCGAGCGCGCCGCCCAGGTGCACCTGGTAGCCCTCGACCTGCTCGCCCTGGTCGTCGAGGACCAGCTGGCCCTTGAGACCGATGTCCGCGACCTGGATACGGGCGCAGGCGTTCGGGCAGCCGTTGAGGTTGATGGTGACGGGCTCGTCGAACTCGGGGATGCGGCGCTCGAGTTCGTCGATGAGGGAGGCGCCCCGCGCCTTGGTCTCGACGATGGCCAGCTTGCAGTACTCGATGCCCGTGCAGGCCATCGTGCCGCGCCGGAAGGCGGAGGGCCGGACGGTCAGGTCCAGCGCCTCCAGGGCCTCGGTCAGCGACTCGACCCGGTCCTGCTCCACGTCGAGCACGATCATCTTCTGCTCGACCGTGGTGCGGAGCCGGCCCGAGCCGTGGGCCTCGGCGAGTTCGGCGATCTTCGTCAGGGTGGCGCCGTCCACGCGGCCGACGCGCGGCGCGAAGCCGACGTAGAAGCGGCCGTCCCGCTGCCGGTGGACGCCGATGTGGTCGCGCCAGCGGGCGAGGGGCTCGGCGGGCGCCGGGCCGTCGACGAGCTTGCGCTTCAGGTACTCGTCCTCCAGGACCTGGCGGAACTTCTCGACGCCCCAGTCGGCCAGCAGGAACTTCAGCCGGGCGCGGTTGCGCAGCCGCCGGTAGCCGTAGTCGCGGAAGATCGAGATGACGCCCTCCCAGGCGTCGGCGACCTCGTCCAGCGGGACCCAGGCGCCGAGGCGCTGGCCGATCTTGGGGTTGGTGGAGAGGCCGCCGCCGACCCACAGGTCGAAGCCGGGGCCGTGCTCGGGGTGGTGCACGCCGACGAAGGCGACGTCGTTGATCTCGTGGGCCACGTCCAGCAGCGGGGAGCCCGAGATCGCCGTCTTGAACTTGCGCGGCAGGTTGGAGAAGGCCTTGTCGCCGATGAAGCGGCGGTGGATCTCCTCGACGGCGGGGGTGCCGTCGATGATCTCGTCCTCCGCGATGCCGGCGACCGGTGAGCCGAGGATGGTGCGGGGCGTGTCACCGCAGGCCTCGGTGGTCGAGAGGCCGACGGCCTCCAGGCGGTTCCAGATCTCGGGGACGTCCTCGATGCGGATCCAGTGCAGCTGGATGTTCTGCCGGTCGGTGATGTCGGCGCTGCCGCGTGCGAACTCCTGCGAGATCTCGCCGATGACCCGTAGCTGTGCGGTGGTCAGCCGGCCGCCGTCGATGCGCACCCGCAGCATGAAGAACTTGTCGTCCAGCTCCTCGGGCTCCAGGATCGCGGTCTTGCCGCCGTCGATCCCGGGCTTGCGCTGGGTGTAGAGGCCCCACCAGCGCATCCGGCCGCGCAGGTCGTTGGGGTCGATCGAGTCGAAGCCCCGCTTGGAGTAGATCGTCTCAATGCGTGTCCGCACGTTGAGACCGTCGTCGTCCTTCTTGAACTGTTCGTTGCCATTGAGCGGGGTGAAGTGACCCACGGCCCACTGACCCTCGCCGCGGTGACGGCTCACCTTGCGGCGGGGCGCGGCGGGATTCTGCGGGGTGGCGGCCATGGCTGATACGTCCTTCGGGACTACGGGACAGGCAAGAGGGCGGCTCTGACCTGCACATATGGGCACATACCGAAGTATGGGCGCGTCATTGCGCAAGGTTCACAAAAAGGGGGATCTCGGCGGCGCTGGGCTGATCAGCTCGCCGGACAGATGGCGCTGGACATGCGGCAGAGATCGACGTGTCGCCGACTCACCAAGGCAATCCCAGTTCCAGACATGACGGAAGCGTGTCACGGGGATCTCGGGGGAGTCCACCATTGTCCGTCATGTGGACATGCTTGTCCCGAATCGCAAGACGCGAGTGTTGTCGATCACATGGCGGAGCGGTTGTCCTCATGCCGAGGGGGTGTCACGCGCCGGGCCGGTCACCTGGCTTCGGCACCGGGCCAGGGGCCGGGTGCGGGTACGTCGGGCTCCTCCTCGACCCTGGTGTCGAAGAGCTTGAAGCCGCGCCGCAGGTAGTTGTCCATGGCGTGCTCACCGTCCTTGCTGCACGTGTGCAGCCAGACCCGCTTGGTCTCGGCCCGCCCGGGCCAGCGCCCGGCCAGGTCCCAGGCGCGCGCGGCACCGTGGGAGAGCAGGTGCCCGCCGATCCGGCGGCCCCGGAAGGCGGGTATCAGCCCGAAGTAGACGATCTCCACGGCCCCGTCGTCCTGCGGGTCCAGCTCCACGTATCCCGCGGGGGTCCCCCGGTCGTACGCGACCCAGGTCTCCACGCCCGGCCGGTCCAGCACCGCCTGCCACCGCTCGTACGTCCAGCCGAGCCGGTCGGTCCAGCGGATGTCCCCGCCGACCGACGCGTACAGGAAGCGGCTGAACTCGGGCGAGGGCACCTCGGCGCGGACGATCCTCACGTCCGCGCCGGGCGCGGAGGCGGGCAGCAGGTCGGAGGGCGCCGTCTGCTCCAGGGACCACGTGGTCACGATGAGGTTGCTCATGCCGGCCAGGGAACCACGGGGCGCGGTTCGCCTCCAAAAAGGTCCCGGCCGGACCGGCTAGGGCCTGTCGTTTGGATCAGGCTGGCTGTGACCGACGGTTCGTCCTGACCGACCCGAGCGGGGTCTGGCGCGTGCAGCTGCAAGGCGG
>NZ_JBWKDS010000032.1:24118-105681 GCF_056435845.1 Streptomyces sp. NPDC043867 | reverse complement strand
GGCAGACCCCTCGCCCGCACCCGTATCTCACCCTTCTCAGCACTCCGCCCCGCTGGATGAGATCCAGCGGGGCGGAATTAGCCAACAGCGTCCGGCGAAGTTCCGGGCGGGGACGTCCTCGTGTTGCCGGGGGCGTCAGAGCCCGTGCACGTGCGGCCCCACCGCGTTGGACCACGCGTTGCCCGCCGACGCGTCCCAGTTCGTGGACCAGGTCATCGCGCCGCGCAGGGCCGGGTAGGTCCTGGACGGCTTGAACGTGCCGCAGTTGGTGCCCTTGGCGAGGCAGTCGAGGGCGTTGTTGACGATGGCGGGGGAGACGTAGCCGCTGCCCGCGCCGCTGGTGGAGGCGGGGACGCCGAGGCCCACCTGGGACGGCGCGAGGCCGCCCTCCATCTGGATGCAGGCGAGGGCCGTGAGGAAGTCGACCGTGCCCTGGCTGTAGACCTTGCCGTCGCAGCCCAGCATCGAACCGCTGTTGTAGTACTGCATGTTGACGACCGTGAGGATGTCCTTGATGTTCAGGGCCGTCTGGAAGTAGGTGTTGGAGGTCGACTGCATGTCGATCGTCTGCGGGGCCATCGTGATGACGAGGGACGGGCCGGCCTTCGCGGACAGGGACCTCAGCGCCTGCGTCATGTAGGTCGCGTTGAGGCCGTTCTCCAGGTCGATGTCGACGCCGTCGAAGCCGTACGTCTGCATCAGGGAGTGGACGGAGTTCGCGAAGTTCGTGGCGGACGCCGAGTCGTTGACGGAGATCGTGCCCTTCTCGCCGCCGATGGAGATGATGACCTTCTTGCCCGCGGCCTGCTTGGCCTTGATGTCGGCCTTGAACTGGTCGACGGTGTAGCCGCCGAGCCCGGCCGAGTCGAGGTTGAAGGTCACGGCGCCGGGTGTGCCCGTGGTGTCCGCGAAGGCGACGGCGATGATGTCGTACTGCGACTGGACGTCGGACAGCTTCTGGACCTTCGCGCCGTTGTTGAAGTTCTGCCAGTAGCCCGTGACGGCGTGCGCGGGAAGCGTTCCGCCACCCCCGCCGCCCCCACCGGAGGCGGCCGTCGTGCCGGTGACCGCCGCGGACCTCGCGGACTCACCGGCCGCGTTCGTCGCGGTGACCTGGAAGGAGTACGAGGTGGACGCGGCCAGGCCGGTGACGGTCGCCGAGGTGCCGGTCACCGCCGTGACCTTCGTGCCGTCCCGGTAGACGTTGTAGCCCGTCGCGCCCGAGACCGTGTTCCAGGCGAGGGACGCGGACGAGGACGTGGTGGAGGCGACCTTCAGACCGGCCGGGGCCGCCGGGACCGTCGGCGCCGGGTCGGTGCCGCCCCCTCCGTCGGGGCCGAACACCGAGAGGTCGTCCGCGTGGTAGGCGGCCTGCCCGTACCAGCCGTGCGTGTACACCGTGACCGAGGTCGTCGAGGCGCCCGTGGTGAAGCTGGTCGTCAGCTGCTTCCACGTCGAGGAGTCCGGGGTCCAGGTGGAGACGTCCGTCGTCCCCGTGCCGCTCGCGCCGAGGTAGGCGTACCCGCCCTGCACCCAGGCGCTCAGCGTGTACGTCGAGTTGGGCTTGACCGCCACGGTCTGCGTGCACTTGGCGTTGTCCTGCCCGGCGGGCGTCGCCTTCAGCGCGGCCGAGCCGCCGTGCACCGGCGAGGACATGGTCGTACCGCTGCCCGCGGAACAGGTCCAGTTGCCGAGGCCCGACTCGTAACCGCCGTTCCTCGCGTTGTTGACGTCGGCGGCCTGCGCCTCGGTGGCGAGGCCGGTGAGGGTGAGGGCCGACGCCCCGAGCGCGGCGGCGAGGAGCCCCGCCCATGTCCGTCTGCGTCTGGGCATGCCTGGTACGCGGTCCACTGGTGCCTCCGGTGAGGGGGAGAGGGCGGGGAGGTTGCGGAACGGTGGCCACCGCTGGAGGTCCAAGGTGGTCCAGACCAATACGGTTGTCAAGACCTCTGAAGGCGCCTCGTTCGCCCCAACATCCCCACAGGCACGCCCTGTTGCCGTGGACGCGATTCACTCTCCGTTGATCACGCCCGCACCTTCGGTGAGTTGATCTGCCGAAGTCGGTGTTGGGCGGGGCACACCGTGGATATGGTGCAGATGCAGGAGGACGTCACAGTGACCAGGTGTGGCCATCTGTGACGGTCCATGGCGAAACAGGGGCGATCCGAAGGCGGCGGTGACCATCCCGCCTCGGTGAACGGGGTGGTTCCAGCGTGCCGACCGCGATAGCCGTCACCAGTCCCGATCTGGTGCTCCCGCCGCACGACCGGCAGACCCCGCCCGCGGTGGTGCAGCCGCTGGACACCCTCGAGGACTCCCTCACCGGCATGCACACCCTCATCGAGCAGCACGGGTACGTGATCTCGCTCTACTCGGCCTCCCCCTCCCGCGCCGACGACCTCGCCCGGCGGCTGCACACCGTCCGCTCGGTCCTGGAGAGCGACCGCATCGCGCTGCTCGGAATCGACCTGCCGCCGCTCGGACTCGCGCTGCTGGCACAGCAGTTGCGCCAGCTGTCCGTCTGCGACTTCAGCCCCGGCGTCCTCGCCTCCGCCGCCCGCCTGCTCGCCCACTACATCTACGCGGGCGCCCTGCTCGGCTCCGTCGCCAGACTCGACCGCGTCCCGGTGTCCCTGAAGTCGCACGCCAAGTCCTGGGTGCCCGGCGCCCAGTTCGCCGTCCTGGCCAACCCGCGCCCGCAGCTCGTGCGGGTCGGCCAGGAGGAGCTGACGGGCCCGGAGTTCGGCACCCGGCTGCTCGTCGCTGCCGACCAGCCACCCTCCGACTGGATCACCACGACCCTCGCGCCCGCCTGGCAGGTGCAGAGCATCGCCACCGTCCCGCTCCCCGGCCAGTCCGCGCGCTGGTGGGGGACGGCGAGACTCGCCGAGTTCGCCGCCGGTCTGTACGACGTCTCCGTGCTCTACCAGCTCGTCTCCTCCGTCCGGCGCGAGACGTGCCACTGGTGCGGCCTCGAACTCATCGGCGACCGCTGCGGGTTCTGCTCCGCGCCACTGCCGGCACCGGGAGAGCTTCCGAACGCCGCCGCACGGGCAGGCTCCTCGGTGCGCGCCCTGCCCCCAGCCGTCACCTAGGCCCACCGCACCGTACGCACAGCCGAACAACGCCAGGCACGACCGCTCGACCCCGCTGTCCCCGCCCCCCGATCGAGGTTGTCCGCGTCATGAACTCACGCCAGCGCCGCGGCGTCATCCTGCTGGTCCTCTCGGTCCTGTGCGCCCTCGGCGCCTTCGCCGGAGTGCTCTCGGTGATCCGTGACGTGAACTCGAAGGTGGGCCCCGAGGTGGTGGCGTACCGCCTCAGGAGCGACATCGCGCCCTACCGGGAGCTGTCCGCCGACCAGTTCGAGAAGGTGTCGATGCCCGAGCGCTGGGTGTCGTCCACGGCCGTCACCAGCCTCTCCCAGATCCGCGGCAAGATCGCGGTCACCCGGCTGGAGAAGGGCTCGCTGCTCCAGGCCGACATGATCGTCGACCGGCCCTCGCTGGAGGCCGGCCAGCAGGAGATCGCCATCATGATCGACGCCGCGACCGGGGTGGCCGGAAAGATCGACCCCGGAGCCCGGGTCAACATCTACGCCACCTTCAAGGCGGAGAACGACAAGGGCAGGAACCAGTCCAAGGTCATCGTCGCGAACGCCCGCGTCATCGACGTCGGCGAACTCACCGCGCTGGACCCCGGCCAGTCGAGCGACGACCGGCGCCGCACGGCGAGCGAGGCCGTCCCCATCACGTTCGCACTCGACACCGCCGACGCCCAACGGGTCGCGTACGCCGAGTCGTTCGCGACCCACGTCCGCCTCGCCCTGGTCGCGGGCGGCTCCGACACGACCGTCGCCCCCGGCGACCGTACGTACACCCTCGACGAGGACAAGTAGGAGGCCGCACATGTCGACCGCTCCCGCCGGGGCCCGTCGCAGAGGGTGCCGCCGATGACCGTCCGCATCCTTCCCGCCGTAGGTGACATCGACTCGGCCCGCGCGCTCACCACGCTGCTGAGCCAGCTCGCCGACACCGAACCCGCCCCGCCCGTACCCGACTCGACGGCCCTCCTCGACACCCTCGCGCGTCTCGCGACGCAGTCCCTGGACGAGCTGCCCGAGGTCGTCCTCGTGCACGAACGGATCGGCCCGGTCCCGGCCCTGGACCTGATCCGCGACGTCGTCATGCGCTTCCCGGCGGTCGGCGTCGTCCTCATCACCGCCGACACCGGCAACGGCGTCCTCACCGCCGCCATGGACTCCGGTGCCCGCGGCATCATCGGCCTGCCGCTCGGCTACGACGCCCTCTTCGAGCGCGTCCAGGCCGCCGCCGCATGGTCGCTGGGCATGCGCCGCCACCTGGGCAGCACACCCGAGCTGTACACCGGCCCCGGCGGCACCGTCGTCACCGTCACCGGCGCGAAGGGCGGCGTCGGCGCCACCGTCACCGCCGTCCACCTCGCCCTCGCCGCGCAGGCCTCCGGACGTACGGTCGCCCTGCTCGACCTCGACCTCCAGTCCGGGGACGTCGCCTCCTACCTGGACGTGCAGTTCCGCAGGTCGGTCGCGGACCTCGCCGGGATCAGCGACATCAACCCGCGCGTGCTCCAGGACGCCGTCTTCACGCACGACAGCGGCGTCGGCCTGCTGCTCGCCCCCGCCGAGGGCGAGCGCGGCGAGGAGATCACCGACCGGGTCGCCCGCCAGGTCCTGGCCGCCCTGCGCTCCCGCCACGACGTGGTGGTCGTGGACTGCGGCTCCCAGATGACCTCCGCGACCGCGGCCGCCGTGGAGATGGCCGACCAGGCCCTGCTCCTGGTCACCCCCGACGTCGTCGCCGTACGCGCCGCCAAACGCATGGTCCGCATGTGGGACCGCCTCCAGATCCGCAAGGCCGAGGAGACGACGACGGTCGTCAACCGGCACTCGCGCGGTACGGAGATCCAGCCGTCCCTCGTCGAACGCGTCACCGGCACCAGGGTCGCCCGCACCACGGTGCCCGCCGCGTTCAAGGAACTCCAGTCCGTGGTCGACGCCGGCCGCCTCCAGGACCTGGACGCCCGCTCGACGGTGAAGCAGGCCCTGTGGGCCCTCACCGGCGAACTGGGCCTCGCGGTCCCCGCCCCCGAGGGCGGAGGCGGCCGGCGCCGCAAGGCCGCCCCGGAACGCGGCGCGCTCGCCCTGCGCCGCAAGGGCGGCGACCGGGGCGCGGTGACCCTCGAATTCGCGGGCATGTTCCCGCTGCTGCTCGTCGTGATGACGATCCTGTGGCAGTGCGTGCTGTACGGCTACACCTGGTCCCTGGCCGGGAACGCGGCCGACGAGGCGGCGCGGGCGGCCACGGCGGCGTACGCCGTGAACGGCGACGCGGACGGTGCCTGCCAGGCGGCCGGGGCGGAGCACCTGCCGGGGGCCTGGCAGGACGCGGCCATCGTCTGCACCCTCGAAGGCGACGTGTGGAAGGCCCGCGTCACCGCCCAAGTGCCTTTGTTCTTCCCCGGTTTCGACGCCGGCTGGGAGGTCGCGGGCGAGGCGGGCGCGGCGGCGGAGGGGGACGTGGGATGAGCCCGGTGGTGCTCTCTCTGCTACGCGGACGCAGGCTGCCGGGGCGCCCAGGCCCCGACGGGCGCCGGTCGTCACGCCTGCACGGGCCCCCGGCGCCCGCCGCGTCCCGGCGGCCCCGCCCCTGGGGCGACCGCGGTGTCTCCATGCTGGAGTTCGCCGGGTTCCTGCCCATCCTGCTCGTCATCGGGATGGCGGCCATCCAGCTCGGCCTCGTCGGCTACGGCATCAACCAGGCCGGGTCCGGGGCCCGGGCGGCGGCACGCGTCGCCGCCCAGAAGGACGCGGCGGCCGGAACCGCGGCGGGCCAGGCCGCGATGGACGGCCGGTTCGACGCGAACGTCTCGGTCGGCGGCGGAGGCGACACGGTGGTCGCCACCGTCCAGGTCGACATCCCCTCCGTCATCCCCTTCATGGACGGCTTCACCGCCGAACGCCACGCCACCATGCCCAACGACCAGGACGACTGACCGGGAGGAGCTGAAGACATGAGCCTGCGTTCCCGCATCGCCGCCGCCCCCGAAGAAGGGGGGCCCGCCCGCGAGGACGGACACCTCGTCGCCGTCTACCGCGCCAAGCTCCTCGAGGAGATCGACCTCGCGGAGATGTCCAGCCTGGCGGCGGCCGAACGGCGCGCCCGCCTCGAGCGCGTCCTCGGCCACATCATCAGCCGCGAGGGCCCCGTCCTGTCCTCCGCCGAGCGCTCCCAGCTGATCCGGCGCGTCGTCGACGAAGCCCTCGGCCTCGGCGTCCTCGAACCCCTCCTCGCCGACGCGTCCATCACCGAGATCATGGTCAACGGCCCCGACTCGATCTTCGTCGAGCGGGCCGGCCGCGTCGAACAGCTCCCGCTGCGCTTCGCCTCCACCGAACAGCTCATGCAGACGATCGAACGCATCGTCTCCACCGTCAACCGCAGGGTCGACGAGTCCAATCCGATGGTCGACGCGCGGCTCCCCACCGGCGAGCGCGTCAACGTCATCATCCCGCCGCTCGCCCTCACCGGCCCCACCCTCACGATCCGCCGCTTCCCGCGCGCCTACACGCTCCCGGAACTCATCGGGCTCGGCTCCCTGGACGAGCAGATGCTCATGCTGCTGGCGGCCTTCGTCCGCGCCCGCTTCAACGTCATCGTCAGCGGCGGTACGGGCACCGGGAAGACGACCCTGCTCAACGCGCTCTCCGGACTCATCCCCTCCCAGGAGCGCATCATCACCATCGAGGACTCGGCCGAGCTCCAGCTCCAGCAGGAGCACGTCATCCGCCTGGAGTCCCGGCCCCCGAACGTCGAGGGCAAGGGCCAGATCACCATCCGCGACCTCGTCCGCAACTCCCTGCGCATGCGTCCCGACCGCATCATCGTCGGTGAGGTCCGCGGCGGGGAGACCCTCGACATGCTCCAGGCGATGTCGACGGGCCACGACGGTTCCCTCGCCACCGTGCACGCGAACTCCGCCGAGGACGCCCTGATGCGGCTCCAGACCCTCGGCTCGATGTCCGAGGTGCAGATCCCCTTCGAGGCGCTCAAAGACCAGATCAACTCGGCCGTCGAGGTCGTCGTGCAGCTCTCCCGGCACGCCGACGGCTCCCGCAAGATCGCCGAGATCGCCCTGCTCGTCTCGCACGGCCGTGAACAGTTCCGCATCGCGACAGTCTCCCGCTTCGTCCCGAGTCCCACCGGCCCCGACCGTGTCGTCCACGGCCGCTTCGAACACCTCCCGCTGCCCCGTCAGATCGCCGAGAAGCTGTACGTCGCGGGGGAACCGCTGCCACCGGCCTTCGGCGTCGCCGAGGCAATGGACGTCCTCGACACGAGGCAGGCCATCGGATGACGGCCCCCACCCCGCACGGGAGGCAGGCGTGAACAACCCCGCCCTGCTCACCCTCGGCGCCACCGTCCTGTGCGGCACCCTCGCCGTCGCCGGCGTGCACGCGTACGCCGCGGGCCGCGCCCAGCGCCGGGCCCTGGAGGACCGCCTGTCCGGCGGATCCGTCCGGGACACCGCGGGCCGCGTGCGCCGGTTCACCGGAATCGACCGCCGGCTGCGCCGCACCCGCCTCGGGCGCACCATCCACCTGCGGCTGTCGGCGACCGGACTCGACCTGACGGCCGGCGAGTTCTCCGTCTACGTCGTCGCCGTCGTCGTCGCACTGTGGCTGATCGCGGCCACCACCCTGGCCCCGTTCTTCGGGCCGATCGCCGCTCTCGTCGGCGTCTGGAGCGCGGCGATCTTCCTCAACTGGCAGCGCCAGAAACGCATCGAGGCCTTCATCAACCAACTGCCCGACGTGGCCCGGCTGCTGGCCAACGCGACCGCCGCCGGACTCGCCCTGCGCACGGCGCTGGCGATGGCCGCCGAGGAACTGGAGGCGCCGGCCGGCGAGGAACTGGCCCGGGTGGCCGACCACCTGACCCTGGGCAGGTCCATCGACGACGCGCTCAGCGAGCTCGCCGAGCGCCTCCCGTCCCGTGAACTCGTCGTCCTGGTCACCACCCTCGTTCTCGCCAACAAGGCGGGCGGCTCGGTCGTCAGCTCGCTGCGCAACCTCACCCAGACCCTGGAGGACCGCAAGGAGACCCGGCGCGAGGTCCGCACCATGCTCTCCGAGGTGAACGCGACGGCCTTCACCGTCCCGCTTCTCGGCCTCGGCTCGCTGCTGCTGATCAACTCCTCGAACGAGGGCGCCCTCGCCCGGGTCACCGGCTCCCCGCTCGGCCAGGCGCTCGTCCTGATCTCGCTCGGCCTCTACACCGTCGGCTTCTTCGTCATCCGCCGTCTCGGCAAGATCGAAGTGTGAGGGGGAGATTCCATTGCAGGCCTTGCTGCTCGCCGTCGTGATGGGCGCGGCCGTCGCGGGCGCCCTCCTCGGCATCCGCATGATCCGCGCCGACGCCAAGCTCCCCAGCGACCTGGTGCTCGCCCTGGAGGTCGGCGCGACCCGGGTCTCCAAGGCGGACTCGGCCGTCGACCGCCTCGGCATGCGCTTCGCACCCGTCGTCCTGCGCATGATGGGCCCCAGCCGCGTCGACGCCAAACGGCGCCGCATCGACATGGCGGGCAACCCCGGCGGCCTCACCCTCAGCCGCTACGCGGCCCGCCGCGCGGTGTACGGCGTCTTCGGCCTCGTACTCGGCCTGGTCTTCCTCTCCAACGGCCGGCCCCTCTTCGCCGTCGCCACACTCGCCTTCGGGCTGCTCGCCGCCGACGCCCTGATCTGGCAGGCGATCCGGGAGCGCAAGGACGTCATCGACCGCACGCTGCCCGACTTCCTCGACGTGCTGGCGGTCGTGGTCTCCGCCGGCCTCGGCTTCCGCCAGGCCCTGGACCGGGTCGCGGAGAAGTACGAGGGCCCGTGGGCGGACGAACTGCGCATCACCCTGCGCCAGATGGACATGGGCGTCAGCCGCCGCCAGGCCTTCGACGAACTGCGCCGCCGCAACTCCTCCGAGTCCGTCGCCCAGTTCGTCTCCGCGCTCCAGCAGGGCGAGGAACTGGGCTCGCCGATCGCCGAGACGCTCATCCAGCTCGCCACCGACATGCGCAGGACCGACGCCCAGAACGCCCGCCGCCGCGCCGCGAAGACCATCCCCAAGGCGACGATGGTGACGCTCGTGTTCATGCTCCCCGCCACGATGATCCTCATCGCGACCGGGATGTTCCTCGGGTCCGGCACGAACTTCGGCTCGATCCTGGGCCGCTGATGAGAGGCCTCCGGCTCGGCCGAGGGACGGCACACCGCGGCGGGCGGTACGCGCCGGCACGGCGCTACGACGCGCGTCCGGACGCGGAGACGAGCCCGGGCCCGGAGACGAGCGCGGGCCCGGGGACGAGCGCGGGCCCGGGCGCGGAGGCGGGCCCGGACATGAGCACATACGCACGCACCGGCCCCGGCGGTGACCGGGCCGGCGGGGCGGACCCGGGCTGGCCCCGGGGCGCCGACGCCGGATACCTCGCCGACGACGCCCCGGCCCCCGGCAGCGTCCGACTCCAGCTGAGCGCCCTCCAGGCCCTGTGCCGCCAGGCGTTCGCCGTGCGCCTCGCGGCCGTCGCGGTCGGTGCGCCCTTCGCGATGGCCAACGCGGCGGACGGCCCGGCCCGCCACACGGTCCTCGCCGCGGCCGTCCTCGGCGTGATGGGCTCGTACGCCATGCTCCGGGACTGGGACCGCTTCGGCCCCCGCCTCCTCGCCCACCCGAGCCTGCTGGCCGTGGACCTGACCTTCGGCGCGGTCCTGCTGCTCACCGCGTCCCCGGCCTCCCCCCTCGCCTACGCCACGGTCTGCACCCCGCTCCTGGCGGGCCTGCTGTACGGCTGGCGCGGCTCCGGCGTCTTCACCGGCCTCCAGCTGGCCGTCCTGCTGACGGTGTTCCGGACTTGGGAGCACCGGCCGGGCACCGGCGCCAGCACCCTCCTGATCGCCGGGTTCTGCGTCGGCGCCGGCATCATCGGCGTCACCCTGCGCAACCTGATGTTCCGCTTCGGTACGGCGAGTCAGGCCCTGTCGGAGGCGACCTCCCGGCTCGCGGTGGCCGAGGCCCTGGAGTCCGAACGGGCGCGCCTCGCCCGTGAGATGCACGACTCGGTCGCCAAGACCCTGCACGGCCTGGCCCTCGCGGCGGAGGCGCTGGCCGGATCGGCGGACTCCTGCGACCCCGGCACCCTCAAACGCCGGGCGACGCTGGTGGCGGGCGCCGCCCGCCGGGCCGCGACGGAGTCCCGCGAACTGCTCTCCGGCCTGCGCCACCACACCGACCTGACCGCCGCACGAAGGGACCTGGCCCGCGAGCTCGCGCGCCGCGTGGACGACTTCACGGCCCGTACGGCCCTCCCCGCGGAACTGCGCTGCACGGGCGCCGTCCCCGCACTCCCGTACGCGACGGCACAACACCTGCTGGCGATCGTCTCGGAGGCGCTGGAGAACGCCCACCGGCACGCGCGCGCCACCGTCGTGGTCCTCGGCCTCGACGCCGACACCGCGTCCGGGGTCCTGCGGCTGAGCGTCCGGGACGACGGCGTGGGACTCCCGCCCACCGCCGTGCTCGACGAACTGACGGAATCCGGCCACTTCGGCCTGCTCGGCATGGTGGAACGGGCGTCCTCCCTCGGCGGGCGCCTGCACCTGTCGGGCCCCCCGCAGGGCGGCACGGAGATCCTCCTGACCTGCCCGCTCCCCGGACCGGCCCGCCCCATCCCCCGAGAGGAGGCCGCCCATGCCTGACCAGGCACGCTCCGACCGGCCCCTGCGTGTGCTCGTGGCCGACGACAACCCGGTCGTCCGCGCCGGACTGACCGCCCTGCTGGGCGCCCACCCGGACATCGACGTCGTCGCCGAGGCGGCGGACGGCCGCGAAGCCGTCACAGCCGCGAGCCGGAGCGCCCCGGACGTCGTCCTGCTCGACGTCCGCATGCCCGGCACCGACGGCCTCACCGCACTGCCCCAACTCGCCCTTCGGACACCGGTGATGATGCTGACGTACAGCCGGGAACCCGAGGTCGTGGCCGAGGCGCTGCGCCGGGGCGCCGTCGGCTATCTCGTCCACGGGGAGTTCACCGCCGCCGAACTGATCACCGCCGTACGGGACATGAGGTACGGACGAGCCACCGTCACGGATTCGCTCGGTGTTTCCTACGAACCGGACGAAATCTCTTCGCATGTGCAACCGGCTGTGGCACATTCGTCGCAGACGCGGTCCGCGACCGTCACCGGGCCGCCCCGTCACGGCACCAACCGAGATGACTACGGCCTGAGTTCACGGGAGGTGGAGGTCATGGATCTCATCGCGTCCGGCATGAACAACCGGCAGATCGCCGCCGCCTGCTTCATCAGCGAGAAGACCGTGAAGAACCACATCAACCGCATCTTCGCGAAGCTGCACAGTTCTTCGCGCAGCGAAGCGATCGCCCACTGGCTGGGTACCGCCCGCGGGGGGTGGTCACGGTGATTCCCGCCCCCGGAAGTTGGGCCCCTGGACCCACCCGGAGTAGGCAAGTTCTCACGTACGGTGCTCGGGTCGGAAGTGGCGTCGGGCGGGAGGGCAGTGACGATGAACAGGTTCGACAGCTGGACCAGGACCGTGATCACCCGGATGAAGGGCAAGGACCGGGACGCGGGGGCGGGGTTCGTGGAGTATGCGGGGTTGATGATCATCATTGCGGGGATCTTCACGTTGATCGACAGCCTCGGGCTGGACGGTCTGATCTCGACAGCGATCCTCAACGCCGTCACGGACGTCATCGGCGGCTGACGGGCGTAGGCTCACTGGATGACCATGGGCAGACGCTGCCGATCTATATCTGGCTGACGGCGATCCTGCTTTTCGCCGCTCTCGCCCTTTTCGCGTTCGCCCAAGCAGCGTCCGCCCGTAATGGAGCTCAGTCCGCGGCGGACGCTGCCGCGTTGGCGGCGGCGCAGGACGCCAGGGACGAGATGCTCGACGACCTCTTGGTCGCCATGGGCGAAGGGGGCGACTGGCTGGACTGGCTGGGCGAGGGTCCTCCGGCGAGTGCCGGGGCCACGGCCGCGGCCGAGCAGCTGGCGGCCGAGAACGACTCGGCCCTGCTGAGCGCAGAGTTCGTCCAGGTGAACGGCCTTCCGGGGTACGAGGTCGAGATCGAGACCAACTACACGGTCGGCGACTCGATCCTCCCCGGCACCGAGGGCATGCAGGCGCACGCCCATGCCACCGCCGTCATCGAACCCCGGTGCGACTTCGACCCCGAGGCGGATCCGGAGAAGCCCGTGGAGCTGAACTGTGATGGCGAGAGCGTGAACATCGACCCCGAAGATTTCGATCCGGACGACCTTCCTGACGCGTCCGTGATGTTCTCTGTGCATCTGGCCGAGTGAAGGGAAGCCGTACCGATGTATCTCCGGCACACCATGAAGGGCCGCAGGGCACTGGCCACGGTGGCGATCACGGCGGGTCTGTTCCTCACGGTGTCCGGCTGCGGCGGTGGCGACGACGACAAGTCGGACAAGGGCACCTCGTCCTCGACACCTTCCAAGAGCAGCAGCGATGACGGTAGCGAAACCTCGCAGGCACCTGAGCAGGACCAGGTGCTGGCCGAGGTGAAGGGCGAGAACGGCCTGACGCTCGCAGTCACGTCCGCCAAACGCGACGAAGGCGGGTTCGTCACCGTTGAAGGGACGGTGACCAACAACACCGAAAGTGCATGGGTCGCCGCGAGTTGGCGCGGCGATGAACGCGAGTTGTCCAAGAACGGTGCGTCCATCGCAGGCGCCAATCTGGTCGACCAGAAGGGGAAGAAGAAGTACCTGGTCCTCCGGGACACCTCGGGGCGCTGCCTCTGCACGCAGTTCACCGGCGGTGTGCGCCAGGGGGAAACCGCCCAGTGGTTCGCCCAGTTCCCCGCCCCGCCCGCCGGCACCACGCAGGTCAGTTTCCAGGTGGGCGCCATGCCCCCCGCCTCCGTCGAACTCTCCGAGGGCGAGTGACCCATGCCCCTCCCGAACCGCACCGCAGCGACGACGTTCACGGCCCTGGCCGTGCTGGTCACCCTCGGGCTCCCCGGGCCGGCGTACGCGGACGACGAGGACCCGAGCGCCCCGCCGGGCAGCGTGACGACCTCCCCGCCCCCCGAGGTGGACGGGAACAGCCCGGGCCTGAAGCTCGCCGACGGCGCCACCCTGGCCCCCGCCAAGGTGCTGGACATCAAGTCGGTCGTGGAGGACCTCGGCGGTGAGGAGCGCCGGGAGGACACGAACGAGAACGTGACGTTCGCGTTGCAGGCGGAGGTGCTGTTCCCGAAGGACAGTTCGAAGCTGAACCCCGAGGCGCGCTCCCGTATCCAGGCGATCGCGGACGAGATCAAGGCGCAGAACGCCACGAACGTCCGGGTGTTCGGCTTCACCGACAACCTCGGCTCGTACGCGCACGGCCTGACGCTCTCCAAGAAGCGCGCGGAAGTGGTCCACGAGGAACTCGCGGGCGACCTCGACGGAGACGTCACGTTCGAGGTGCGCGGCTACAGCGAGGACTATCCGATCGCCGACAACACCTCCGAACAGGGGCGCCGGAAGAACCGCCGGGTGGAAGTCTCGTTCCCCAAGGGTGACTCCACGGGCGAGGGCGAGGGCGAACGGAGCTGAACCCGGGCCCGTGGTGAAAGACGCGATGAAGGGGACAGGCTCGATGAGGAAGATCGTTCTGATGTCGGCGGTGTCGCTCGACGGGTTCTTCGAGGGACCCCGCCGGGAGATCGACTGGCACGTGATCGACGATGAACTGCACCGGCACTTCAACGAGCTGGTCCGGGGCATGGGCGGTCTGCTGTCCGGACGCGTGACGCACGAGCTGATGGCGGAGTTCTGGCCGGAGGCGGACGCGGGTCCGGACGTCGAACCCGCGATCGCCGAGTTCGCCGAGATCTGGCGGACCATCCCGAAGACGGTGTACTCGCGGACGCTGCAGCACGCCGACTGGAACACCACGATCGTGCGCGATGTCGTCCCCGAGGAGATCAGGGCCCTCAAGGAGGCACCCGGCGGCGACCTGTGCCTCAGCGGACACGATCTCGCCGCCACCTTCCTGCACTACGGCCTGATCGACGAGTTCCGGGTGTACGTCCATCCGGTGATCCTCGGCCGCGGCAGGCCCCTCTTCGCGCCGGCGGACGCCCCGACCCCGCTCCGGCTCGTCGAGACCCACACCTTCGGCAACGGCGTCGTCCTGCTGCGCTACGAGCGGGACGAGCGGGGCGGGCAGGGCGCGTCGGCCAAGGCGGGCGAACGGTAAAGGAGTTGCCCGGCGGGCGGGCGGTCGGTAGGAAGTGACCATGACCGCACTCGGCGCCGTGTTCCGTCCCCAGCTGCCTCCCGAACGACTCCGTGCCCTGGCCCGTCTGGCGGACGACGCCGGCCTGGAGGAGCTGTGGCTCTGGGAGGACTGCTTCCTCGAAGGCGGGATCTCCACCGCCGCTGCCGCCCTGGCCTGGACCGAGCGGCTGCGGGTCGGCGTGGGCCTGCTGCCGGTGCCGCTGCGCAATGTCGCCCTCACCGCGATGGAGGCGGCCACCCTGCACCGCCTGTTCCCCGGGCGTGCCTCCCTCGCCGTCGGCCACGGCGTGCAGGACTGGATGGGGCAGGTCGGGGCGCGCGCCGAATCGCCGGTGACGCTGCTCCGCGAGTACCTGGCGGCCCTGCGCGCGCTGCTCGCCGGTGAGCGCGTCACGGCCGACGGGCGGTACGTCAGGCTGGACGGCGTGGCCCTCGACTGGCCGCCCGTGACTGCGGCCCCGGTGCTGGCCGGGGTCACCGGCCCCCGTTCCCTGCGGCTCTCGGGCGAGGCCGCGGACGGCACCGTCCTGACCGCCGCCACCGGTCCCGAGGGCGTACGGCGGGCGCGCCTCCTCATCGACGAGGGCCGCGTGTCGGCGGGCCGCACCGACCCGCACCGGGTCGTCGTCTACCTGCACGCGGCGACCGGTCCGGACGCCGCCGCCCGGCTGCGGGCCGAGATCGAGGCCAACGGCGAGGACCCCGCCGAGGAGCACGGCGTGGCGGGGGACGCGGAGGCCGTCGCCGAGGCCGTCCGGCGCCTCGCGGACGCCGGCGCCGACACCGTCGTCCTCCAGCCCACCGCGGACGAGCCCGACCCCGAGGGCTTCCTCCGCTTCGCCGCGACCGAGGTACGCCCCCTCGTGGGCTAAGGACTGTCCCGTGTGAACCGCCCCGGGTCCGCGGCCGGGCCCGGAGTTCAGCCGGGCCGGTGGTCTCCCGTGCCGCCGTCGATCAGCTCGCGGACGATGTCCATGTGACCCGCGTGCCGCGCCGTCTCCTCGATCATGTGGACCAGGACCCAGCGAAGGGACACGGCCGTGCCGTTCCACGACGTGCCCACGTCGTCCGGCGACAGCTCCGCGACGGTGCGGTCGGCGGCGGCGCGGGCACGGCCGTAGAAGTCGGTGATCCGCCGCGTCGTGTCGTCAGGACCCGCGCTCATGTCCTGGTCGGTGAACGGGTCGAACCACAGCGGCTCGACCTCCCGCCCGAAGGTCCGGCAGAACCAGCCGTACTCCACGGACGCGAGGTGCTTCACCAGGCCGAGGAGATTGGTGCCGGAAGGGGTCATCACCCGCCGCACCTGCTCGTCGTCGAGCCCGTCGAGTTTCCACAGCACCGCGTCGCGGTGCCGGTCGAGGCTCGCGCGCAGGACTTCCTTCTCGCCACCGGTGTAAGGCACCGCATCCGCATCGCTCGTCATGCCCGGAACGTAGCAGCGGGCACCGACAGAGAGACGGAGCACACCGTCCCACCGCGGGCACGGACAACGCTCGCGGAGTCACTTCATGAGATGTCCGTCCGTATCCCGGACTTCCTCACGGGGTTTCCACATCGTTACCGGGGGCTGCTCGCGCCCGATCGGCCGCCTCACGTAGGTTCGGATCAACGGAATTCGCGTGAGTAGAGCTGCGCGTGTGGTACCGCGCAGTGGAGGGGGCTGCGCGGTGCCCGTTCCCCTTCGCGGCGTCACGTGGGTGTTCCCGGACCGTCGTCCCGGATGGTCACCCGCACCCCCCGCCGTACGCCCCAGCGTTCCATCGCCCCGGCCTCGGCCTCCAGGACGTACCGGGCCCACGGGCGAGGCAGCCCCACTCGGCCCGGCCGCATCGTGCGCACCGTCCTGACCCGCAACGTCCGGTCCAGATAGGCGACATCGATCGCGAACCGCATCCCCAGGGTGTGCACGGAGTTCGCCGGGCTCAGCAGCAGTGCCCCCTCGATCCCGTCCCGCCCGAGCAGCCCCCGCCGTCGCGCGTGCGCCGACTCGGCGAGTTCCAGCGGAACCGGCGTGGGAGTTCCGGGAGCGGTGAACGTGGCCATGACGGCGAAGTTAACGGCCGCGTCAAGCCGGCGTCCGCGACGCGCGTCACCCACCTGGAGTACGGCGGCCCACGGGTACCGGGCGCCTCATACGTGCGCGAGGACCCCCGAAACCTCCATGGATTCCCCTGATCCTCCTTGGAATCCGCTGCGATCCGGCCGGGGCGATGCCTGGAATCACGGGTTCCGTGTTCATCGGGATGTCGCCGGGCGACTTCGGAGAGTAGTTGTCTGCCGCCGATGCACGCAGCATCACTTACGAAGGGTTATGGTGGAAACCCCCCCTCGGGCCGGTCCGTCTCCCCCCCCACGGACCGGCCCGTTTTTTGTGCTTTCACGCGGTGGCCCCCACGAGGCGTCCCGGCCCGGTTCCGTTCGGTGCCGCGTGCGAGACGGGGGAGTCGTCCATGGATGCGAAAGCGCCTCACCCCGCTGACACCCCTGGGCGGAGCCCCAGTTGCGCGGGGGTAGGCTTCGCCTCCGGGGACCGCCATATGGACAGGGATTGCGCCCGCTCGCGCCTGTCTGATCCGCACGGAGGGGCTGACAACACGTGACCTTGCGCGACAACCTGCGCCGTCTGCTGGTCAGGTTCTACACACGCAGGGTGGAAGGCCACCTCGACCACGACCAGGTGCCCAAGCACATCGGCGTCATCATGGACGGCAACCGCCGGTGGGCCAAGGCCGCGGGCAGCACCGCCGCCCAGGGCCACCGCGCCGGGGCGGACAAGATCGAGGAGTTCCTCGGCTGGTGCTCCGAGACCGATGTCGAGGTCGTCACCCTCTGGCTGCTCTCCACGGACAACTTCGACCGTCCGAAGGAGGAGCTGGTCCCCCTCCTGGAGATCATCGAGGGCGTCGTGCGCACCCTCGCCGCCGACGGCCGCTGGCGCGTCCACCACGTGGGCACGCCCGACATCCTGCCCTCGCAGATGCAGACCGTCCTCAAGGAGGCCGAGGAGACCACGGCGCACGTCGACGGCATAGTCGTCAACGTCGCCATCGGCTACGGCGGCCGCCAGGAGATCGCCGACGCCGTGCGCTCCATGCTCCTCGACGCCGCCGACAAGGGCACCACGATCGCGGACCTCGCCGACTCCGTCGACGTCGACCTCATCGGCAAGCACCTCTACACGGGTGACCAGCCCGACCCGGACCTGGTGATCCGCACCAGCGGCGAGCAGCGCCTGTCCGGGTTCATGCTGTGGCAGACGGCCCACTCGGAGTACTACTTCTGTGAGGTCTTCTGGCCGGCCTTCCGCAAGGTCGACTTCCTGCGCGCCCTGCGCGACTACGCGGCGCGACACCGGCGGTACGGCGGCTGACAACACCGCACCCCGGGGAGACACGTCACCGGGAGTTAACGAACGCGCCGTCATGCCCTTTGGCATGGCGGCGCTCGTTACCGGGCATAAAGCCTCCAGGTCGACACCCGAACCACGGGTGTCGGATCTCAGCGGACGGCACGGGGCCGTCCGCCCGGGAGGCCCTTTGCACCAGCCCGACCGTGTGGTCAGCACGGACGAAGCGGAGGGCCGGTCCCCGGCCCGCGCAGCGTGGCCGAGACCGGTCCAGATCTCCTTCGTCGCTCCCCGACCTCATCCGAGGGGGTACGTCCTTCCGTGGTGACCAGCGCAAAGCGCCACAAGCCAGACCGGCGCACCTATGTTCTCGACACCAGCGTCCTGCTGGCCGATCCGCACGCGATGAACCGCTTCGACGAGCACGAAGTCGTGCTGCCGATCGTCGTGGTCACGGAACTGGAGGCCAAGCGGCACCATCCCGAACTCGGCTACTTCGCCCGGCAGGCCCTGCGCCTGCTCGACGAGTTCCGGGTACGACACGGCCGGCTCGACGCCCCGATCCCGGTCGGGGAACTCGGCGGGACCGTGCGCGTCGAGCTCAATCACTCGGACCCCAGCATCCTGCCCAGCGGCTACCGCCTGGGGGACAACGACTCGCGCATCCTCGCGGTCGCCCGCAACCTGCAGGCCGAGGGCTACGACGTCACGGTCGTGTCGAAGGACCTGCCGCTCAGGATCAAGGCGTCGTCCGTCGGCCTCCTCGCCGAGGAGTACCGGGCGGAACTCGCCGTCACGGGCTCGTCGGGCTGGACCGGGATGTCCGAACTGACGCTCCCGGGCGAGCAGGTGGACATCCTCTTCGAGGAGGGCCACGCCTACGTCCCCGAGGCGGCCGAGCTGCCGGTGCACACGGGCCTGACGATCCAGTCGGAGCGCGGCAAGGCCCTCGGGCGCGTCACGCCCGACGGCAACGTCCGGCTCGTCCGCGGTGACCGGGAGGCCTTCGGGATCAAGGGACGGAGTGCCGAGCAGCGCATCGCTCTCGATCTCCTGCTCGATCCGGACATCGGGATCGTGTCGATGGGCGGCCGGGCCGGCACCGGCAAGTCCGCGCTCGCGCTCTGCGCGGGTCTGGAGGCCGTGCTGGAGCGGCGCCAGCACCAGAAGGTGATGGTCTTCCGGCCGCTGTACGCGGTGGGCGGTCAGGAGCTCGGCTATCTGCCCGGCTCCGAGTCCGAGAAGATGAGCCCCTGGGCGCAGGCGGTCTTCGACACGCTGTCCGCGGTCACCAGCCGCGAGGTCATCGAGGAGATCACCTCACGCGGGATGCTGGAAGTCCTGCCGCTCACGCACATCCGCGGCCGTTCCCTGCACGACGCCTTCGTGATCGTGGACGAGGCGCAGTCCCTGGAACGGAACGTACTGCTGACCGTGCTGTCCCGGATCGGCGCCAATTCGCGGGTCGTACTGACCCACGACGTGGCGCAGCGGGACAATCTGAGGGTCGGCCGGTACGACGGAGTGGTCGCCGTGGTCGAGAAACTGAAGGGCCATCCGCTCTTCGCGCACGTCACCCTCAATCGGTCCGAAAGGTCGCAGATCGCCGCCCTGGTGACCGAAATGCTGGAGGACGGACACATCTAGGGTCACCCGCCCCGTACCGGCCAACTTGGTGCGGTTGCGGACTGATTGGCGCCGTCCGGTAAAGGCCAAGAGCCTAGCCGGACGGCGTCTTGTTGCGCGCCCGTTTCCGATAAACCACTGGGGCAAACGAGGTGTGAGCTTTCACACGCAACGGAGAATTGCCTCGCGGCGTCGGGTTACGGCAGAGTCTCATTCCTGTCAGGCCCCGCATACGACACACGTGTACCCATGGGGGTACCTCCCAGGCCCCTCAAGGCACTGGGGGAGATACGGCACAACAGGAACCACCAGAACTCCATAGAGCCGTCGTATGCCGCCCGAGCACCACGCGGCACTCCCCGAGCGGGAGTTGCCCACCGGGTCCGTGCCTCCCGTGACCCCGCAGTTGGGAGGCCAGCGCCAAGGGGCACGATTGCGTCCGCGAGGGTCACCTACAGCGGGCGATGCTGGAAGGAAACCGAGTGAGCCGGATTTCGGTCCGGGGATTCGCAGTGGCTTCTGCCACCGCGGTCACCGCTGTTGGCGCCGTCACCGGTGTTGCCGCGGGCAGCACCGCGCAGTCCCCCAACGACGCCGAGGCGACGGCCAGCGACGCGACGCTCCTCGCGGACATCCCCGCGGGGCAGCAGGCCCAGGTGCAGACCGCCTCCCTGACGCAGCAGGCGGACGTCCAGGCCATCGCCGCGGACGCCAGCGCCAAGAAGGACGCGGAGGAAGCGGCCCGCAAGCAGGCCGCCGAGGACGCGATCGCCAAGCAGAAGGCCGCGGAGAAGGCCGAGCAGGAGGCCAAGGAGCGCAAGAAGGCGGAGGCCGTTACCAAGGCCAGCCGCTCCGCCACGCGCGACGTCTCCACCTTCGCCGTCCAGAGCTCGTACACCATCGCGCAGATCCAGGCGATGGCGCGCCAGGTGGTGCCGAGCGGCCAGTTCCAGTGCTTCAGCAACATCGTGGACCACGAGTCCAGCTGGAACTACAAGGCGGTCAACGCCTCTTCCGGTGCCTACGGTCTCTTCCAGGCGCTGCCCGGCTCGAAGATGTCGTCCGTCGGTTCCGACTGGCAGACGAACCCGGCCACCCAGATCAAGTGGGGCCTCAACTACATGGACAGCCGCTACGGCAGCCCGTGCGAGGCCTGGTCGTTCTGGCAGGCCAACCACTGGTACTAGGAACGGTCCGGCGGTGACGCGCCGACGGAACCTCACGAAGCCCCTCCCCGTCCTCGGGTGAGGGGCTTCGGCCGTGCCGTGACGGGCGAGGTACCGTCGGACGGTACGACTCCGGGGGAGTGGTGGGGAGCAACGGGGGAAGAGGACGGATCATGTCGCGAGTGCCCAGATGGCTCGGTCGTATCGGCGCAGCACTGACCGAGTTGGAGGAGCGGTTGGACGAGCGCCGCGCCGAGGTCGAGCGAGAGACGCAGGGGGAGCCCGACGACGCGGACATCCCCCGCGGATCCGCGGCGCCCGTTCCGGGCCGCCGCGCGCCCGGCCGTACCCGCAAGGACCCGGCGGACGGCGGGGACGGGACCACCGCCCCCGCGGCGGAGGACTCCGCGCCCGAGCACGTCCCGGCGCCTCCCCTGTACGCGCCCGCCGTGGCCGCCCGCCCAGACCCCTCCGCGGCCGTGCCGTGGGGCGTACGGGTCGCGGCCGAGGCCGGCTGGCGGCTGCTCGTCCTCGCGGGCACCGTCTGGGTGCTGATGCGGGTCATCAGCGCCGTGCAGCTGGTGATCCTCGCCTTCGTGGCGGCGCTGCTCATCACCGCGCTGCTCCAGCCCACGGTGGCGCGGCTGCGCCGATACGGCGTCCCGCGCGGACTGGCGACGGCGCTCACCGCGATCCTCGGGTTCGTCGTCATGGGCCTGGTCGGCTGGTTCGTGGTGTGGCAGGTCATGGAGAACATCGACAACCTCTCCAGCCAGGTCCAGGACGGCATCGACGAGCTGCGCAAGTGGCTCCTCAACAGCCCGTTCCACGTCACCGACAAGCAGATCAACGAGATCGCCAAGAACCTGCGCGAGGCGGTCGGCGCCAACACGGACCAGATCACGTCCGCGGGGCTCGAAGGCGTCACGGTCATCGTCGAGGGCCTGACCGGGATCCTGCTGACGATGTTCTCGACGCTGTTCCTGCTGTACGACGGCAAGCGCATCTGGCAGTGGACGCTCAAGCTCGTCCCCGCCGCCGCCCGTCCGGGTGTCGCGGGCGCCGGTCCGCGCGCCTGGCGCACGCTGACCGCCTACGTCCGGGGCACGGTAATCGTAGCTCTGATCGACGCCATATTCATCGGCCTCGGCATCTACTTCCTCGACGTCCCGATGGCCGTCCCGCTCGCCGTCTTCATCTTCCTCTTCGCCTTCATCCCGCTCGTGGGAGCCGTGGTGTCGGGCGCCCTCGCCGTCGTCGTCGCGCTCGTCACCCAGGGCGTGTTCGCGGCCGTCATGGTCCTCGCCGTGGTCCTCGCCGTCCAGCAGATCGAGGGGCACATCCTCCAGCCGTTCATCCTCGGGCGGGCCGTGCGGGTGCACCCGCTCGCCGTCGTCCTGTCCGTCGCCGCGGGCGGGATGATCGCGGGGATCGGCGGCGCGGTCGTGGCGGTGCCGCTGGTCGCCGTCACCAACTCGGTCGTCGGCTACCTCCGCTCCTACGCCGAGGAATCCGCCCTGTGCCAGACCCCGGTGCAGAACTCCGCGGGGGCTGAACTGCCGCCCCGTCCGGCGTTCGCGGACGAGCGCGAAGCGCGATGACGGGGGTCCGGGGACGGGACGGGTAGGGGCACAGGGGGCGAGAACGGGCGGAGCCCCGCCCACCTGACGGTGGGCGGGGCTCCGGGAAGCGGCCGAGGACTACTCGGCGAGAACGGCTTCCGCGTCCAGCGTCGTACCGACCGCCTGGATCACCGAGGCGATCTTGAACGCCTCCTGGATCGTCTCCCGGTCGACCCCGGCCTTGCGGAGCACCTGCTCGTGCGAGTCGAGGCACTGCCCGCAGCCGTTGACGGCCGAGACGGCGAGCGACCACAGCTCGAAGTCGACCTTCTCGACACCGGGGTTGCCGATGACGTTCATCCGCAGACCGGCGCGCAGCGTCCCGTACTCCGGGTCGGAGAGCAGGTGCCGCGTCCGGTAGAAGACGTTGTTCATCGCCATGATGGCGGCCGCCGACTTGGCGGCGCGGTACGCCTCCGCCGAGAGGTTCGCCTTGGCCTCGGGCTCCAGCTCCCGCAGGACCCGCGGGGAGCGGGACGCGATGGCGCAGGCGAGCACCGTGCCCCACAGCTGCTGCTGCGGAAGCTCGGAGTTGCCGATCACCGAACCGAGGTTCAGCCGGAGGTCCTTGGCGTAGTCCGGTATGGCGGACTTGAGTTCATCGAGGGCCATGAGGGTCACTCACCGGCCAGCAGCGCGACCGGGTCGAGGGTGTTCTCGCCCTTGGTCCAGTTGCACGGGCACAGCTCGTCCGTCTGCAGGGCGTCGAGCACCCGCAGGACCTCCTTGGGGTTACGGCCGACGGAGCCGGCGGTCACCATGGAGAACTGGATCTCGTTGTTCTGGTCGACGATGAAGACGGCGCGCTTGGCGAAGCCGTCCTCGCCCTCGATGCCGAGGTCACGCATGAGCTCGTGCTTCGAGTCGGCCATCATCGGGAAGGGCAGGTCGCGCAGGTCCTCGTGGTCCTTGCGCCAGGCGTGGTGGACGAACTCGGAGTCGCCGGAGAAGCCGAGCACCTGGGCGTCACGGTCGGCGAACTCGCTGTTCAGCTTGCCGAAGGCGGCGATCTCGGTCGGGCACACGAAGGTGAAGTCCTTGGGCCACGCGAAGATGACCTTCCACTGACCCTCGTAGGTCTTGTGGTTGATCTGCTGGAACTCCTCGCCCTTCTCCAGCGAGACGCAGGCGGTCAGGTCGAACTCGGGGAACTTGTCACCAACAGTGAGCACGCGCTCTCCTTGCAGCGAGGAAACACCCCTTTTGAGGATGTATCCCATGGGTTGGACGCTGATGATGTTGGCACAGGCTGCATTGATTAGTGAAATAGCTACACTCGGTCGTGTTGATCGGTGTCAGCTATCAGTAGCAATGAGTAAGGGGTATGGCCATGGTGAGCGCGAGCGGCTCGACGGGTCCCGTGGTCTCCCCGGGTGTGAAGGGCCCCTTCGGGAACGGGCCGCTCGGCTCCAAGGGCTCCCTCGGTCCCAAGGGCTCCCTCGGCTCCAAGGGCAACGGCCGGCGGCAGCCCAGCCTCGCGCAGCTGCGGGCGTTCGCCGCCGTCGCGGAGCATCTGCACTTCCGGGACGCCGCCGCCGCGATCGGCATGAGCCAGCCCGCTCTGTCGGGTGCCGTCTCGGCCCTGGAGGAGACGCTCGGGGTGACGCTGCTGGAGCGTACGACCCGCAAGGTGCTCCTCTCGCCCGAGGGCGAGCGTCTCGCCGTACGCGCCAAGGCGGTGCTCGACGCGGTCGGGGCGCTGATGGAGGAGGCCGAGGCGGTACGGGCGCCGTTCACGGGGGTGCTGCGGCTCGGAGTGATCCCCACCGTGGCGCCGTATCTGCTGCCGACCGTCCTGAAGCTGGTCCACGACCGCTACCCCGACCTCGATCTCCAGGTCCACGAGGAGCAGACGGCCAACCTGCTGGACGGGCTCGCCGTCGGGCGGCTTGACCTGCTGCTGCTCGCGGTGCCGCTCGGCATGCCGGGCGTGGTCGAACTCCCGTTGTTCGACGAGGACTTCGTATTGGTCACCCCGCTCGACCACTGGCTCGGCGGCCGGGAGGGTATCCCGCGCCAGGCGCTGCGCGAGCTGAACCTGCTGCTGCTGGACGAGGGGCACTGCCTGCGCGACCAGGCGCTGGACATCTGCCGGGAGGCCGGCCGCGCCGACGCGCCGGTCACCACCACCGCCGCCGGACTCTCCACGCTGGTCCAGCTGGTGGCGGGCGGGCTCGGGGTGACCCTGCTGCCGCGCACCGCCGTCAAGGTCGAGACGAGCCGCAGCAACCAGCTCCTCACCGGGTACTTCGCGGATCCGGCGCCCACCCGGCAGATCGCGCTGGCGATGCGGGCGGGCGCCGCGCGGGGCGCCGAGTACGAGGAACTGGCCGCAGCGCTCAGGGAGGCGCTGCGGCCCCTGCCGGTCCGGGTGCTGTGACCCGCCGCCGGGTCCGGCCGGTGCTCCTCGGTGCGCAGGCCGTCCGGTGGCAACCCGGCCGGTGCTACTCGGTGCGCAGGCCGTCCGGCCGCATCAGCCGCAGCAGCGGGGGCAGGCTCAGCACTGTCACCAGCAGGACGACGCCCGCGCCGATGCCCGCCATCGACAGCACGCTCGGCCAGTCCACGGCCACCGAGGTCTGCGTCATCTTCAGCAGGACGGTGCCGAGGGTCAGGCCCACCGTGGTGGCGAGCAGCAGGCCGAGTGCGATCGGGATCGCGGTCTGCCACAGCACCGACAGGCTCAGCGTGCGGCGCCGGGTGCCGAAGGCGACCAGCGCCGAAAGGAGCTTCTTGCGCTCGCGCAGTTGCTCCAGCTGTGAGACCAGCAGGCTCGCGCCGATCAGGACGAGGACACAGGTCGCGCCGACGAACAGACCCGTGCGGATGGAGTTGAAGCGCCCCGAACGCTCGCTCTCCGACCAGGAGTTGGTGTTGGTGAGCGGACCGATCTCCGCCGCGGTGTTCCGTACGAGATCGTGGACGTCCGGCACCGAGCGGTCGATCTTCAGGAAGAGCTGGCCCTCGACGGCCGAGGCCGCCTTCGCGGGCAGGGCGCCGGTGGTGATCAGCATTCCCCCGCGCTCCCAGCCCGTCGGGTCCTCGCGCGACGCGGCCTTCTTGAGGTGCCGGGGCACGGTCCAGGCGACCTGGTGGCGCTTGGGGCTGCCGTCGTAGGACGGGTCGATGTAGAGCGTCCGGCCGGACTTGCCCAGGTCCAGGGTCCCCCTGTCGTACTCGGCGCCCTCCACGGCGAAGACGTCGCCGTCGCGGCACGAGGGCAGCCGCGCCACCTCGCGCAGCGACGTGCAGTCGCCGACGGTCAGGTTCACGGACACGTCGGGGTTCCTGGCGCTGTCGCCCAGCGAGGCGAAGGACAGCGGCGTCACGCGCCGCACCCCCCGCGTCTGTTCGAACCGCCCGGCGGCCTCGGTCACCGGGACGCCGTACGGCACCGTGATCTGCATCTGTGCACGCGAGAGGTCGTTGCGGGAGTCCTTGGTGTAGTCGTCCTCGACCCCGGCGAACAGCATCTGCAGGGCGATCGCACCGGCCACCGCCACCGCGATGCCGTTGACCATGCGCGCCGCGCTGCCGCTGCTCAACTGGAGCCGCCGGACGGCCAGTTGCCAGGCGACCCCGCCCGAGTTCAGCCGGGCCACGACGGATTCGACGACCCAGGGCAGCAGTGCGGTCACGCCGACCAGCAGCAGGATGACACCGCCGACCACCATGTACTGGTTGAAGTCCCCGTTGTCCCGCCCCTGCCCGACCATCGGGTAGAGCAGCGCCAGTCCGCCCAGCGGCACCAGCAGCCGCCACCACAGCCGCCGCCGCGCGGGCCTGGCCGTGCGGACGACACCCAGGGGCTCGATGACGACCCCGCGCAGCGCGAGGAGGGTCACCGCGACCGCCGCGGCCGGGACGGTGACGGCGATCAGCGCCACCAGCGTGGGCGTCGGGCGGAGATCTCCGGGGAACACACTGATCTCGAACAGCTCGATCATCCCCGCGAGCCGGCGGCCCGCCAGGAAGAACCCGGCGCCGAGGACCAGTCCGACGAGTGCCCCCGCCAGGGCCTCGCCAGCCGCGATCCTGCGGGTCATCCGCCCGTCGGCGCCGACCAGGCGCAGCGCCGCGAGCCTGCGGTCGCGCCGCTCGCCGCCGAAGCGCACGGCCGCGGCGATGAAGACACCGACCGGCATCAGCAGCACCACGAAGACGATCAGGATGAGCAGCAGCAGGACGGGGTCGAGCCTCTCACCGCTCTGCCGTACCGACCCGAACGAGTCGATGCGCTCGATCCGGACAGCGCTCGTGCGCTCCGTCCCGGAGAGGTCCTGGGAGCCCGCGTAGTAGACGAGTTCGTGCGGGCCGACCAGGCCCGTGTCGCCGACCGTGCCGCTGATCCGGTACGGCAGCCGCTCGCGCAGCAGCCTGCCCTCGCCGGACTTCAGGAGCCGGGCCAGGTCGGGCGAGACGACCATCTCGCCGGCCGCGGGGAACTTCCCCACGCCCGGCGGCAGCGGTGCGCGGACGCCCTCGGGCTGGAGCAGCCGCCCGCGCACGTCCGTGGACCGGAAGGTGGTGTCGGCGGTGCCGATGAGCAGGGACTTGTCGCTCTTCTTGCCGACCACCGAGCTGTACGTCATGTCGTTGCGGGCGCGTTCCCGCTCGTGCCGGGAGTTGAGGGCGCTGGGGATCGCCGTGGTGAGCAGCAGCAGTGCCACCCCGAGTCCCACTCCGACCGCCGTCAGCAGGACGCGTCCCCAGCCCTCACGGCCGCCGGTGACCGCGAACCGGGCGCCCATGGCCAGGTCCCGGGTCCACTGGCGGGCGCTCATACGACGCGCTCCATGTCGCGGGACTTGCCGTCGCGCACGACGATCTCGCGGTCGGAGTACGCGGCCACCCGGGCCTCGTGCGTGACGAGGACGACGGCCGCGTTGGTCGAGCGGGCCGCGTCCGTGAGCAGCTCCATCACGCGCTCGCCGTTGAGCGAGTCGAGCGCGCCCGTCGGCTCGTCCGCGAAGAGCACCCGCGGGGCGGTGACCAGCGAGCGGGCGACGGCGACCCGCTGCCCCTGGCCGCCGGAGACCTCGCCGGGCCGCTTGCCCGCGAGATCCTCGACCTCGAGGCGCTCCATCCACGACAGGGCGGTGCGCTCGGCCTCCCTGCGCCCGGTGCCGTTGAGCCGCAGCGGCAGCGCGACGTTCTCGACGCAGGTCAGCTCCGGGACGAGCTGCCCGAACTGGAACACGAACCCGAAGTCGCTGCGCCGCAGGGCACTGCGCTGCGCGTCGCTCATGCCGGCCATCTCCCGGCCGTCGTACATGATCGAGCCCGAGTCGGGCGGCACGATGCCGGCGAGGCAGTGCAGCAGCGTGGACTTGCCGGAGCCGGAGGGGCCCATCACGGCGACGACCTCGCCCGGGTGGATGGAGAACTCGGCGCCGTCCAGGGCGGTGGTCGGGCCGTACGTCTTGCGGAGTTCCGTCGCCGTCAGCAGGGAACCGGCGGGGGGCGTCACCGGGTCACCGCCTCGGCGAGCTTGTCGAGCCGCGCCGCAGTGAGTTCGAGCCACCGCAGGTCGGCCTCCAGGTGGAACAGGGCGTGGTCGCAGATCAGCTGGTCCGCGAGGTCGCCCTTGCGCTTGCGGTCGGTCAGGATCCGCATCGTCCGCAGGTGCTCGGCGCGCTGCGTGTCGAGGATCTGCGCCGCGTCGCGGTGAGTGAGCAGCGCCAGGACGACCTTCGTGTACAGGGTCGACTGGAGGTACGGGTCGGGGGGTTCGGGGGTCGCGAGCCAGCGCTGGACATCGGTGATGCCCGCGTCGGTGATGGCGTACCGCTTGCGCTCCGGTCCGCCGCCCGCCTCGATCCCGTCGACCTCCACGAGGCCGTTCTTCAGCAGGCGGGACATCGTCGAGTAGACCTGGCCGTAGTGCAGCGACCGGTCGTGACCGAACTTTTCGTCGAAGGCCCGCTTGAGGTCGTAGCCGTGGCGGGGCCCGGACTCGAGGAGTCCCAGGAGTGTGTGACCGATGGACATGCGGAGCACTCTACACAGTGCGTATACACCCCGCGTATACATGCGGCGGACAGACCGCGGCGGGGTGCGCTTCCGGCCAGGTCAGCGACGGATGTCACGGTTCCGTCAGCGAGTCTCCCGGCCCCCGTACGCCACCCTGCTCGTCCTGGATCGCCGGACGGGCCGGGGGTTCCGGGGCGGCCCGGCGGGGATTCGCCACGCCGGACGGGTCAGGGCTTCTCAGCCCGTCCGGCGATCGAGGACGAGGCCGGTCAGGCCGATGGGGTGGCCGTGGCGGGGCTGGGTTCCTCAGCCGATCCGTGGAGGTCCCGGCCCGTCCGGCGTTCGAAGGCGAGGCCGGTCAGGCCGATCCGGCGGGCGTCACTCCTCCGGCTCCCCGGAGACTGCCGGTGGACGCCCCCGGCGGGGAATCGGTCCCGCCGCCCCCGGCAGCCGCCCCGCCTCCCCCAGCGCCCGCCGCAGCAGGAACTCGATCTGCGCGTTGGTGGACCGCAGCTCGTCCCCGGCCCAGCGGGCCAGCGCGTCATGGACGAGCGGGTCCAGCCGCAGCAGCACCTGCTTGCGCTGCTGCGGCCGGCGCCGGGGCGCCCCTTCCGCGGGAGTCCCCTCCGCTGGAGCCGTCACTGGTAGAGGGACCCGGTGTTCAGCACGGGCTGCGCCGCACGGTCCCCGCAGAGCACCACCATCAGGTTCGACACCATCGCCGCCTTCCGCTCGGAGTCCAGCTCGACGATCTCCCGTTCGGCGATGCGGGCGATCGCCGCCTCGACCATCCCGACGGCACCGTCGACGATCTGCCGCCGCGCCGCCACGACCGCCCCCGCCTGCTGGCGCTGGAGCATCGCCGACGCGATCTCGGGAGCGTACGCGAGATGCGTGAACCGCGACTCGATGATCTGGACGCCGGCGGCCTCCACGCGCGCGTGCAGCTCGACGGCGAGCTTCTCGGTGATCTCCTCCGCGTTGCCGCGCAGCGACAGGCCGTCCTCGTCGTGCGCGTCGTAGGGGTACTCGATGGCGATGTGCCGCACGGCCGCCTCGGTCTGGGTGGCGACGAACTCCAGGAAGTCGTCCACCTCGAAGCTGGCCTGCGCGGTGTCCTCCACCTTCCAGACCACGACCGCGGCGAGCTCGATCGGGTTGCCGTAGGCGTCGTTGACCTTAAGGACGGCGGTCTCGTGGTTGCGGACCCGGGTCGAGATCTTGGTCCTCGACGTCAGCGGGTTCACCCAGCGCAGACCGTCCTGCCGGATCGTCCCCCGGTACCGCCCGAAGAGCTGGACCACCCGGGCCTCGCCGGGCGCCACCGTGTTCAGGCCGCACATGGCGAAGAAGGCGGTGGTGCCGATCAGGATGCCCCCGATGATCAGCGCGGCCTTGACGCCGGTGGCGGTGACCGTCGTGGCGCCGGCGATCATGCCGGCGGCCGCCAGCAGTCCGAGCAGTCCCAGCAGCAGCGCGAGCCCGCCGCCGATGCTGTGCGCGGCGAACTCCCGCACGCGCGGCGCGGGCATCTGTGGCAGGTCGGCGTCGGTCGTCGCGTCCGGCGCGGTGTCGTGTGCGGACATGGATGTCCCCCGTTCCGTGCCGCGCGGCGCTCGTCCGGACGGCACTGGTTGCTGACTCAGCAGTATCTAAGTGCTATCACTTTATAGCGTCCGGCAACCTTCTGTGTCCATGGATCGTCGGTTCTGTCAGGACGGGTGCTGATTCTCACGTCCGTAAAAGACCGGATCGGCTGCGCTTTGTCATACCGCGCGGTGTTAGCTTTCTGAGCTGACCTGAGCGGCGAACCTGTGTGACGCATGAGCACCGGCGGGGCGCAGGAGCACGGCACGACCACGCGACACGACCACGCGACACGAGACCGAAGCGGAGCGGATCGGACCCATGGGACGAGCGGAAGAGAGACGAGCGCGGCAGCGTGGTGGCCGCCGCGCGGCGCCCCGGAGCTCGTCCGGGGCCAAGGGCACCCGCGGTGGCATACGCCGCTTCTTCACCTGGAAGAAGATCGTCGGCACGTTCTTCGGCCTGTGCCTGCTCGTGATGGGCGCGTTCGTCGTGCTGTACATGGTCGTCGACGTCCCCGAGGGCAACGCGTCCGCGAAGCTCCAGAGCAACGTCTACGAGTACAGCGACGGCACCGTCCTCGCGCGGACGGGCGACGTGAACCGCGAGATCGTCGACCTCGCCAAGGTCCCCAAGAAGGTCCAGCGCACCTTCGTCGCCGCCGAGAACAAGTCCTTCTACAAGGACTCGGGCGTGGACCTCAAGGGCACCGCCCGCGGAATGGTCAACACCCTCTCGGGCAAGGGCAAGCAGGGCGGCTCGACGATCACCCAGCAGTACGTCAAGAACTACTACCTCACCCAGGACCAGACCGTCACGCGCAAGCTGAAGGAACTGGTCATCTCGCTGAAGGTGGACCGCCAGAAGTCCAAGGACGCCATCCTCGCGGGCTACATCAACACCAGCTACTACGGCCGCGGCGCGTACGGCATCCAGGCGGCGGCGCAGGCCTACTACCACGTCGACGCCGAAAGGCTCTCGGTGCGGCAGGGCGCTTACCTCGCCTCGCTGCTCCAGGCCCCGAGCCAGTACGACTGGGCGGTCGCCACCGACACCGGTAAGAAGCTGGTCAAGAACCGCTGGAACTACACCCTCGACAACATGGTCGAGCAGGGCTGGCTGGACCCGGCCAAGCGCCGGAGTCTCACGTTCCCCGAGCCGAAGGCCCCCAAGGGCGCGCCGGGCATGGAGGGGCAGACCGGCTACCTCGTCGACGCGGCCAACAAGGCGCTGATGAAGCAGCTCGTCGCCCAGGGCTCCGCCGTCAACCTGGAGGACGCCGAGGCGAAGGTCGAGGCGGGCGGCTGGACGCTCACCCTGAACATCGACAAGAAGAAGCAGGAGCAGCTGGAGAAGGCCGTCAAGACCCAGTTGACCAGCAAGCTGAACGCCAAGAAGCGCCCGGTCGACGGTGACGTCCAGGCGGGTGCCGCGTCCGTGGACCCGAGGACGGGCAAGGTCCTCGCGCTGTACGGCGGCAAGGACTACGTCAAGCACTTCGTGAACAACGCGACCCGGCGCGACTACCAGCCGGCGTCGACCTTCAAGCCGCTGATCCTCGCCGCCGCCCTCGACCAGGGCGCCACGACCCAGGACGGCAAGCCGATCACGGCGAGCACGGTCTACGACGGCACCAGCAGGCGCCCCGTCGTGGACAGCGGCGCCAAGGTCGGGTTCGCGCCCCCGAACGAGGACAACCACAGCTACGGCGACGTCACCGTCCAGACCGCGATGAACAAGTCCGTCAACTCCGTCTTCGCGCAGATGGGCGTCGACGTCGGCATGGACGAGGTCCTGGAGACCGCCGGCGACCTGGGCATGGACACCGAAGGCCTGCAGGCGGTGCCCGCGCAGACCCTGGGCACCATGGGCGCCAGCCCGCTGGAGATGGCCGGCGTCTACGCCACCCTCGACAACCACGGCAAGAAGGTCACCCCCGCCGTGGTGAAGTCCGCCGAGCACAAGGACTACGAGGTCACGATCCCGGCCGCGATCGGACAGCGGGTCATCAGCCGCGAGGCGGCCGACACCGTCACCTCCGTGCTGACCGGCGTGGTCGACGACGGTACGGCCCAGGCGTCGGTCGCCCAGGCGGTGGACCGCAACGGCCAGCAGGTCGCCGGCAAGACGGGCACGTCCGACAACAACAAGTCCGCCTGGTTCACCGGCTACACGCCGGCCCTGGTCACCTCGGTGGGCCTCTTCGGCGAGGACGCCAAGAACCAGACGCAGGTCTCCCTCAAGGGCGCCACGGGTCTCCTCCCGGGCAGCGGCCGCGTCAACGGCGGTGGTTACCCCGCGCAGATCTGGGCCTCGTACACCTTCGCCGCCATGGGCAGGGTGACCGCGTTCGACCTGGAGACCACCCAGGGCGCGGCCGTCCCGCCGACCGAGACGCCGACGCCGACTCCGACGCCCAGCGACACGCCGTCGGCGACGCCGTCGACGAAGAAGCCGACGTCGCAGCCGCCGACCAGCGACAGCGCGACCCCGTCGGAGAAGCCCTCCACCAAGCCGACGACCAAGCAGCCGGTCACACCGAGTCCGACGACCAGTGCGGAAGTGCCGGAGGACCCGTTGCGGCCCGACGACGACCGCTGACCACGCGAGGAGGGCGCCCGGCCGTCCGGCCGGGCGCCCCCCGTCGTACACGTGCCCGCGGTGCCGCCGGGCCTCGGGCTCAGCTGCGGTTCAGCTCGAACCAGACGACCTTTCCGGTGCTGAGCCTGGTCGCGCCCCACCGCCGGGCCAGCCGGTTCACCAGATAGAGGCCGCGTCCGCCCTCGTCCGTGGCGCGCGCCTGGCGCAGCCGCGGCAGCTGCGGCACGTCGTCGCCGACCTCGCAGCGCAGCACGTCGGTGCGCAGCAGCCGCAGGGTCACCGGCCGCGAGGCGTAGCGCACGGCGTTGGTCACGACCTCGCTGACGAGCAGCTCCACGGAGTCGCTCATGTCCTCGAGACCCCAGCGGGACAGCGCGCGGCGGGCGAGCCGCCGGGCGCGCCCGGGTGCCGAGTCCTCCGGATCCAGCGTCCAGTACGCCACGTCGCTCGGCGCGATGCCGTCGAACCGGGCGGCGAGCAGGGCGATGTCGTCGTCCCGGTCGCCCGGGCCGAGCATGTCGAGCACCTCGTCGCAGAGCGCCTCCAGCGGCGGCGGATGGTCGGGGCCGGTCAGCTGGGCGGTGGCGGCGAGCCGCTCGCGCAGCTGCTCTATCCCGGTCCACACGTCCCGCAGCCGGGACTCCACCAGGCCGTCCGTGTACAGGAACAGCGTGGCCCCGGCGGGCGCGTCCAGCTCGACCGCCTCGAAGTCCACCCCGCCCACGCCGATCGGGGCGCCCGGCGGCACCCGCAGCACCTCGGCCCGGCCGCCCAGGTGCAGCAGCACCGGCGGCGGATGGCCCGCGTTGGCGATGGTGATCCGGTGCGCGACGGGGTCGTAGACGGCGTACAGGCAGGTCGCCATGCGGTCGGTGCCCAGCCGCTGGGCCTGCTCGTCCAGGTGGTGCAGCACCTCCTGGGGCGGCAGGTCGAGCCCGGCGAGGGTCTGCGCGGTGGTGCGCAGCTGGCCCATGATCGCCGCGGACGTCATCGAGTGCCCCATGACGTCGCCGACGACGAGCGCGACGCGGCTGCCCGGCAGCGGAATCGCGTCGTACCAGTCGCCGCCCACCCGGGCCGTCTCGGCTGCCGGAAGATAGCGGGACGCCAGCCGCACACCCGTGGGCCGCGGCAGGGTCTCGGGGAGCATCGTGCGCTGCAGCTCGTCGGCGATGTACGCCTCGCGGCCGTACAGCACCGCCTTGTCGATGCCGAGCGCGCTGTGCGTGGCGAGCTGGGCCGCGACCAGCAGGTCGTCGGTCTCGAACGCGATGCGCTCCGGGCGGCGCAGGAACAGCGCCGCGCCGATCACCCGGCGGCGGCCCCGCAGCGGCGCCAGGATGGCGCGCTGGCCGCCCGGCACGCGGACGTCGTCGCCGAGCAGTTCGGGAAGGGCGGCCCGGGCGGCGGGCGCGTCCGCGAAGACGGGCCGCACCCCACGCAGCACCTCGGCCAGGGCGCCGCCGGGACGCACCTCGCACAGTTCCGCGGTCGTCGTGGACAGGTCACTCGGCTCGGGCTGGAGCGCGGCGATGAAGCCGCCCTCGGTGTCCCGCTCCTCGGGGATCCGGTCGGTGCGCCGCAGCCGCAGCACGACGGGCCCGGTGGGCCGCTCGTCGCCCACGGGCAGCGGGTCGCGCAGATAGACGAGGATCGCGTCGGAGAAGGTCGGCACGGTCGCCCGGCACAGGCCCATCACGATCTCGTCGAGGTCTATGCCGCGGGCGATCCGCCGGGTCGCGGCGCCCACGAAGCGCAGCCGGTCACCGTCGCGGCGCATCGGCATGGGACCGCTCGGCGGCAGGCCCTGGCCGGTACGCCGGTCCTTGCCGCCGGGGGCCGCGGGTGTCCGCTCCTGCTCGCCGCCCGGCTGGACCGGAATGCCCTCCGGAGCGGGGCGGGGGCGGTGCGGGTCCTGCTCGGCGGCGGAGGGCTGCGCGTGCTCGGGGCCGGACGGTGCGGGCGCGGGCGCACCCGGGCCGGTCGGGGCGTCGCCCGTGCGGGCCTGAGCCGGTAATGCCGAGGGGCCGTGGGCGTCGCCGCGGTCGAACGGAGCGACGGCCGGGGCAGTGCCCGGCTGCTCCGGGGTACGCAGGAGCGCCCCGCGGGGGTCCGCGGGGGAGGGCGGCCGGCCGGCGCTGGGCCGGTGGCGCTCGTGCGAGGTCGGGTGCTCCGTCACGCGTGTCGAATCCATCCGTCCGGGGCCGCGCGCCGTGCGCGCAGTTCGTCCCGCAGAAGTGCCGATACCCGGAATACGTGTCCCGGGAACGGAATTTCCGCGTCATGAGGAACGGACCGGCCGGCGATCGGCGCGGACAGCCCGTCCGGTCGCCCGCAGGCCGTACCCGTGTGGCTCTCGTACCCCTCGCTCACGTCCTGCCGCCCCTCGGTGACGTATGGCCAAGCCCATTGCCTGCTGCGGGAGTTGCCGCCGTGCGCCCTCCCGTCACCGGCCACCACCCCTCAACGACGGTTCCGCGCACCGGCCTTGACCGAATTTGATGCGGAGGACGATCCTACGTTTGTACCACGGGGGCGCATCAAGGGTCTCACGTGGACACGTGCGCGGGCGTACGGTCCCAGTCGTCCGGCAGTGAGGGTACGCCCCATGCCGGGTCCGGGCGCCAGTGCTGCCAGCCGTCCGAGAACGGCGGGCCCCACGCGCGGATCACCTCCACCGCGGAGCGCCCCGCTTCCCGCACCCGCTCCGCCAGTTGAGTATCCATCAGACCGGCCCGCTGCGCCTGTGCGAACTCGTCCTCGTCGAGCCAGCGCCAGGTGCGGTCCGGGTGGACGGCGATGTCCAGGAAGTGGTCGCGGGAGTCGACGCCGCCGGACCAGCGCGCGAGCGGCTCCTCCAGGTTCACGTACCAGTTCTTGAACCGCCAGCCCGGCTCCCAGAACAGCCACACCGACCAGGCGTCGCCCGGACGCGCCAACTTCAGTACGCCGGTGCCGGACCAGCGGCCGCGCCGTACCACCCGCGGCTTGGTGTAACGCGACTCCAGCGGCTCGGAGTGCACCGGCGTGCCGTCGGCGAGCACCGGCTTCACACACTCCGTGCCGGGAGCCATCCACACGGCGAGCAGTTCACCGTCGTCCTGGACGACGGTGACGGGGCGGCAGATGTGGAAGCGCTCGCCGGCGTTCTCCCGGTACCGCCACAGGATCGGGGTCCCGGGGGCCCAGTGCGCCGTCGGTCCGTCCGTTTCCGCTCGTCTCACCGCTCCGCCGTCTGCCATGAACAGATATTAGGTGCCGCAGGCATACGACGCTGCGGTGTGCGTCACGGTTCACGCGGGCCCCGGCTGTCACGGATGTCACGGATGCGTCATCCGCAGCACGTCGAGTGCCTCGTCGAGCTGCTCGCGCGTGAGGTCGCCGCGCTCCACGTAACCGTTCTCCAGGACGACTTGGCGGATCGTCTTCTGCTCGGCCAGGGCCTTCTTGGCGACCTTGGCCGCCTCCTCGTACCCGATGTACTTGTTGAGCGGGGTCACGACCGAGGGCGACGACTCGGCGTACTCACGGGCGCGTTCGCGGTTCGCGGTGATGCCGTCGACCGTACGGTCGGCGAGCAGGCGCGCCACGTTGGCGAGCAGCCGGACGGACTCCAGCACGTTCTTGGCGATGACCGGGAGCATCACGTTCAGCTCGAAGTTCCCGGCGGCGCCCGCCGCGGCCACGGTCGCGTCGTTGCCTGTCACCTGGGCGGCGACCATCAGCACGGCCTCCGGGATGACGGGATTCACCTTCCCCGGCATGATCGAGGACCCCGGCTGGAGGTCGGGCAGGTTGATCTCCGCGAGCCCGGTCCGCGGCCCGGACGCCATCCACCGCAGGTCGTTGGCGATCTTCGTCAGTCCGACGGCGATGGTCCGCAGCTGCCCGCTGGTCTCGACGATGCCGTCCCGCGCGCCCTGCGCCTCGAAGTGGTCGCGTGCCTCGGTGAGCGGCAGCCCGGTCGTCCGGGCGACCTCCTCGATCACCGCGGCCGCGAACCCGGCCGGGGTGTTGATGCCCGTGCCCACGGCCGTGCCGCCGAGGGGCAGTTCGGCCAGCCGCGGCAGCGAGGACCGCAGCCGCTCGACCCCGTACCGCACCTGCGCCGCGTAACCGCCGAACTCCTGGCCCAGCGTCACCGGCGTCGCGTCCATCAGGTGCGTACGCCCGGACTTGACCACGTCCGCGAACTCCTCGGACTTGCGCCCGAGGGAGGCGGCGAGATGCTCCAGGGCCGGCACGAGGTCGCGCGTGACGGCGGCGGTCGCCGCGATGTGGATGCTGGAGGGGAACACGTCGTTGGACGACTGCGAGGCGTTCACGTGGTCGTTCGGGTGCACGTCCCGGCCCAGCCGCTCGGTGGCGAGCGTGGCGATGACCTCGTTGGTGTTCATGTTGGACGACGTGCCGGACCCCGTCTGGAAGACGTCCACGGGGAAGTGCTCGTCCCAGCGCCCCTCGGCCACCTCGGCCGCGGCGTCCCCGATGGCCTCGGCGACGTCCTTGCCGAGCACCCCCAGTTCGGCGTTCACCTTCGCGGCGGCCGCCTTGATCCGGGCGAGTGCCTCGATGTGGGCGCGCTCCAGACGCTGCCCGGAGACCGGGAAGTTCTCCACGGCCCGCTGCGTCTGGGCCCGCCACTTGGCGTGCGCCGGGACGCGGACCTCTCCCATGGAGTCGTGCTCGATGCGGTAGTCACTCATACCGGGTACAGCGTGGGAGGGACGGGGGATGTTCCCCCGCCGCCCCCATCCACCCGGACGGCCGGACAGGCTCTAGCCCAGCCCGGGACCCCGTACGGGGATCGACGTGAACGTCGGTGCCGGGGCGGGGTCCTTGAAGAAGTCGTTGCCCTTGTCGTCGACGACGACGAACGCCGGGAAGTCCTCGACCTCGATCTTCCAGACCGCCTCCATGCCGAGCTCCTCGTACTCGACGACCTCGACCTTCTTGATGCAGTCCTGCGCGAGCCGCGCCGCCGGCCCCCCGATCGACCCGAGATAGAAGCCGCCGTGCGCACCACACGCGTCGGTCACCTGCTGGGACCGGTTCCCCTTGGCGAGCATCACCCTGGAACCCCCCGCCGCCTGGAACTGCTCGACGTAGGAGTCCATCCGGCCGGCCGTGGTCGGGCCGAACGAGCCGGACGCGTAACCCTCGGGCGTCTTCGCCGGGCCCGCGTAGTACACCGGGTGGTCCTTCAGGTACTGCGGCATCTCCTCGCCCGCGTCCAGCCGCTCCTTGATCTTGGCGTGCGCGATGTCGCGCGCCACCACGAGCGGCCCGGAGAGCGAGAGCCGGGTCTTCACCGGGTGCTTGGTCAGCTCGGCGAGGATGTCGTCCATCGGCTGGTTGAGGTCGATCCGCACCACGTCGGACGCCTCGTCCAGGTGCTCGTCGGTGGTGTCCGGCAGGAACCGCGCCGGGTCCGTCTCCAGCTGCTCCAGGAAGACGCCCTCGGCGGTGATCTTCGCGACGGCCTGGCGGTCGGCGGAGCAGGACACCGCGATCGCGACCGGGCAGGACGCGCCGTGCCGGGGGAGGCGGACCACGCGCACGTCGTGGCAGAAGTACTTGCCGCCGAACTGCGCGCCGATCCCGATCCGCTGCGTCAGCTCGAAGACCTTCTCCTCCAGCTCCTTGTCCCGGAAGCCGTGGCCGAGCGGCGAGCCCTCGGCCGGGATCTCGTCCAGGTAGTGCGCGGAGGCGTACTTGGCGGTCTTGAGGGCGTACTCGGCGCTCGTGCCGCCGACGACGATCGCCAGGTGGTACGGCGGGCAGGCGGCCGTGCCGAGCGAACGGATCTTCTCCTCCAGGAACTTCATCATGGAGGACTCGTTCAGGACGGCCTTCGTCTCCTGGTAGAGGAACGACTTGTTGGCCGAGCCGCCGCCCTTCGCCATGAAGAGGAACTTGTAGGCGCCGCCGTCGGTCGCGTACAGCTCGATCTGGGCCGGCAGGTTCGAGCCGGTGTTCTTCTCGTCCCACATGGTCAGCGGGGCCATCTGCGAGTACCGCAGGTTGAGGTTCAGGTACGCGTCGTAGATGCCGCGGGAGAGGGCGGCCTCGTCGCCGCCCTCGGTCAGCACGTTCTGCCCGCGCTTGCCCATCACGATCGCCGTGCCGGTGTCCTGGCACATCGGGAGCACGCCCGCGGCGGCGATGTTCGCGTTCTTGAGCAGGTCGAGCGCGACGAACTTGTCGTTGCCCGACGCTTCCGGGTCGTCGATGATGCGGCGCAGCTGGGCCAGGTGGGCGGGCCGCAGGTAGTGCTGGATGTCGTGGATGGCCTCCGCGGCCAGCTTGCGCAGTGCCTCCGGCTCCACCTTGAGGAAGGTCCGCCCGTCGGCCTCGAAGGTGGAGACACCCTCGGAGGTCACCAGCCGGTAGGGGGTGGTGTCCTCTCCCATGGGGAGCAGATCGGTGTACGCGAACTCAGGCATGTCGCCCATTCCTCACTCGACAGACAGCGGCTGGCCTCCGTTGGCAGCGTCCACTAGCGTAGAACCTGGCGGAAGCGGCGGGCTTGTGAGGTAGGGCTCAGTTCGGGCGGCCGGACGGGTCGGGCTTGCCGCCGGAGTTTTCCACAGGCCGCGACAAGGGGTAGTCGCGATCTATCGCGTTTGGGTACGCTGCTGCCGTGGACCTTCACAAGAGCGCCGCCCCGACCGCCAGCACGCCCGACGCCCGGCCCGTGGCGCCGGCCGAGCTGCGCTGCTCCGATGCCGACCGCGACGGGATCACGGACATCCTGCGCGACGCCCTGGCCGAGGGCCGCCTCACCCCCGACGAGCACGCCGAGCGGGTCGAGGGGGTGCTGAGCGCCCGGACGGTGGGTGAGCTCGACGTGTTCGTGCGGGACCTGCCCGCCGCCCACCGGCGCCGCGCGGCCCCGGCCTACGCGCCCGCGCCGAACCGCCCCACCGAGGGCGCCATCCCCGTCGACGCCGACGAGAACGTGGTGGCGGTCTTCAGCACGGCCGTCCGCAAGGGCCGCTGGCGAGCAGGCCGCCGCATGCACGCGTACGCGATCTTCGGCAACGTCGAGATCGACCTCAGCGAGGCGGTCTTCGAGTACCAGCAGGTCGTGATCAAGGCCATCTCTGTCTTCGGCAACGTGGAGGTCCGCGTCCCGGAGAACGTGTCGCTGCGCGGCAGCGGCGGCGGCGTCCTCGGCAACTTCGAAGTGGCCACGCTGGACGCGGAGGACCCGGACGCCCCCGTGATCTACGTCGACGGGATGGCCGTCCTCGGCAATGTGGAGGCAAGAGCCAAGCGCGGCAAGGTCGTTGCCGACATCCTCGGCCGGGAGGCGGACCAGGTCGCGGGGCGGGTCGACCGCGGCGCGCGCAAGCACCTGGGGCACTGACGGGCATGGACGCCTGTGAAACCGGCGGTTTCCGGAGCGAATTGCTCAGGTGGCGCGGCCGGTCCGCGGCGGAGAAACTCCGCGCTTCGGAACGCAGTGCATAGGCGCGCGTACAGCGGGTAGGCCTTGCTGCATCGTCTCTCGAGGGCGCTGTGGGAAGGTCCGCGGCGCCCGGCACGCTCGCGAAGCCGTCGTCAGGAGTAGACCGTGCTGCAACCGCCGCATCAGTCCCTGCAGGTAGCTGCCGTTCCGGCCCAGCGGACGCCAGTGGGGGACAGGGATCAGGAAGCCCCGTGGCATACGGAGGCCGTCTGCCGGCGTGATGAGGCGGGCCTGTTCTTCGCACCCTCCAAGGAACCCACCGCGGCCCGGCTGTCCCGGGAGGAAGCGGCGAAGCGGGTCTGCGCCCGCTGTCCCGTCATGGTCGAGTGCCGGGAACACGCGCTGCTGCAACCGGAGCCCTACGGCGTGTGGGGCGGCCTCACCGCCGCCGAGCGCCGCGTGGTGCTCGCCCGGCGCCGCCGCAGGGACCTCGAACTGAAGAAGACCGCCCGCGCCTCGGGGGCGATAGCCGCCGCCGGCTGACCGGCGTCGCGCGACGCGCAAGGGGCGCCCTCCCCGCACGGAGGGCGCCCCTTACGCGTACGCACGGGCCGTCGTTCTCACGGCCCGGCGGGCCGGCGGCCCGGCCCGGACTGCTACTTGGCGCGGTCGAAGTCGATCGCGCTGTACGCACGCAGCTTGCTCAGCCGGTGCTCAGACGTGATCTGGCGGACCGTCCCGGACTTGGAGCGCATCACGATCGACTCGGTCGTGGCGGTCTCCGCGCGGTAGCGCACCCCGCGCAGCAGCTCGCCGTCCGTGATGCCGGTCGCGACGAAGAAGACGTTCTCGCCGGAGACCAGGTCGTCCGTGAGGAGGACGCGGTCGAGGTCGTGGCCCGCGCCGACGGCCCGCTCGCGCTCCTCGTCGTCCTTGGGCCACAGCTTGCCCTGGATGGTGCCGCCGAGGCACTTGACGGCGCAGGCCGAGATGATGCCCTCGGGCGTGCCGCCGATGCCGAGCAGCAGGTCGATGCCGGTGCCCTCGCGCAGCGCCAGGATCGAGCCCGCGACGTCGCCGTCGGAGATCAGCTTGATGCGGGCGCCGGTCTCCCGGATCTCCTTGATGATCCCGTCGTGGCGCGGCCGGTCCAGGATGACGACGGTGACGTCCTCGGGCGTGACCCGCTTGGCCTTGGCGACCCGGCGGATGTTCACGGACACGGGGGCGTTGATGTCGACGAAGTCGGCGGCCTCGGGGCCGGTGACCAGCTTGTCCATGTAGAAGACGGCGGACGGGTCGAACATGGTGCCGCGGTCGGCGGCGGCCAGCACCGCGATCGCGTTGGTCATGCCCTTCGCGGTCAGCGTGGTCCCGTCGATCGGGTCGACGGCGATGTCGCACTCGGCGCCGGTCCCGTCGCCCACGCGCTCCCCGTTGAAGAGCATCGGGGCTTCGTCCTTCTCCCCCTCGCCGATGACGACAACGCCGTTCATGGAGACGGTGGAGACGAGGGTCCGCATGGCTCGTACGGCGGCGCCGTCGGCGCCGTTCTTGTCACCGCGGCCGACCCAGCGGCCCGCGGCCATCGCGGCTGCTTCGGTGACCCGGACGAGTTCCAGGGCCAGGTTGCGGTCGGGGGCCTCGGACGGGACCTCGAGTTCGGACGGCAAGTGATGCTCGGTCATCGGAGCGCACCTTTCTGATACGACGACGGCCGGATGAGGGTGTGCCCCGACTCTATCGTCAGGCGGACAGAATGAGCAGGGGGCCCCACGGATGAGCAGGCCACTGCACCTGCGACGATAGGGGGCGTGGCAGGTATGAAAGGCAAGCAGACGGTCCGGGACATGATTCTGTCCCTGGGCTTCATCGGGCTGGTCGCGGGCTTCATCTACATCTTCATCCCGCACGACGACTCCGAGCCCCCGGTCAAGCGCGTCGACTACGCCGTCGAGCTGAGCACGGCCCGCCGCGCCGCGAGCTACCCGGTGGCGGCTCCGAAAGGTCTGGCGGCGGACTGGAAGGCGACGTCCGTGCGGTTCCGGGGCGACAGGTTCGACGCCTGGCACCTGGGCTACCGCGCCCCGGACGGCGAGTACGTGGCGGTGGAGCAGTCCACGCAGCGGCCGGCCGTCTTCATCGCCGACGCCAGTCAGGACGCCCGGGACACGTCGAGGACCCAGCGCATCGGCGACCGGACGTGGCAGCGCTACGAGGGCGTCAAGTACGACGCGCTCGTGCTGAAGGAGAAGGGCGCCACGACGGTGGTGACCGGCACGGCGTCGTTCGACCGGCTCGCCGAGATGGCCAGGGCCCTGCGGACTTCGTAACGCCTCCGAGAGCACGAGAAGGGCCCGCGGCGTGCTGCCGGGGGCCCTTCTGGCTGCTGCGCGGGGATCAGACGGTCGTGATGACCTCGTCCGGCGCCAGGCGCGGGGAGCGGGGGAACCAGGCGTCCTCGCCCGGCCTGCCGATGTTGACGATCATCAACGGGGTGTGGTCGCCGTCCAGGAACTCCTTCTGGACACCGGCGAAGTCGAAGCCGGTCATCGGGCCCGCGGCGAGACCGGCGGCGCGGACGCCGATGATGAAGTACGCGGCCTGGAGGGCGGCGTTGAGCGCGGCGGCACCCTCACGGGCCGGGCGCTCGGAGAAGAACGCGTCCTTGGCCTGCGGGAAGTGCGGGAAGAGCTGCGGCAGCTCCTCGTGGAACTCGTTGTCCGCGGCGAGGATCGCGACCAGCGGGGCGGAGGCCGTCTTCGGCCGGTTGCCCTCGGCCATGAGCGGGACCAGGCGCTCGCGGGCCTCGGCGGAGCGGACCAGGGTGATGCGCAGCGGCGACTGGTTGAAGGCGGTCGGGCCGTACTTGACCAGGTCGTAGATCGCCTGCACCTGCTCGTCGGTCACCGGCTCGTCGGTGAACGTGTTCGCGGTGCGGGCCTCGCGGAACAGCAGGTCCTGGGCGGCGGGGTCAAGGACGAGAGACATGGGGAGAACCTTCTCGAGACGTGCGTCCGATCCGGTGGACCGGCTTGCGGGAACGACAGTACGACCGAGAAGTTCAAAGTTCAACAAAAACGGGGCCGTCGTGATCTGCTTCACATCAGTGAGGTGATGCCGGGCCACTCTCCGAGGTGCGGGGGCCGCTTCCCGAGATGGCAGGGCAATCTCGGAGTGTCGGGGGCCGCTCCCTGCGATGTCAGGGCCACCCCCTGTGCTGTCGGGGCCGCTTCCCGAGGCGGTGCCGGGGCGACTACTCCCCGTCCGCCCCGTCCTCGCCGTCGCTCTCCTCCGCGAGGGCGGCGTCCAGGCGCGCCCGGGCCCCGTCCAGCCAGCGCCGGCACACCTTCGCCAGCTCCTCGCCCCGCTCCCAGAGCGCCAGGGACTCCTCCAGGGTCGTGCCGCCCGCCTCCAGGCGCCGGACGACCTCGATCAGTTCGTCCCGCGCCTGCTCGTACCCGAGAGCCTCGTCCACCTTGCTGGTCATGCGTCCACCCTATGCATCGACTCGTACCGTGAATTCACCCTCGGCGACCCGCGCCCGCAGCGGCTCGTCCGCCGCGACCTCGTCCGGCGCGCGGACCACATGACCGTCGGACTTCTGCAGCACCGCGTATCCCCGCTTGAGGGTGGCGGCGGGGGAGAGGGCCACCACGCGCGCGTGCGTGTGCGTCAGCTCGGAGTCCGCGCGGTCGAGCTGGTGCCCGAGACAGCGCCGGCCGCGGTCCAGCAGCGAGGCGACCTGGTCCGCCCGCTCGTCGACCATCCGGTGCGGGTCCTCTATCGAGGGCCGGGCCAGCGCGTGCGCGAGGCCGCGCTCCTCGCGGTCGACGAAGGACTGGACGGCACGCCGCGCCCGGTCGCGCAGGAACTGCACCCGCTCGTACTCCTCGCCGACGTCCGGGACGACCTTCTTCGCGGCGTCGGTCGGGGTGGACGCGCGCAGGTCGGCCACGTAGTCGAGGAGCGGGGTGTCGGGCTCGTGCCCGATCGCGGACACGACCGGCGTACGGCAGGACGCCACGGTCCGTACGAGCTGCTCGTCCGAGAAGGGCAGCAGGTCCTCCACGCTGCCGCCGCCGCGCGCCACGATGATCACGTCCACGTCGTCGCGCGCGTCCAGCTCCTTCACGGCCTGGACGACCTGGGGTACCGCGTGCACCCCCTGCACGGGGACGTTGCGGACCTCGAAACGGACGGCCGGCCAGCGGTGCCGCGCGTTCTCCAGCACGTCCCGCTCGGCCGCCGAGGCCCGCCCGCAGACGAGTCCGATCAGCTGCGGCAGGAACGGCAGGGCCTTCTTGCGTGCGGCCGCGAACAGCCCCTCGGCCGCCAGGGACTTCTTCAGCTGCTCCAGCCGGGCGAGCAGCTCGCCGACGCCCACCGGCCTGATCTCTGCGGCCCGCAGCGACAGCTGCCCCCGCGGCGCGTACCACTCGGGCTTGGCGAGGACGACCACGCGCGCGCCCTCGCTCACCACGTCGGCCACCGAGTCGAACACCTGTCGGTAGCAGGTGACGCCCACCGAGATGTCGTGCGACGGGTCGCGCAGCGTCAGGAAGACGACGCCCGCACCGGGGCGCCGTGACAGCTGGGTGATCTGCCCCTCGACCCACACCGCGCCGAGCCGGTCGATCCACCCCCCGATGAGCCGGGACACCTCACCGACGGGCAGCGGTGCGTCCGCGGACGTGTTCAGAGCCATGTGCCGAGCGTAACGGCCACCGATGACAACACCGCCCAGCCGGCCGCCCACCCCTCAACCCGCACCCGCAGCTGCCGCGCCCCCGCCCACCTGTCCGGGTCCTGCCGGTGTCCGCACCCGCAGTCGCCCTCCGGCGGGAGGGATCGTGCCGGTACATCAGATGCCTGTTGCAGGTCGGGCGAACATCCCACGGCACCCGCACGACGCAGGGTGCCGCCCGGCATGCAACGGGCGGATGTACCGGCACGTCCCCGCCCCACCTCCCGGAGATCAGGCGCCCCCGGAAGCGGACACCACAAACCCCGGAGCGCTCCGGCCCCGCCCGCCTCACCCGTCGGACGGAACCGCCCGCCCCCGCTGCCCCACCAGCACCCCCAGCCCGACCGCCAGCCAGACCGCCCCCACCACCTGCGCCGTCCGCGACGCCTCCACGATCACCGCGACGGTGATCGCGGCGCCGACGGCCGGCATCAGGACGTGCCGCCACCAGATGACCGGACCGCTGCCGCGCAGGGCGAACCAGCCCACCACGCTCGCGTGCAGCAGCGTGAAGGCGGTCAGCGCGCCGATGTCGACCACCGACACCAGGTGGTCGAGACCGTCGTCGCGCCGCGCCGCCCACACCGCGGCGACCAGCGTGATGACGGCCGCGCACAGCAGCGCCGCCCGCGGCACCCCGGCGTCCGTCCTCGACAGCGCCCGCGGCAGCCGCCGGTCGCGGGACATCGCGAACAGCAGCCGCCCGGCCGCCGCCTGCCCGGCGAGGGCCGCGAACGCCGCCCCGATCGCCTTGCTCACGGCCACCAGGTTGTGCAGCCAGCCGCCCACGGAGGAGTCCACCGCGTCGTAGAAGGCCGACCCCTGCCCGGCCGGGTCGGCGGCAAGCTCGGCGGACGACACCGGCTCCAGGAGCGCCACCAGATACGTCTGCGCCACGAAGAGCACACCCGCAAGCGCCAGACAGAACAGCACCGCCCTGGCCACCTTGTGCGAACCGCCCGTGACCTCCTCGGCGAAGGAGGCGATCGCGTCGAAGCCCAGATACGACAGGACCGCGACCGAGACGGCGCCGATGACCGCCGACAGCGCGAACGCCCCCTGCGAGCCGTCGCCGGACAGCGGGGACAGCCAGCCGCGCTCGGCCCCCTCGCGCGCGAGGACGACGACCGCGGAGACGACGAAGACGAGCAGGACCACGATCTCCATCGCGAGCACCAGGAAGCCCACCCGGGCCGCGATCCGTACGCCCCACAGGTTCAGCAGCGTCGTGAGGACGACGGCGAGCGCGGTCCACACCCACCGGGAGACGTCCGGGACCAGGGCGTTCATCGCGATCCCCGAGAACAGGTAGGCGACCGCCGGGATCAGCAGATAGTCCAGCATCGCCATCCAACCGGCGATGAACCCCGCCCCGCTGCCGAGACCCGCGCGCGCGTAGGCGAACACCGAACCCGCCTGCGGGACCACCCGCACCATCTGGGCGTAGCTGAACGCGGTGAACGCCATCGCGACCGTGGCGACGACGTACACCAGCGCGACCGCGCCGTGCGACCTCGCGTCCAGAGTGCCGAAGATGCCGACGGGCGCCATCGGGGCGATGAACAGCAGCCCGTAGACCACCAGGTCCCGGAAGCCCAGACTGCGCCGCAGCGCGCCGTCCCCACCGGCGTCACCCGCCGCGCCGGGCTTGGTCTGCGTGTCGGACATCCGTGCCTCCCGAGCGTCGCGGCGGCCCCGCCCCTCGCCGTTCGACCCCAGTCTCCCCAAGGAGGCGATCTTCGACCTGCCGGGCGCGGCCTTACGATGGTCTGCATGACCGCTTCGTCTGGCCGCCGTGTCCTGCTCGCCGCCCCCCGTGGCTACTGCGCGGGCGTGGACCGCGCCGTGATCGCCGTCGAGAAGGCCCTGGAGCAGTACGGGGCCCCCATCTACGTCCGGCACGAGATCGTGCACAACAAGTACGTGGTGCAGACCCTGGAGAAGAAGGGCGCCATCTTCGTCGAGCAGACGGCGGAGGTCCCCGAGGGGTCCATCGTGATGTTCTCGGCGCACGGCGTCGCCCCGGCCGTCCACGACGAGGCGGCGCGGGGCAAGCTCGCCACCATCGACGCGACCTGCCCGCTGGTCACCAAGGTCCACAAGGAAGCGGTCCGGTTCGCCGGTGACGACTTCGACATCCTGCTGATCGGACACGAGGGGCACGAGGAGGTCATCGGCACCTCCGGAGAGGCGCCCGACCACATCACCCTCGTCGACGGCCCCGAGGACGTAGCCAAGGTCGAGGTCCGCGACCCCTCCAAGGTCGTCTGGCTCTCCCAGACCACGCTCTCGGTCGACGAGACCATGGAGACCGTCGACGCGCTGAAGGAGAAGTTCCCGCAGCTCATCTCCCCGCCCAGCGACGACATCTGCTACGCCACGCAGAACCGTCAGCTCGCCGTGAAGCAGATGGGCGCCGAGGCCGAGCTGGTCATCGTGGTCGGCTCCCGCAACTCCTCCAACTCCAAGCGGCTCGTCGAGGTCGCCAAGCTCGCGGGCTCGCGCGAGGCGTACCTGGTGGACTTCGCCGACGAGATCGACGACGCCTGGCTGGACGGCGTCACGACCGTCGGCGTCACCTCGGGTGCCTCCGTCCCCGAGGTGCTGGTCGAGCAGGTCCTGGAGCGGCTCGCCGGCCACGGCTTCGAGGACGTCGAGCTCGTCAAGGCCGCCGAGGAGTCCATCACCTTCTCGCTGCCGAAGGAGCTGCGCCGCGACCTGCGCGCGGAGGCGGCGGCCCTGGTCGCGGAGCGCACCACGCGCACGTGAAGGTTCCCGGTGGATCACGGGGGCGCGGAGTGACTGTCAGTCGTACGACGTAACGTAGAGCCATGCAGATCTTCGGTGTGGACATCGGCGGGTCGGGGATCAAGGGTGCCCCGGTGGACCTCGACAAGGGTGAGCTGACCCAGGAGCGTCACAAGGTGCTGACCCCGCACCCGGCCACGCCCGACGCGGTGGCGGACGGCGTGAAGGAGGTCGTGGACCACTTCGGCTGGACCGGCCCCGTCGGCATCACCTTCCCGGGGGTGGTCACCGGCGGCTCCACGATCCGTACGGCCGCCAATGTGGACAAGCGCTGGATCGACACGGACGCCCGTGCCCTGCTCGGCGACCGGCTCGGCGGCCTCCCGGTGACCGTGCTGAACGACGCGGATGCCGCGGGAGTCGCCGAGATGCGCTTCGGCCAGGGCCGCGACCGCCGGGGCACGGTCATCATGCTCACCTTCGGCACGGGCATCGGCAGCGCCCTGTTCATCGACGGCGCCCTCGTGCCGAACACCGAGCTCGGCCACCTGGAGCTGCACGGCCACGACGCCGAGAAGCGCGCCTCCACCAAGGCGAAGGAGGACCACGACCTCAGCTGGGAGCACTGGGCGTCCCGCGTCCAGAAGTACCTGGCGCACGTCGAGATGCTGTTCTCGCCCGACCTGTTCATCATCGGCGGCGGGGTCAGCCGCAAGGCCCAGAAGTTCCTGCCGCTGATCGAGGACATCAAGGCGGAGATGCTCCCGGCGGCCCTGCAGAACAACGCGGGCATCGTCGGCGCGGCGATGCGGGCGGCCGAGCACGCGTAGCGGGCCCGCCGGGGGAGTGCCCTGGGCGGGCGGGCGGCGCGGTCGGCGCCGCCCGGGTGGCACGCGGGTGCTGTGCCGCCCCGCCGTGTCGGCTCCGCCGAGGCCGCCGCTGAGGAGCTGCTGTCACTCGATGACCGGGCCGGAGTTCGAGGAGTGCGGGGACCGCAGGGCGGTCCCCGCGGTCACGCGGTCGGGCGGCGGCGGGGCGGGGCCATCGCCGCTCGCGGGGGCTGGGAGCGGCGCTGGGCGGCCCGCCGTGTCATGAGGCGTGCCTTGCGCACGGTCGCGATGAGCCCCGCGACCAGTGTCCCGCCGTACAGCCAGCCCGCCTGCGTGGCGAGCGCGGTGACGAGCCCCATCAGATGCCCGCCGAAGCCCCCGCCCCCGTCGGCGACCGGCAGCAGCCCGAAGGCGAACGCGATCGGCACGACGACCGGCGCGGTGACGAGGTCACCCCGCCGCACCCACACGGCCGTCACCGCGCACACCGGCAGGAACAGCACGCCGTACACCGTCAGGGACGCCCCGAACAGCAACTGGTCGAGGCAGGCGAGCGCGAACATCAGCGCACCGCAGAACAGCCCGCTGCCGAGCCCGGTGAGCCGGGGGTTCGGCATCCGCCGTACCGCCTGCACCAGGGGGGACACGGGGCGGCGGGCGCCCGGGGCACCCCGCTGCACACCGTTTCCGCCCCGGGCGGCGGCCGCACCGCGCGGTACGGCGGCACCCCGCCCCGCGGACGGTGCCCGGCCGGGCCGGCCCGCGGCGATGCCGCCCCGCCCCGTCTGCGGGGGCAGGGGCGTGCCGCGTCGGGTTCTGGGCTGCGGGGGGCGCGTCCTGTGTTGCTCCACCGGACCAACTTAGGTCGTTTTATGTGTGGAATGGCTCCTGGGACACGCCGACAGGCAGACCTTGGCCATGCGTTCGATACGTCGCCGGTGCGAAGCCCCGCACGCCGTAGACTGGTGGATCGGCCCGCTCACCACGCAGGCCCTGCCGCCCATCCTCACGTACGGGAAGTCGCAACGTGTCGCTCACGATCGGAATCGTCGGTCTGCCCAATGTCGGCAAGTCGACCCTGTTCAACGCCCTGACCAAGAACGACGTGCTGGCGGCCAACTACCCGTTCGCCACGATCGAGCCGAACGTGGGCGTGGTCGGTGTCCCCGACCCCCGTCTCACGAAGCTGGCCGAGATCTTCGCCTCGCAGCGCGTCCTGCCGGCGACCGTCGACTTCGTCGATATCGCGGGCATCGTGAAGGGCGCCTCGGAGGGTGAGGGCCTGGGCAACAAGTTCCTCGCGAACATCCGTGAGTCCGACGCGATCTGCCAGGTCATCCGCGCCTTCAAGGACGAGAACGTCGTCCACGTCGACGGCAAGGTCTCGCCCAAGGACGACATCGAGACCATCAACACCGAGCTGATCCTCGCGGACCTCCAGACCATCGAGAAGGTCCTGCCGCGCCTCCAGAAGGAGTCGCGCATCAAGAAGGACGTCGCGCCGAAGGTCAAGGCGGTCGAGGAGGCCAAGGAGATCCTGGAGCGGGGCGACACGCTCTTCTCGGCGGGCATCGTCCAGGGCTCCGGCAACGAGGAACTCCTCCACGACCTGCACCTGCTGACCACCAAGCCGTTCCTCTACGTCTTCAACGTGGACGAGGACGAGCTGGTCGACGAGGACTTCAAGGCCGAGCAGCGCGCCCTGGTGGCCCCCGCCGAGGCGATCTTCCTGAACGCCAAGCTGGAGCAGGACCTCGCCGAGCTCGACGAGGAGGACGCGATGGAGCTCCTCCAGTCCGTCGGCGCGGAGGAGCCGGGCCTCACCACCCTGGCCCGCGTCGGCTTCGCCACCCTCGGCCTGCAGACCTACCTGACGGCCGGCCCGAAGGAATCCCGCGCCTGGACCATCAAGAAGGGCGCCACCGCCCCCGAGGCCGCGGGAGTCATCCACACGGACTTCCAGAAGGGCTTCATCAAGGCGGAAGTCATCTCCTTCCACGACCTCGTCGAGACCGGCTCGGTCGCCGAGGCCCGCGCCAAGGGCAAGGCACGCATGGAGGGCAAGGACTACGTGATGCAGGACGGCGACGTGGTGGAGTTCCGCTTCAACGTGTAGCGGGTGACGTATCGCCACGTCGCTGATCTGGCAAACATGCAGGGAAGACGAACACCATCGCCTGGACGGCCCACCGGCTGGCCCGGCTGCATGTCGATGATCGGAAGGTCTTCGACTCGGTCATCGTGGTCGTGGACCGTACTGTGCTCGACTCCCAGCTGCAGGATGCGATCCGGCAGATCGACGGCACCGGCAAGATCGTCGCGACGATCAGTCCCGAAGACGTCCGCAAGGCCGGTGCGAAGTCGAAGTCGGGTCTGCTGGCACAGGCGTTGAAGAACGGTGAGCTGATCATCGCGGTGACGGTGCAGACCTTCCCGCATGCGCTGGATGAGATGCGCACCGACGCCGGCCTGAAGGGCAAGCGGTTCGCCGTCATCGCCGATGAGGCACACTCCTCCCAGTCGGGCCAGATCTCCTCGAAGCTGAAGCAGGTGCTGACAGCCGAGGAGGTTAGGGAGATCGAGGAGGGCGGCGAGGTCGACGTGGAGTCGATCCTGGCCTCGGAGATGACCGAGCGGGCCGAGTCGGAGAACATCTCCTACTTCGCCTTCACTGCGACGCCGAAGAACAAGACCCTCGAACTCTTCGGCCGCAAGGGCGCCGACGGGAAGCCGCACGAGTTCCACCTGTACTCGATGAAGCAGGCGATCGAGGAGGGCTACATCCTCGACGTGCTCAAGGGCTATCAGTCCTACGACACCGCGTTGAAGATCGCCGGCAGGGCCGAGAGCGGTGACGGGGGAGAGGTCGAGGAGGCCGCCGCTCGCAAGGGTCTGATGCGGTGGGTGCAACTCCACCCGACGAACATCAGCCAGAAGGTGCAGATCATCGTCGAGCACTTCCACGCCAACGTCGCCTACCTCCTCGAAGGCAAGGCGAAGGCGATGGTGGTGACCGACTCGCGCAAGTCCGCGGTGAAGTACAAGCTGGCCATCGACGCCTACATCGCCAGGCGTCGCACCGAGGATGCCTCGTACAACTACCGCACCCTGGTCGCTTTTTCCGCCGGGGTGACGATGGCCGAGGACGAGACCTGGCACAGCGACTGGGGCCCGCAGCCGTCGAAGGATGACGAGTTCACCGAGGCCAACATGAACCCCGGCGCCGGGGCTGATCTGGCGGCCGCATTCAAGGGCGATACGTACAAGATCATGCTGGTCGCCAACAAGTTCCAGACCGGCTTCGACCAGCCCCTGCTCTCGGCGATGTACGTCGACAAGAAGCTGTCGGGGGTCACCGCGGTGCAGACGCTCTCGCGGCTCAACCGCACCCACCGCACCGCTGGTGGGGAGCAGAAGCGCAAGACGTTCGTCATCGACTTCGCCAATAAGCCCGAGGACATCAAGGCGGCCTTCGAGCCGTTCTTCAAGAACGCGACCCTGGAGACCGAGACCGATCCGTACGTCGTCGTCCACCTGGCTGCCAAGCTCGCCCAGGCCGGGATCTACACCGAGGGCGACGTCCGCAAGGTCGCCGAGCTGTGGGTGACGCGGAAGGGTAACAACGCGCTCTCGGCGGCGATCGGCCCGGCGCAGCACGACTTCCGGCGCCGCTACGCGCGGGCGATCGAGGAAGAGGACAAGGTCGCCCTCAACGCGCTCGACCTTTTCCGCAAGGATGTCTCCACCTACATACGCCTCTATGACTTCATGTCCCAGATCGTCGACTACGGCGACCCCTACATGGAGATGCTCTCGATCTTCCTGCGCCTGCTGGAGAAAGTCATCGCCGAGTCCGCTTGGGCGGCCGACATCGACCTCTCCGACGTGGTGCTGGTCGGGGTCAAGCACAACAAGGCGATCCCGGTCGACATCTCACTCGTCGGCGATGGGCAACTGAAGGGCATCAGTGCCGCCGGCACGGGAGCGAAGAAGGATCCGAAGTACGTTGCGCTCCAGGTCGTCATAGACAAGATGAACGACCTCTTCGGCGCCGAATCGTTCGCCGAGTCCCAGGTCAGGGAGTTCGTACAGGGGCTCGTCCAGCGGTTGCTTGCCGACCCGAACCTGATCAAGCAGACCCAGGTGAACTCCAGAAAGCAGTTCGTGGAGTCGCAGGACTTCCAAGCAGCCGTTACGGAGGCGGTTGCAGACAACCAGGACGCCCACAACACGATGGCTGACTACTTCTTCACCGACGGGCCGGCTATCAACTCGATCATCGTCGCCCTCGCGGACGCCTTCTACGAAGCAGCGGTCGATCAGCAGGTGGATTCCACCTGAGTGGACGCCGAGGTCAGACGTCCTTGATCTGTACGCGGTCGCCGCACAGTTTCGACCAGTCGTCGCGGTCCGAAGTCAGCACAAGGACGGGTGCCGGGGAGCGGAGCGCCATCGCGGCGACGAGGGCATCGATGGCGTACTTGTGGCCGTGCAGGCCACCGGCGTCGCTCAGCAGCTGCACCGCGGTGAGACTGTCCGCCTGGGTGACGTCTTGGACTTGAAGCCTGGAGAGCATCCAACGCAGCCGGGCGGTATCTGTCTTCCCGTAGACGGCCTCCACCACCGTCAGGGCCGACACGAGGACGGGCACGCCTACGCGCCGTGCGGCCTCGATCCGGGTGACCATCTGGCGGTCGTTGCGCAGGAGCAGCGACAGTGCCTGGGAGTCCAGAACCAGGGACCTGGCCGCGGGTGTCTTCATGCGGCGCTGTCGCCGGACGCGTACGGCGCCGGTGCGTCACCGAACAGTTCGCGTTGCGCGGCCTGGACTTCGACCTCGCTCAACGGTTCGTGCTCGGCTTCGTAGGCGGCCACGATCTCGGCGAGGCCGTCCATCGCCAGTTGGTGCCGGACCGCCGCTGTCACGTACGCGGACACGCCGCGCTTGCCTGTGCGCGTGCGCAGAGCACCGAGGAGTTCCGAGGGCATCGAGACGGAGATGTTCTCCGTGCCTCCGGGGCGGGGTGACTTCATGACGTCAGTCTAGTACAGGAACTATTACATCGGGTGGAATGCTGCGCAGCCCGCATCTGGCGGCGTGGTCTCGGCGCCATTGGATCTTCTTGTACTTTGTCGCGGCTCCCGTGCTGGGATGGTGCTGGGATGCGCCTGCATTTCCGCAGGTCAGAGCCTTGTGGTGGAGTTCCGCTTCAACGTGTAGCGGGTGACGTGTCACCACGTCGCTGATCTGGCAAACATGCAGGTCAAATTGGGTCCGGCTCTTCGGAGTCGGGCTCTTAGTTTTTCCCGTGCTGGGATAGCTGTGGGATCGTGCTGGGATGCCGGTGGGCTGCCCGCGCTGGGATGAACCTGGCGTACAGCTCAGCTCTTCTGTGTCTACAGCCATCTGGGCGGGGCGTTCCCGCCAGTTCCGGAGTGGTCATGATCCAGCACTGAACACGTGGAATGCTTGCTGATCTGAACCGGTGTGAAGGGGGCTACGCATGCTCGAAGAGCCGAGCGAACCGTTGGGCGGAGTGGATGAGGGGATATACATCCCCGCGCGCACTGAGGAGAACTTCTCCAGTAGACACTCACGCATCGAGTTCATTTCCTTCGAGCACCGAGTCGCGTCTCTCGCCTGGCTAAGCGGCAAGATCGAGAACAACGTCGACCTTGAACTGTCGGAGTTGCGGGCGATAGGTGCGGCTGGAACGCACAGGGTCAAGGGTTGGGAGGGCGAGTCCGATGAGGCGCTCGATGAGTCGGTGTTCATGCTGGACTCGGACATCCGGCAGATCAGTGCTGGAGTGATCATCGTGGCTGCTGTTGCCGCGCTTGAGTCCCTCATGAATCAGATCTTGGACCAGCCCGGCGACGAGGCTCTACACCGGGCCGGCCTGACGCGAAAGGCTCGTGAGTTCGCTATCCGGTGGTCGGAGGCTTTGGACCCCGCAGCCCTTGAAGAGGATGTGGTCTGGCTTCGGAAACGACGCAACTCCTTCGCGCACCGGTTGATCGATGACGTTGACGTCCAGTGGCGAGGGAACGTTCCGGACTGGGACTTCGATGGCGAGGCGGCGGACGAAGCCCTGGTAAGGGTCGGGCAGATCGCGTCGATGCTGGAGGAGGGCTGGGAACAGCAGCTGCTCAGTGCTGGGAGGTGACCTGCCCTTGTCCTAGGTCGTCCCGCTCCTGGGACCACACCGCCCATGCCTTGGGTGCGCCTCGGCCTTTCCCTAGGCTGGTGAGCCTCAACCTCGCGCAGTCACCCTGCCCAACACTTCCGACCTCCTGGCCGACGAGGCTGAAGGCGTCGCGTCTGAGGCACTCCGAGGCTGTATCGGTGAAGGTCGTTGCGCCTCTGGCGGGCGGTGCACTGGCCGCGCTGGGGTGCTCAGAATCGTCTGGTAGGGCGAGTGCTGTTAACGGGTGCCACCTTGAGCTTCTGAACGAGCCGTGCGTGAGTCGTTAGTTCCGCCCCATTGTCTGCGCTCTCTACGCGCGACAGCCTAGAGAGAGAACTGCAAGGCTGAGGCGAACGCTAGGTACTGGGACGGTGAGGCGGCGATCTTCCGCGTCCTCATCGCTCACTCCGCTGAGGCCCCGGCGATACGGCTGCCCCACGAGTCCAGCTGCCGCAGTAACGGATGTGGCCCTTCGGTGCCTTCTGTCGTACCAGGTTGCCCATGGGGCCGGCGACAACGTCGCTGCGGCCCCCGATCCAGGTGCTCTGGGCATCCAAGCATGCCGATGTCATTTGTGGCTTAGAATTGATATCATTGTTCGGTCGTTGGGCTGTGGAGGGATGACTGATGGCCAGGACTGTGATCGATCTGGACGAGGAGATCGTCGAGCAGGCGATGCGGGTATACGGGGTGAAGACGAAGGCCGCCGCAGTGCGGGCGGCCATGGAGGAGGGGGTGAGGCTGCGGCTGCGCCGGGAGCTGTTCGATGCCATTGACGAGGGTGAGTTCGAGGACGCGTTCGCGGAAATCCGGGCGAAGACGGGGCCGCGGAATCCGGACGGCTCGCTGAAGCGCGAAGGCGGGGCTTCGGCGGCGTGAAGGAGCGTTACCTCATCGACAAGTCGGCGCTGGCCCGCCGAGGTAAACCGGCAGTGCGGGCGCGGCTGGATGTGCTGGACCGCGATGGGCTCCTGGCAGTGTGCGCCCCGACCGAGTACGAGGTTCTGTACTCGGCGCGGGCAAAGCCCGAAGCGCTGCGGCTGCGCACCCTGCTCCGTGGCTTCGACTACCTGCCCTGCAACGACGAAGAGTTCGAGCGGGCGCTTGAGATCCAAGCCCTGGCCCTGAACGTTGGCTTTCACCGGGCGCTGTCGTTGGCCGATGTCCTCATCGCGGCAACTGCCGAGCGGCACCGAGCCACGGTCCTGCACTACGACGGCGACTTCGACATGATTGCTTCGGTGAGCGGGCTGCAAGCCGAGTGGGTCGTGGAGCCAGGCACCGCCGACTAAGCGGGGAACGTGCATCGGAAGCCACGGGGGTTGGGTAGCGTTCTCGGTGTCGATTTTTTTGTACTTTGTCGAGACCCCGTGCTGTGATGGTGCTGGGATGCGCCCACATAACCGCAGGTCGGACTGGTTGTGGTGGAGCTCCGCTTCAACGTGTAGTCATGCACATGCTGTGCGCTAGTCGTTGAGTCAAGCGTGCAGGTCAGGAGGGGGCGGACTTGGTCGAGTCCGGCCCCTTCGTCGTCACCGTGCTGGATGGGTGCTGGATATTCTGACGTGGGATCAGAGGCATCCAGGTCTCGTAGCCGGTGGACCGGTGTCCCACGTGAACGACCCAGACCACCAGCTCTCCTCGGCCTCCCTGGCTCCGCTCCGGCCCCCGGGCCTCTGTCGGCACCCGCGTCGGCCCCCGGCCTCCCGCTGTCGGCACCCGCTCCGGACCCCGGCCTCCCGCTGTCGGCACCCCGCCCCCGCGCCCCGATGTCGTCCCCGCTGTCAGTCCTCCGTGGAAGACTGCGCGGATCCGGGCGGGCAGCGCAGGCGGCGAGCACACGAGGGGCGTCATGGCGGGTGGCGGCGGGACGGCGGGCGGGGCTTCCGCGGTGCCGGGCGCGGGCGGTACGCGGGAGCGGGCCGGGGGGCCGCGGCCGGAGGAACCACCCGTGGGGCGCAGGGCCCGGGACCTGCTCGCGGAGGGCGGGCGGCTGTACGACGCCGCCCGCACCGTCCTCGCCGACCACACCCGCGCACGGGAAGCCGTACGGGCGGCGCTGGAGCCGCTCCGGGCCGAACTCGTCGCCGGCGAGCTGGAGTCCATCCCCGTCTCCCGGCTCAAGGACGTCACCGAGGGCCGGCTGCGGCTCGCGGCGATCGAGGCGGCCGGCCTCGGCTCGGTCCGGGCGGTGCACGAGGCGAGCCGCTACGAACTGCGGCAGATCCCCGGAGTCGGCGCCCAGACCGCCGACCAGGCGCTCGCCGCCGCCCGCCAGATCGCCCGGGCGGTCGAGGAGACCGTCTCCGTGCGCATCGACGTGGACCGTCCCGAGCCGCGGACCGCCGCTCTCGTCGTCGCGCTGCGCAGGCTCGTCGAGGCCGGCCCGGAGCTGCGGCGCGCCGTGGACGCCGCCGGGCGGCTGGACGAGCGGCTCGGCGCACTGCTGCCCGCGGCCCGCCCGGCCGCCGGGCGGCTGCGCATGGCGCTCGCCGGACGCCACGGGCGCGAGAGCGCGACCGCGGCGATGACCGAGCTGCGCGAGCTGACGGCCGACGCGAGGGCACGCGGCCTGCGGCTGCTGCTCGCCCAGGCCTCCGCGGACCTGCTGCGCGAACCGGCCTCCGACATCGAGGCGTGGGTCGACTTCGAGCTGCGCTCCGCCGACTACTACAGCCAGCTCGCCGAGGTGTCGGACCAGGCACCCGACGTCGCGGCCGCCGAGGGTTTCCTGCCGTCGGAGGTCGCCGAACGGGTGCACGCGCAGGCGCTCGACGACACCCACCTCCGGGTGTCGTTGCGCGGCTACCAGTCCTTCGGTGCCCGTTTCGCGCTGGCCCAGCGCCGGGTCGTGCTCGGTGACGAGATGGGGCTCGGCAAGACGGTGCAGGCCATCGCCGCGCTGGCCCACCTCGCGACGGAGGGGCACAGCCACTTCCTGGTGGTGTGCCCCGCGAGCGTGCTGATCAACTGGACGCGCGAGATCCGCTCCCGCAGCACCCTGCGGGCCCTGCCGGTGCACGGCCCCGACCGGCAGGACGCGTACGCCGAGTGGTGCGAGCGCGGCGGGGTCGCGGTCACCACCTTCGACGTCCTGCACACCCTGCCCCGGCCGGACGCCGCGGCGAAGACCACGGTCCCGGCCCCCGGCGGCCCGCGACCGGTCCCGGCCCACGGCGGACCTCGACGGATCCCGGCTCCCGGCAGAGCGCGGCGCACCACGAAACCCGACGCGGCGCGGGCCACGGCGCCCGGTGCCACGCGGCCGGCCACGGCACCGGGCGCGGCGCAGGCGATCACGGCACCCGGCGCGGCGCAGGCGACCACGGCCGCCGACGCGGCGCCCGCGGCCCCCGTACCCGGCGCCCGGCCCGGCCTGCTCGTCGTCGACGAGGCGCACTACGTGAAGAATCCGGAAACCCGCCGGGCCAGAGCAGTGGCCGTCTGGACCGCGCACTGCGACCGGGTCCTGTTCCTGACGGGCACGCCGATGGAGAACCGGGTCGGGGAGTTCCGCAGCCTCGTGCGCCATCTCCGTCCCGAGCTGGTGCCCGGGATCCACGGCAGCGACGCGGTCGCGGGCCCGCACGCGTTCCGCAGGTCGGTCGCCCCCGCCTACCTCCGCCGCAACCAGCAGGACGTCCTCACTGAACTGCCCGCGCTCGTGGAGGTCGACGAGTGGGAGGAGTTCGGCGCGGCGGACCAGGACGCCTACCGCAGGGCGGTCGAGGCGGGGAACTTCATGGCGATGCGCCGGGCCGCCTACGCCGACGCGGAGCAGTCCGCCAAGCTGCAGCGGCTGCGCGAGCTGGTGACGGAGGCGGCGGAGAACGGACTGAAGGTGGTCGTGTTCTCGTACTTCCGGGACGTGCTCGGCACCGTGCACGAGGCCCTCGGCGAGCGCGTGTTCGGGCCGATCTCCGGATCGGTGCCCGCCGCCCGCCGCCAGCTTCTGGTCGACGCGTTCGCGGCGGCCGACGGGCACGCGGTGCTGCTCTGCCAGATCGAGGCGGGCGGCGTCGGCCTCAACCTCCAGGCGGCGTCCGTGGTGATCCTCTGCGAGCCGCAGGTCAAGCCGACCCTGGAGCACCAGGCCGTGGCCCGCGCCCACCGCATGGGCCAGGTCCGCACGGTCCAGGTGCACCGCCTCCTCGCCGCGGACAGCGTGGACGAGCGGCTGTTGGAGATCCTGAAGAACAAGGACCGGCTGTTCGACGCCTACGCGCGCCGCAGCGACGTGGCGGAGGCGACCCCGGACGCGGTCGACGTGTCGGACGGCCGGCTCGCCCGCCGTCTCGTGGAGGAGGAGCAGCTGCGGCTGGCCGCCACCCGCACCTGACGCGCAGGCGGCCGAGAAGCAGCTGCGGCCGGCTCGCCGCCACCCGCGCCTGACGCGCCGGCGGCCGAGGCGGCGTCAGATGCCGTGGACCTGGGCCACCGTGAACGGGGTCCGGGGTGTCCCCGGGCCCATCGGTCCGCCCTTGTCGAACTGCGACCGGACGACGAGCGTGCGCCCGCCGTGCCGCACGAGCGTGGTCGGGATGCACAGGGCGGTGTCGGTGACCCTGCGTTCCAGGCGGGCCGCGGTGCCGTCGCGAGAGAGCCGCCAGCGGGTGATCGTGTCGGTCGTGTTGTGGGCGGCCCACAGGGTGCCGCGGACCAGTTCCAGTCCGTCGCCGTTCACCAGGTCGCCGCCGGACAGCGTGACGGGGCGTATGCCGCCGGTGGCGAGGTCCACGCGGTACAGAGCGCCCGCGGTCATGTCGACCGTGAGCAGGTAGTGGCCGGTGGCGACGATGCCGTTCAGGGTGAAGGTGCCGGGCGGATGCGGGGCGAGGACACCGCCGAGGTCGTACGCGGTGGTCAGCGCCGACCGGCCGCCGTGCGCGGCCGTTCGGGCCAGCTCGGCCGGCGTCACGCGGTAGACGACCTCGCGCACGCTGTCCGTCAGGTACGCGCTGCCGTCCGGCGTGATCGCCAGGTCGTTGACGAACCGGGCGGCGTCGCCGGGCACGTCGAAGCGGGCCAGCAGGGCGCGGGTGCGCAGGTCGTAGACGTCCACGCCGGACGTCGAGTCGGTCACCCAGAGCCGTCCCGCGCGGTCGGCCTTCAGCCCGTTGGCGGTGGTGCGGCCGTCCGTGCCGCCGGGCAGGAAGACCTCGGCCGTACGGCGGCCGGGTGTCGCGCGGTAGACGGCTCCCGTGGCGTACGAGCCCACGTAGAGGTCGCCCGTCCGCGGGTCCGCGGCGATGCCCTCGGGGTACACGCGGTCGCCCGGAAGCTCGTACGCGGTGGTGACGCGGGCCGGGGCGGTGCAGGTCGCGGCGGTGGCCACGGGCGGTGCGGTGACCGCGGTCGCCGCGACGGTCAGGGCGGCGGCGGTCAGGAAGGTGCGGCGCTGGATCGGACGGGACACGACGGTGCCTCTCGGTCGGCGTCTGAAGCGATGAACAGGTACGAAGTTAAGTTAGGGCTCTAATGCTCGTCAAGGTAATCATGTGCGTAAGAATGCTCGGCATCGAGTGGTCGATACGATGCGGACATGACGTCCATGCCCGCGGCCGAGCGGCTCGGCTCCCACATCAAGCGGGCCGAGCAGGCTCTCAACGCGACCAAGACCGCCGTCCTCAAGCCGGCCGGCCTGACCGTCGCGCAGTACGCGGCCCTGCTTCACCTCGGCGCGAACGCCGGCATCTCGGCCGCCGCGCTGGCCCGCCTGTGCGGGGTCACCCCGCCCACGATGAACACGGTCCTGAAGAACCTCCAGGACCGCGGCCTCATCGAGCGCACGCCGCACGAGTGGCACCGCAACGTGCTGGAGACGCGTCTCACCGACGAGGGCCGGGCCGTTCTGGCCGACGCGGACGCGCGGGCGGTGCGGGTCGAGCGGGCGCTGGCCGCGGAGTTCACGGACGAGGAGCGCACGGCACTCGTCGCCCTGCTGGGCCGCTGTGTCGGCCTCCTCGAGGACGAACGGCCCTGAGAACCCGGGCCGGGGTGACGCCGGAATCCTCAGCCACACCACCTGCGTACCCGGCTCATCCCGGGCCAGCGAAGGCCCACGTACGGCGCGGACGCGACCGACGTTCGGCGCGGACGCGCCGCCGCGTACCCCGCGCCGGGCGGCGTAGCGCGCTGATGTTTTCGCCCCCCGGGCGCCGCACGGGCTGAGAACCTCCGCCCGCCCTCCCGTGAGCCGCTATCCCCGGGCCAACCCCGTCTTCATCCCCGCCCCGCACAACGGCACCACCGCCGTGCGTTCCCCGAGCTGCTCCTCCCGTACGGCCGCCCAGCACGCGACCCCCGTCGACTCGACGTACAGTCCCCGCGACGCCAGGTCCGTCTGCGCGTGCCGGATCTGGTCCTCCGTCACCGTGAGGAACGTGCCGCCCGACTCCCGTACCGCCCGCAGGATCTGGCGGGCCCGCGGCGGCCGGGGGATCGCGATGCCCTCCGCGAAGGTGGGCGCCGCGGCCGTGACGCCGACCAGGTCGTCGGCGCCCTCGGCCCAGGCGTGGGCCAGCGGGGCCACCGCGGCCGCCTGGACCGCGTACAGGGCGGGCCGCCGGCCGATGAACCCGGCGGCGTGCAGCTCCGCGACGGCGAGGGCCGCGCCGAGGAGCAGCGTGCCGTTGCCGACGGGGACGACGAGGATGTCCGGGAGCCGCCCGTCGAGGGCCTCCCACAGCTCGTGGACGTAGGTCTTCGTGCCGTGCAGGAAGTACGGGTTGAAGACGTGGGAGGCGTAGAACGTCTCCGGGTCGTCCGCCGCCTCCCGCACCGCAGCCGCCGTGTCCTCGCGGTCGCCGTCCACCACGTGCAGCCGCGCCCCGTGCGCCTCGATCTGCTCCAGCTTCTTCGGCGAGGTGCCCGCGGGGACGTACACCGTGCACGGCAGCGCGGCTCGTGCGGAGTACGCGGCGATCGCCGTGCCCGCGTTGCCGCTGCTGTCGGCGACCACCCGGCGGGGCCGCAGCCGCAGTGCGAGCTCGGCCAGCAGCACCGCGCCGCGGTCCTTGAAGGACAGCGTCGGCATCAGGAAGTCGAGCTTGGCCGAGATGCCGTCGCGCAGCGGCACCAGGGGGGTGCGGCCCTCGCCGAGGCTGACCGTGGGCGCGGCGAGCGGCAGGCACTCCGCGTACCGCCAGAGCGAATTCACGCGCCCGGAGAGGGACTTGAGCGAGGCGGGCGTCGGGGAGAAGTCCAGGTCCAGCGGACCGCCGCAGGCCGGGCAGCGCCAGGCGAGCGAGCCGGCGGGGACGCGTGTGCCGTCCGCGGGGCAGAAACAATCCGGCAAGGGTGTCATGAACGCAGGGTAGATCGGCCCATTGGTGACGGTCTGTCATGACAGGCATATGGCACTCGCGTTACGGCCGTGCAGGACCCTTGTGCAATTCCTGTGGAAGCCTCAATCTTTCGGCTGACGCACAGGGAGAGCTCCACCAGGTTGTCATGCCCCTGTCGCTTCGACATCACCCCCCACCAGCGCACCACCGATCGAGGAGGATCCCTCAGATGGCAGTGATGCGTCACACCCGCCGAAGACTGGCCGGCGCGGCAGCCGCGGCCCTCGTACTCGGCATCGTCTCGGCACTCCCCGCGAACGCGGCCCCCGCCCGCGAGGGCCGCATCCAGTACGCCGGCGACGCCGACGCGGTCGCGAACAGCTACATCGTGACCCTGGACCCGCAGGCCGCGAAGTCGTCCTCAACCCGGGGCAAGGCCCTCGCCAAGACCTACGGCGCCGAGATCGAGCGCACGTACACCAAGGCCCTGAACGGCTACGCGGTGGAGGCGACCCCCGCCGAGGCGAAACGATTCGCCGCGGACCCGGCCGTCGCCTCCGTGGTCCAGAACCGCACCTTCCACATCAACGCGACCCAGACGAACCCGCCTTCCTGGGGACTGGACCGCATCGACCAGAAGGCCTTGCCGCTCGACAGCAAGTACACCTACCCCGACAGCGCCGGGCAGGGGGTGACCGCCTACATCGTCGACACCGGCGTACGCATCACGCACAGCGACTTCGGCGGCCGTGCCTCGTACGGCTACGACGCCGTCGACAACGACAACACCGCGCAGGACGGCAACGGCCACGGCACGCACGTCGCGGGCACGGTGGCCGGCACCGCGTACGGCGTCGCCAAGAAGGCGAAGATCGTCGGCGTCCGGGTGCTCGACAACGCGGGATCCGGCACGACCGCGCAGGTCGTCGCGGGCATCGACTGGGTGGCCCGGAACCACAGCGGCCCCTCGGTGGCCAACATGTCGCTCGGCGGCGGCGCGGACAGCGCGCTCGACACGGCCGTGCGCAACGCCATCGCCTCGGGCGTCACCTTCGCCGTGGCCGCGGGCAACGACAGCGCGAACGCCTCCAACTACTCGCCCGCGCGGGTCGCCGAGGCCATCACCGTCGGCTCGACCACGTCCTCCGACGCCCGCTCCAGCTTCTCCAACTACGGTTCCGTGCTGGACATCTTCGCCCCCGGCTCCTCGATCACCTCGTCGTGGAACACCAGCGACACGGCGACCAACACCATCTCCGGTACGTCGATGGCGACCCCGCACGTGACGGGCGCGGCGGCGCTGTACCTCGCCGACCACCCCGGCTCCACGCCCGCACAGGTCGCCTCGGGCCTGGTCGCCGCCGCCTCGACGGGCGTCGTCACCAGCCCGGGCACCGGCTCGCCCAACCGCCTCCTGAACGTCGGCGGCGGCACGACGACCCCGCCCGGCGCGCGCTTCGAGAACACCGGTGACTACGCGATCGCCGACAACGCCACGGCCGAGTCGCCGGTCACCGTCAGCGGTGTCTCCGGCAACGCGCCCTCCGCGCTGTCGGTCGAGGTCCACATCGTGCACACCTACATCGGCGACCTCCAGGTCCAGCTGATCGCCCCCGACGGCTCGGCGTACACGCTCAAGGCGTACGGGACCGGCGGCAGTGCGGACAACATCGACACCACGTACTCGGTGAACGCCTCCTCCGAGGTGGCCAACGGCACGTGGAAGCTGCGCGTGAGCGACAACGCGGCGGCGGACACCGGGAAGATCGACGCCTGGGCCCTCCAGTTCTGACGCATCGCCAGTGAGATGCCTCGTCCTCGCGGTAGGGCTCCGGGTCGTCGACCCAGCCCGCCGCGAGGACGAGGCGCGTACGGCGGTGCACCGGCCGAACAGCTCGTGCGGGCACAGCAGGTCACGCTCGGCGGACAGCGTGAACGGCACGGTCGTGACCTCCGGGGACGGCGGCCGGGGCGCCGCGCTCGCCCAGCGGGAGATGGACGTCGACGCCGGTCGTGCCGAGGACCTTCACTTCGGTGAGCACGCCGTGCGTCCCCGTCGGCAGCCCGGCCTCCCACGCCTCCCGCAGCTCCAGCGTGCGCGGGGTCCACACTCCGAGAGCCGACTCGAGGCCCCGCTCTCCGCGGGCGTGCCCAGCAACTCCCGTGCCCGGACAGCGGATTCCTCCGCCGGCAGACCGACCGCCTCCGTCAGCTCGGCCCGCGCCGCGCCGCCCGCCCCGTCCGCTAGGAGCCCCAGAAGGGGTCACACCCCGGCCGCGGCGAACACCGTCGCGCCGGACGCGGTCTCCGCCCATCTCGCGGTGAGGCCGTTGACCGCCCGGATCGTGGCATGCGTGACGCGCGTACCGCCCCCGTCCGTGCCCCGCTTACCATTCGCCCAGCCGTACGACAGGCGCTCGGCCGTCCGTACACCCGCACGAGGAGCAAGGTACTAGTGGCCATACCCCCGCCGCCCGGGCCCGAGCGGTCCCAGGGCCCGTATCCGCCGCAGTACCCGCAGGCTCCGTACCCACAGACTCCCTACCCGCAGCAGCCCTACCGGGCCTGGGGCCAGGGCTATTCCCCGTACAACCGCCCGGCGCCCGTGAACGGCCTGGCGATCGTCGCCCTCGTGCTCGGCGTCCTGTGCTTCCTGCCCGCCGTGGGGCTGGTCCTCGGGATCGTCGCGCTGCGGCAGATCAAGCGGCGCGGCGAGCGGGGCACGGGCCTGGCGGCGGGCGGCATCGTCATGTCGTCGATCGGTGTCGTGCTGCTCGTGCTCACCGTCGCGACGGGCGGTGCCGGCGACTTCTGGAAGGGCTTCAGGGAAGCGGCGGCCGAGGGGTCCGAGGTCACCTTCTCCGCCGGCAAGGGGGAGTGCTTCAACGCGCCGGGCGGCTCCCTCGAAGGCTATGCGTACGACGTCGACCGGGTGCCGTGCGAGGGCGAGCACGACGCCGAGGTGTTCGCCGACTTCACCATGCCGCGGGAAAGTTACCCCGGCGAGGACGAGGTCACCGACACCGCCGACACGAAGTGCTACGCGCTCCAGGACCAGTACGCCATGGACTACTGGGCCGTCCCCGACGACGTCGACGTCTACTACTTCACCCCGACCCGGCAGAGCTGGAACCTGGGCGACCGCGAGATCACCTGCATGTTCGGGAACACGGACGAGAAGGGCGGCCTGACCGGCTCGCTCCGCAGCGACGGCACGACGCTCGACGCGGACCAGCTGGCCTACCTCGAGGCCGCGCGCGTCCTCGACACGGCGATGGACTCGGCGCCCGAGGAGGAGTACGTCGAGGACGACCTGCCCGGTCACCGTAAGTGGGCGACCCGGATGTCGGGCGCGCTCGCCGAGCAGGCGGACCTGCTGCGCGGCCACACCTTCGCCCCCGGGGCGGAGAAGGCCGTAGCCGCCCTCGTCGAGGACCTCGAAGCGGCGCGGAAGCAGTGGTCCGAGGCGGCCGGGGCGGCGGACGCGGAGGCCTTCTACCCGCCCTACGAAAAGGGTTCGAAGCTCATCGACCCCCACCGGACGGTCACGGCACGCAAGGCTCTGGGCCTCGACACCACCCCGCCCGCGTACGAGGAGGAGGGCGGCGGCGAGGGCGACGGGGGAGCCGGTGCCGGTCTGGAGGTGTGACGACCGCCATAGCGGGGAGAAAGTGCCTGCGTAAAGCCCTCACCGGGCCCATGTCATCACATCGAGTGATTCTCTGGCCTTTGCTTGCACGAGAGAACCCAGGGTTGCCAGGCTGTTGCTGTCTGTACAGCCTGATGGGAGCGGCCAGTGACATTCGGTGAGCAGCCGGCATACCTGCGCGTCGCGGGTGATCTCCGCAAGAAGATCGTCGACGGTTCACTTCCCCCGCACACCCGTCTTCCCTCCCAGGCCCGGATCCGCGAGGAGTACGGGGTCTCGGACACCGTCGCCCTGGAGGCGCGCAAGGTGCTGATGGCCGAGGGCCTGGTCGAGGGCCGCTCCGGATCCGGCACCTACGTCCGGGAGCGCCCCGTCCCGCGCCGCGTCGCCCGCTCCGGCTACCGCCCGGACAGCGGCGCGACCCCCTTCCGCCAGGAGCAGGCGGAGGTGTCCGCGCGCGGCACGTGGGAATCCCGCAGCGAGCAGGCCGAGGCGGGCGGCGCGATCGCCGAGCGCCTCGGCATCAAGCCCGGTGACCGTGTGATGTGCACGAAGTACGTCTTCCGGGACGCCGGCGAGGCGATGATGCTCTCCACCTCGTGGGAGCCGCTCGCCGTCACGGGCCGCACCCCGGTCATGCTCCCGGAGAAGGGCCCGCTCGGCGGCATGGGCGTCGTCGAGCGCATGGCCGCCATCGACGTGATCGTGGACAACGTCACGGAGGAGGTCGGGGCGCGCCCCGGTCTCGCCGAGGAGCTGTTCACGCTGGGCGGTGTCCCCGGCCATGTCGTCCTCGTCGTCCAGCGGACGTACTACGCGTCGGGGCGCCCGGTGGAGACGGCCGACGTGGTGGTGCCGGCCGACCGCTATCGCGTGGCGTACCACCTTCCGGTGAAGTAGCCGCCCGGCAGGGGCCGTTGAGCGTCTCCCGGTGTCGCGCGTGAGTCAGTGGCCGCCAAGTGGCCTGCGGCTCCGCGCGGTTGGAAATTGGCCGTTCTCCGGCGCCGCCCCCGGCCCGTCCTCCCCCCTGCTCGTGTGCTGCTCGACAGGCGCCCGGCCGGCGGTCGACGGCGCAGACGGCGGCGTGCGCCCCCTGCGCCGTGGCCGGTTGCGTACCTCTTCGTGAAAACTCGTATTCGCTGCGTGAAGGTTGGGCGTAGGCTCGGGCATATGCGGATTGCGGTTTCCTTACCGAGCGGGGTGCGGAGCAGGCCGGGGACGGCAAGTGGAGGCGCGCGATGAACGACGGCACGATCACTCTCCCCTGGCTCGTCATACGGCAGGACGACAACGGCAATCGCTACCGCGTCGGCCGGTACGCGACCCGCGCCGAGGCCCAGAAGATCGCCGACAGCCTCGACGCCCGCGGCCACAGACAGCTCTACTGGGTCGAGCGCATCGGGCCGAACGGCACCGGATGATGCGCGGGGAGGGCGCCCGGCGCCGCCCCCTCCGCCGGTCCCTGAACCTCGTACCGCTCCCGCAGGCTCCGCCGCCCCGGTGACCCGCACGGCTCGCGTCACTCCGGGAGCCGTGGAGCCCGGGAGCCGCACCGTTCCCCGCAGGCCCGGCGCCCAGGCGTCCCGCACCGCTCCCGTAGGCTCCGGCGCATGACCGAACGGACCGTGGTGGTCGCCGCCGCCCTGCTGAGCGGCGGACGTCTGCTCGCCGCGCGCCGCAGCGCCCCTCCCGAACTGGCCGGCCGCTGGGAACTGCCCGGCGGGAAGGTCGAGCCGGACGAGGCCCCCGAAGCCGCCCTCGTCCGCGAGCTGCGCGAGGAACTCGGCATCGAGGCGGAGCCCGTCGACCGCGTCCCGGGGGAGTGGCCCCTGAAACCCGGGTACGTCCTGCGCGTGTGGACCGCGCGCCTGCTCCCCCGCTCGGCCGCGCCGCAGCCGCTCCAGGACCACGACGAGCTGCGCTGGCTGACGCCGGACGAGATCGAGGACGTGGACTGGCTCGACCAGGACGTCCCCGCCGTACGGGCCACCCTGCCCCGGTGGGCCCCCGGCGCCTGACCGGCCCCAGGCCTCCGGCCGGCCCCCGGGACCGGGGCGCGCGCCGCCCCCGGGCCCGGCGCCTGCGTACGCCGTTCGTGCCACAGTGCACCGACAAAGGCGGTAAGGCGGCCCGGATATCGGGTATGTGCCCATTAACCCCATGAAAGCGGACATGGGTGGGCTTCTTCTGGCCGGGAAGTGATCGGCGTGCTCCACACCGACGGCGAATACGCCGAGTGGACCTTTCCCGCGGAACCGGGCGCCGTACGCAGCGCTCGCGCACTCGTCCGCGGCCAGCTGCGCACCTGGGATCTCGACGCGCTCGGTGACATCACCGCCCTGCTGGTCAGCGAGCTGGTGACCAATTCCCTGCGGCACGCCACCGGCCCCATCGGCGTCCGGCTGCTGCGTCCCGCCGCGCTGCCGGACGCCCTGCTCGTCGAGGTCTCCGACCCGCTGCCCGACCTGCCCTGCGAACGGACCGCCCGGCCGGACGACGAGGGCGGCCGCGGCCTCCAGCTCGTGGCCGGCTCCTCGCTGCGCTGGGGCATGCGGCCCGGGGACGCCGGCAAGACCGTCTGGTTCGAACTGGCGGTCCCCGGATGACGGCGCGCGACAGGCGCGAGGGCGCGCCGCCGGGCGCATGGGCCGCCGGTGCGCGGGCACCCGGCCGGAGCGCGTCGGCCACGGGACGCCGACGCGCGGCGGGATCGACAGGATCCGGCCAGAGGTGCGGCCTGGAGACTTTGGTTCGACTGGGCCTCACCTGGTTAGAAGACTGGAAGTATGAGGCGGCCGGTCCAAAAATCATCGGGACCGTGCTGTGATCGTGAACACCGTGTTGTGCGGGGCCGTAGTGCTGGATACTGCGGGCAGCCGCCCCCGGTGACCGGTGCCGGACGCGGTGAGCTGGAGGGGACGGTTCGCGTGAGCGAGATACCAGCGAAGGCCACGGAGTCCGAGGACCCGTCGGACCGCGCCAGGGCCGACGCCGCGGGCGAGGTCCCGCCCGACGGATCCGGCGGGACCGTGGGCTACGCGGAGGGCGCGGGCGACGCGATGTGGCAGAGCAGTCCGCCCGGCTCGATCTACGACTACATCAAGGTCGCCTCGTTCTCCATCGGCCCCGACGGGCTCGTCGACCAGTGGAGCCTGCGTGCCGAGCACCTCTTCGGGATCCCCGCCGGGAAGGCCGTCGGCATGGATCCCATCGAGGCCTTCGTCGCCTCCGACCAGCGCGAGCGCGGCCACCGCAAGATGGCGGAGATCCTCGACGGACGCGAGTGGACCGGCGTGGTTCCCTTCCGGCTGCCGGCCCCCGCCGAGGACGGCGGACCCGTGGAAGGTCTCGCCGAGGTCTACGTGATGCCCACCACGACCGAGCACGGCGAGCGGGCCGCCGTCTGCATCGTCGTGGACGTGCGCACCCTGCGCCGCATCGAGACGGACCTCGCCGCCTCGCAGGCGATTTTCGGTCAATCTCCCTTCGGCTTCCTGCTGATCGACAGCGACCTGCGGATCCGCCGGGCCAACGAGCGGTTCGCCTCGGTCTTCGGCGGCGGCGTCGACGACCACCGCGGCCGGACCGTCCACGACTACCTGCCGCGCTCGGAGGCCGAGCGCGTCGCTGCGACGCTGCGGCGCGTCCTGGAGACCGGCAACTCCATCACCGACATGCACGTCACGGGCCAGGTGCCCGACTCCGACGAGCGCCGCCACTGGTCCGTCAACCTCTACCGCGTGCACAGCGGCACCGGCCGCCCCATCGGGATCGCGTGGCTGGGAACCGACATCACCCGCCGCCGGGCCGCCGCCCGCGAGGCCGCCGCGGCCCGCCGCAACCTGGCCCTCCTGAACGAGGCCGGCGCCCGCATAGGGAACTCCCTCGACCTCGAGACCACCGCCCGTGAACTCCTCGACGTCGTCGTCCCCGGCTTCTGCGACCTCGCGACCGTCGACCTCTACCAGGGGCTGCTGGCCGGCGACGAGACCCCGCACCGCCTCGCCGACGGCAGCGCCGAACTGCGCCGCGTCGCCTTCTCCAGCGCCGTCTCCGACGCACCCTTCGACGGCGGGCCCGCGCCCGTGGCCGTCGGGGCCGTGCACCACTACCCCTTCAACTCGCCCTGCGCGGACGCCCTGCGCACCGCACGCCCGCAGCACATACCCGCCGACGAGAGCGGTTCCATACAGTCCACCCTCGCCGTGCCGATGGTCGCGCACGACACCGTCGTGGGACTGGCCCAGTTCTCCCGTACGAAGGGCAGCGAGCCGTTCGGCGAACGGGACCGCGCCCTCGCCGTCGAGCTGGCCGCGCGTGCCGCCGTCTGCATCGACAACGCCCGCCTGTACCGGCGTGAGCACGAGCGGGCGTTGATGCTGCAGCGCTCCCTGCTGCCCCCCGGCGACCCCGAGGCCTCCGGCCTCGACATCGCCTGCCGCTATCTCCCGGGCAACGCGGCCACCGAGGTCGGCGGCGACTGGTTCGACGTCATCGAACTCCCAGGACACCGCACGGCGCTGGTCGTCGGCGACGTGATGGGCCGCGGTCTGCGGGCCGCCGTCGCGATGGGGGAGCTGCGCACCGCCGTACGGACCCTGGCGCTGCTGGACCTCGAACCGGCCGAGGTGCTCTCGGCGCTGGACGAGATCGCACGCGGGCTCGGCACCCCCGGCGGCGTCCAGCAGGCCACCCGCACGGCCCGCCAGCCCCGCGACGCCGACCTGTCCGAGGTGTACCTCGCCACCTGCGTGTACGCGGTCTACGACTCCGTCACCCGGCGGTGCACCTTCGCCAACGCGGGCCATCTGCCGCCGGTGCTGGTCGAGCCCGGCGAGACCGCGCTGATGCTCGACGTGCCGCCCGGCATGCCCCTCGGGGTCGGCGGCGAACCCTTCGAGGAGGTCGAGGTCGAGCTGCCGGAGGGCGCTCTGCTCGCGCTCTACACGGACGGACTGGTCGAATCGCGCGACCATCCGCTCGACGAGGGGCTCCAGGCATTCATCGGCGCCCTCACCGACCCGACCGACCCCCTGGAGGACGTCTGCGACCACGTCCTCAGCACCCTCGACACCCATCACGGCGAGGACGACATCGCGCTGCTCATGGCGCGTGTCCAGGGGCTGCCCGCCGACTCCGTCGGCGACTGGACGCTGCCGCGCGAGCCGCGCAGCGTGGGCCGCGCCCGTGAGTACGCGCGCGCCCGGCTCCAGTCCTGGGACCTGGAACCCCTCGTCGACACGGCGGAACTGCTGGTCAGCGAACTGGTGACGAACGCCCTGCGGTACGGCGAGGGCGAGATCCGGCTGCGGCTGCTGCTCGACCGGACGCTGGTGTGCGAGGTCTGGGACGCCGGGCTCGTCCAGCCGCGCAGGCGCCGGGCGCGCGACACCGACGAGGGCGGGCGTGGCCTGCAGCTGGTCGGGCTGCTCTCCGCGGCCTGGGGCTCGCGGCGGACGCCCCGCGGCAAGACGGTCTGGTTCGAACTCCCGCTCCCCGACGGGGAGACCAGTCTCGCGGACCCGGCCGAGGCCCTGCTCAGCCTGTTCTGACCCTCACCGGCCCTCACTCCGGAGGACCCGGCGGTTCGTCCCGCCCGGGTGAGCCGGGTGTGTCGTCTCCGCGGGGCCGGGGGGCACCACCGGGCGTCGTACGGGTACGGGCGCGCCGGGTGCGCCGCAGGTACCCGTACGCGGCCAGCGCCCCCGCGACGGTCACCGTGGCGAGGGGCAGCACCAGGTCGGCGGCGGATGTCTCGTTCTCGTCGGCGGGGTCCGCGTCTCCATGGCCGGGGGACGACGGCCGTGCGGGAGGTGCGGCGGTGACATCCGGCCGCTCGGCCGCACCGGCCGCCGGGCCCCCGGCCGCCGTCGCCGCGACCGGCGGGAGCAGCCAGCCCGCCGTCATCAGCCCCCCGGCGAGGGCGTACGCCGCCCGTGCCCGGCTGCGGCTGAGGAGTGACGTCACCTTCGGCAGCGTATGGCGCCCTGCGTGACGGCGCGAGCGGTCCGCCGCCGGGGTGCGGCGCCTAAGGTACGGGGAGTTCGGGGGAGCAGCGGAGGGGCGTGGGGGATGCACACGGGGCCGGGCACATCGGATCCGCGGAACGCGGCGAACGGCGGCGACGACGAAGCCGGGAGACAGCCACGGCCGGTCCGTCCCGGGAACCCGGGCGAGGACGGAGCACGGTCACCATCCGGCGCCGAAGCCAGCGGCGCCGAGGGGGACAAGGGGGACAAGGGGCCGCCCGCGGTTTCCGTTGAGGACCGGGCACGTCCGTCCGCCGGTGCCGGGTGGCGGCGGCGGGTGCTGGACCTGTGGCGGCGGCCGTCGCTGAGGTGGCCCAGACGCGTCGCGCTCGCCCTCGTGGTCGTCCTGCTGCTCCCGGTGCTGGCGGCGGGCATCGCCCTGCGGGTCAACTACGCGGGAGACCCGGCCCCCGGCACCCGGACCCGCGACCGGGACGCCCTCTGGCTGGGGCACGCCTGGGTCGACGGGCGGAAACGGGACGCGGACGTCGAGGACCTGGCCCGGCGGCTGCGAAGGACAGGGATCCGGGACCTGTACGTGCACGCGGGACCGCTGGAGCACGACGGGACGCTGCCCCGGTCGGCGTACCCGAGGGCCCGTTGGCTGATCACGGCCGTGCACCGTGAGCTGCCCGGTGTCCGTGTCCAGGCCTGGCTCGGCGACGCGCTCGCGAGTGAGGGGCCGCACGGGATGCGGCTGGAGCGGGAGGCGACCAGGGCCGCGGTCGTCCGCTCCACCCGGCAGGTCCTCGCGGCCGGCTTCGACGGCGCCCACTTCGATCTGGAACCCCTGCACTCGGGCGACCGGAACTACCTCTCCCTGCTCGACGGCCTGCGCCGGGTCACCCGCGCCGAGGGCGTCCCGCTGTCCGTCGCCGCCCACCAGATCGACCCGCTCCCGGCGGCCAACTCCGTCCGGGGCGCCCTGACGGGACACCCCAAGTGGTGGTCGCAGGCGTACTTCGGGCAGGTCGCCCGCCGGGTCGACCAGATCGCCGTCATGACGTACGACACGGCGCTGCCGCTGGAGAGCCTGTTCGGCGGGTACGTCGCCCAGCAGACGTCCCTCGCCCTCGAAGTCACGCCCGAGTCGACGGACCTGCTGATGGGGCTGCCGTTCTTCCACGAGGACGACATGAGCCACCACGAGTCCGCCGAGACGGTCGCCGCAGCGGTCCGCGGCACCCGCCTCGGCCTCTCCCGCACGGACCGCACCCGCACCCGCTTCGGCGTGGCCCTGTACGTCGACTTCGCGGCCCAAGATGAGGACTGGACGGCGTACCGGGAGGGCTGGGCCGGGTGACCGCGGGGGCCGCCTGCCCGCTCAGGACCGCCGCCTCCCGATCCTGGAGCCCAGCCACACCAGGGGGTCGTACTTGCGGTCCACCGCTCGTTCCTTCAGGGGGATCAGGGCGTTGTCCGTGATCTTGATGTTCTCGGGGCAGACCTCGGTGCAGCACTTGGTGATGTTGCAGTAACCGAGGCCGTGGTCCTCCTGGGCGGAGCGTTTGCGGTCCAGGCCGCTGTCGGCGGCGGCGTCCAGGGGGTGCATGTCCAGTTCGGCGACGCGCATCAGGAAGCGGGGGCCGGCGAACGCCGGTTTGTTCTCCTCGTGGTCGCGCACCACATGGCAGGTGTCCTGGCACAGGAAGCACTCGATGCACTTGCGGAATTCCTGCGAGCGGTCCACGTCCTGCTGCTGCATCCGGTACTCACCGGGTCCAAGGCCGGCGGGAGGCACGAAGGCGGGGACCTCGCGGGCCTTCGTGTAGTTGAAGCCGACGTCCGTCACGAGGTCACGGACGACCGGGAACGCGCGCAGGGGCGTGACGGTGATCGTCTCCTCCCGGGTGAACACGGACATCCGGGTCATGCACATCAGCCGCGGCCGCCCGTTGATCTCCGCGGAGCACGAACCGCACTTGCCCGCCTTGCAGTTCCAGCGCACGGCCAGATCGGGAGCCTGCGTCGCCTGGAGACGGTGGACGATGTCGAGGACGACCTCCCCGTCGTTCACCTCGACCGTGAAGTCCTCCAGGTCACCGCCCCCGACGTCGCCGCGCCACACCTTGAAGCGGGCCTCATAGCTGCTCACTCGTACAGCTCCTCTTCGGCGAGGTACTTGACCAGCTCCTCCTTCTCGAAGAGGGCGAGCAGGTCGGGGCGGATGCGTTCGGTGGTCGTCCGGACGAGGTCGATCTGACCGCGCACCGGATCCGTGGCGGCCAACCCGCCCGTCGGGTCGGTCAGTCGGCACAGCAGGTTGACTCGGCGCCAGGCGCGGTCCATCGCCGGGTGGTCCTCGCGGGTGTGGCCGCCGCGCGACTCCGTCCGCTCCAGCGCGGCCCGTGCCACGCACTCGCTGACGAGGAGCATGTTGCGCAGGTCCAGGGCGAGGTGCCAGCCCGGGTTGAACTGGCGGTGGCCCTCCACCCCGGCCCGCCGGGCCCGTACCCGCAGGTCGGCGAGCTTCTCCAGCGCCGTCTCCATCTCCGCCTCACGGCGGATGATGCCGACGAGGTCGTTCATCGTCTGCTGGAGTTCCTGGTGCAGGGTGTACGGGTTCTCCGGCGGGCGCCCGTTCTCCCGGCCCGGCTCGGGACCCTCCGCGGAGAAGGGCCGCAGGGCCTCGGCGGCCGCCGCGTCGATCTGGAGGTCCTCCACGCCGGGGCGCTCCCCGGCGAGACCGGCTGCGTACTCGGCGGCGTGCAGGCCCGCGCGGCGCCCGAACACCAGCAGGTCGGACAGGGAGTTGCCGCCCAGCCGGTTGGACCCGTGCATGCCGCCGGCGACTTCGCCCGCCGCGTACAGTCCCGGCACTCCGCGCGCCGCCGCCGTGTCGGACTCCACGGCGATGCCGCCCATCACGTAGTGGCAGGTCGGGCCGACCTCCATCGCCTCGGCGGTGATGTCGACGTCGGCCAGTTCCTTGAACTGGTGGTACATGGACGGCAGTCGGCGCCGGATGGCCTCGGCGGGCATCCGGGTGGAGACGTCCAGGAAGACCCCGCCGTGCGGGGAGCCGCGGCCCGCCTTGACCTCGGCGTTGATGGCTCGCGCGACCTCGTCGCGCGGCAGCAGCTCGGGGGGCCGCCGGTTGTGGTCCGGGTCCTCGTACCAGCGGTCGCCCTCCTCCTCCGACTGGGCGTACTTCTCCTTGAAGACGTCGGGGACGTAGTCGAACATGAAGCGTTTCCCGTCGGAGTTGCGCAGCACGCCGCCGTCCCCGCGCACGGACTCCGTCACGAGGATGCCCTTCACCGACGGCGGCCAGACCATGCCCGTCGGGTGGAACTGCACGAACTCCATGTTCAGCAGGGGCGCCCCGGCGAGAAGCGCGAGCGCGTGGCCGTCGCCGGTGTACTCCCATGAATTCGACGTCACCTTGAAGGACTTGCCGATGCCGCCGGTGGCGATGACCACGGACGGCGCCTGGAGGACGAAGAAGCGTCCCGACTCCCGCTCGTAGCAGAACGCGCCGGAGACCCTCCGCCGGCTTCCGGCCGGGGGGACCCCCGTCCCGTTCCGCTCGCCGTCCATCAGGATCCGGGTGACCGTGCACTCCTGGTAGACCTTCAGGCGCGACTCGTAGTCGCCCGTCTCCCGGTAATCCTCCTGCTGGAGGGAGACGATCTTCTGCTGGAGGGTGCGGATCAGTTCGAGGCCGGTCCGGTCGCCGACGTGCGCGAGCCGCGGATACTCGTGCCCGCCGAAGTTGCGCTGCGAGATCCGTCCGTCGCCCGTGCGGTCGAAGAGGGCGCCCCAGGTCTCCAGCTCCCAGACCCGGTCGGGCGCCTCCTGGGCGTGCAGCTCGGCCATCCGCCACTGGTTGAGGAACTTGCCGCCGCGCATGGTGTCGCGGAAGTGGACCTGCCAGTTGTCGCCTGAGTTCACGTTGCCCATGGCGGCCGCGATGCCGCCCTCGGCCATCACCGTGTGCGCCTTGCCGAACAGCGACTTGCAGATCACGGCCGTACGCGCGCCGCGCTCGCGGGCCTCGACGGCGGCCCGGAGTCCGGCGCCGCCGGCACCGATCACCACGACGTCCCACTCCTGCCGCTCCACTGCGGACATCAGAAAAACCTCGGATCGTCGAAGGCGCCGGACGCGACCAGGTACACGTAGAAGTCGGCGAGCGCCACGCTCACCAACGAGGCCCAGGCGAGCGCCATGTGACGGGCGTTCAGCCTGCCGACCCACTGCCACATCCGGTAGCGCACGGGATGCCGGGAGAAGTGCTTGAGCTTGCCGCCGACGATGTGCCGGCACGAGTGGCACGAGAGCGTGTACGCCCAGATCAGCACGATGTTGACCAGGAAGACCAGGCTGCCGAGGCCCATGTGGCCCCACGCGTAGTGCTCGTCGCGGAACGCGAGCACGGTGTCGTACGTGAGGATCCCGGCGACGCCGATCGCGGCGTAGAAGAAGTACCGGTGGATGTTCTGCAGGACCAGCGGGAAGCGGGTCTCGCCGGTGTACTTCTTGTGCGGCTCGGCGACCGCGCAGGCCGGCGGGCTCGCCCAGAAGCCCCGGTAGTAGGCCTTGCGGTAGTAGTAGCAGGTCAGCCGGAAGCCGAGCGGGAAGATCAGGATGATGATCGCCGGCGAGAGGGCCCACCAGCTGCCGAAGAGGTCCGCGTTGGGCCCGGAGTGCATGGGCGCGCACCGCTCGGCCAGGCAGGGCGAGTAGAACGGCGAGACGTACGGGGCGGAGTAGTAGTCGGTGTCCGCGAAGGCCCGCCAGGTCGAGTAGACGACGAAGGCGAGCAGCCCGGCCGCGGTGCCGGCGGGCGCCAGCCACCAGCGGTCGGTCCGCAGATGCGGGGCGGCGATCGCGGCACGCGTACGGGTCCGTACGCCGCCGCCGTCCTGATGGGGTTCCGTACCAGTGGTCAACTGTCGCTCCGGTCGGTGGTCAGGGGGCGTGCCGGTCGCGGGCGCCGAGTCCCTCGTCGTCCGAGTCGGTCCACAGGGAGCTGTCGTACGGGGTGTCGGGGATCGAGAGCAGGTCGGTCCGCCCGGGTGCGGTCAGCGCCGGGGCGGCCTCGCGCAGCAGGGCGAAGCTCTCGCGCAGGTGGTCGGCGTCGGTGCGCACACGGCGCATCTCCAGACCGGCGCCCATCTGCTGTTCCAGTCGTCCCACGCACCTGGCGAGGTCGTTCAGGCAGCGCTGGACGGACGTCAAATCGTCGTGCACGGACATGACTTGCCCTCACTTCCATGGGCCTCGGGCCCCAGGCGGCAACGTTCATGCGCCTGCGAGTGTCGCGCGTCACACGAGCCCCTGTGAAGAGATCTGCACGGATTCCCGGCTCGCGGCCCACGAGCGCGCTCCGTGCACGCCGGGTGCGCCGTGGCCCGGAAGCGTCGCCCGTGGCCGGGAAGCTCCGCACGGGGCGGAGCTCCCGGGAGCTCCGCCCCGCGGCTCGGGGGCTTCGCCCCGTGGCCCGGGAACGCCGCCCGCGACCCGGAAGCTTCGCCTCGTGCCCCAGGGGGACTTCGCCCCGCGCCCCAGGGGAGCTTCGCCCCCTGCCCGGGAGCGCCGCCCGCGGCCCGGGAGCTTCGCCCCCTGCCCGGGAGCGCCGCCCGCGGCCCGGGAGCTTCGCCCCCTGCCCGGGGGCCTCCCGGGCCCGGGCGCTCCGCCCCGTGGCCCGGGAACGCCGCCAGCGGCCCGAACCTTCGTCCCGTGCCCCTGTGGGCTTCGCCCCTGCCCCAAGGGCCTCGCCTCGTGGCCCTGGGCATTGCGCCGCACGGGTGGGCTTCGCGCCCGCCCCCGCCGTGTCGTCGCCCCGGGGCGTCGGGGCTCCCCTTCAGTGGGCCGCATAGATCTGATCAGCTCCATATACCGCCAAACGTGATCAGAATCCGCACTGTCCTCCTGGCGGAGCGGCAGCGCGGCGAGACCCGGAGGTTGCAGTGGTGTCCCACGACGGCATCGGACTGCGCGCGGTCATGCGCTCGGTCGCGTTTCTCACCGCGGGCGCACTCGCGGTGCCCGCCCTCGCCGCGTGCAGCGCGGAGGACCAGGCGGGCAGACCCGTCGCCGGGCAGGACATCGCGCCCGCGTCCCGTGACCAGGTCGCCGACGGCGGCACCCTGCGCTGGGCGGTGGACGCCGTACCGGAGACGCTGAACACCTTCCAGGCGGACGCCGACGCGGCGACCTCACGGATCGCGGGCGCCGTCCTGCCCGCCATGTACCGGACCGACGCCATGGGCCGCCCCGTTCGCAACGGCGACTTCCTGGAGTCGGCCAAGGTCGTCGACCGCGAGCCCAAGCAGGTCGTCCTCTACAAGCTCAACCAGCAGGCGGTCTGGAGCGACGGCCGCGAGATCGGGGCGGCAGACTTCACCGCCCAGTGGCGGGCGCTGTCCGGCAAGGACACCGCGTACTGGACGGCCCGCAACGCCGGCTACGACCGCATCGAGAAGATCGAGCGCGGCGCCAGCAACCTCGAGGTCCGGGTCACTTTCAGCCGCCCCTACGCGGACTGGAAGTCGCTGTTCTCGCCGCTGTACCCCAAGGAGGTCATGGGGACCCCCGACACCTTCAACGACGGCGCCCGCCGCAGGCTGAAGGTGACCGCGGGCCCCTTCGCGCTGAAGAAGATCGACCGCCAGGACGGCGACATCACCCTCACCCGCAACCCGCGCTGGTGGGGCAGTCCCGCCAAGCTCTCCGAGCTGGTGCTGCGAGCCGTGCCGCGCGACCAGCGGGCCGCCGCCCTCGACGCCGACAAGGTCGACCTGGCCGAGATCGACCCGGAGGAGGCCCGGCGGATCACCCGCGCCGCCACCAAGGGCAGCGCTCCGCACCAGGGACCCGGCGCCGCGGCCGGCACCGCCGGGGCGCTGCGCTCCTGGGCCGTCGCAAACGGCTCGGACGAGAAAGCCGCGGACACGGAGACCCGAGCCCGCAAGAAGCAGCGCAAGGCACTCGCGAAGTACGCGGACCGGCAGTCGGCCCTGCGCGGCTTCGAGGTCCGCAAGTCGCTCGAACCCTCGTTCACCCAGCTCGCCCTGAACGGTGCCGAGGGCCCCCTCGCCGACGAGCGCGTCCGGCGCGCCGTCGCCCGCGCCATCGACCGCGAGGAGCTGGCCCGGATCGTCCTCAAGCCGCTCGGCCTGCCCGCCGTCCCGGTGGGCAGCCACCTCGCGCTGTCCGGCCAGCTCGCGTACGCCGACAACAGCGGCACCCTCGGCGGCCAGGACACCGCCGAGGCCCAGGCGCTGCTCGCCGACGCCGGCTGGGTGCCCGGCGGGCCCGTCAAGGAGCAGAAGAAACCCGACAAGGCGGCCGGGTCCGAGGGGAGGAAGCCGGACGCCGACTCCGGTTCCGGCGACGACGGGACGTACATCGTCGGTGAGGACGACAAGCCGGCGGGCAGGGTCTCCGAGGGCGAGCGGGAGCAGAAGGCCGGCCGGGAGCAGAAGAAGGACTCCGAGGATCACGCGCAGAAGCACGGCAAGGACGAGCGGCGGACCGCGGACGACCAGGCCGCCAGGCCCCTGGACGGGCGGCGGTACGTACGCGAGCACGGCAGGCGGGGCGGCGCCCCCGGGGCGTACGCGCCCAAGGGCACGGCCGCTCCGGCCGGCGCCGCGGCCGGCGCGCTGGCCAAGGACGGCAAGCCGCTGACCCTGCGGTTCGTGCTGCCCTCGGGGCCCGGCTCGGAGTCGCTGCGCGCGGTCGGCGCGCGGATCGCGAGGATGCTGGACCGGGTGGGGATCCGCACGGAGATCTCGAAGGTCTCGGACGGCAGCTACTTCAAGGACCACATCGCGTCCGGCCAGTACGACCTGGCGCTGTACTCGTGGCCCGCCTCGGCGTTCCCGGCCACCGACGCCCGGCCCATCTACGCCAAGCCGGTCCCGGCCGCCGACGGCTCGCTGAACGTCGAGCAGAACTACACCCGGGTCGGCACCGACCAGGTCGACCAGCTGTTCGACCAGGCCATCGCCGAGCTCGACGAGGGGGAGTCGCGGGATCTGGTGCGCAAGGCGGACTCCCGCATCTGGGCCGCCGCAGGATCGATTCCTCTCTATCAGCGCCCCCAGCTCACGGCCGCACGCCTGAATCTGGCCAACGCCGGGGCCTTCGGGTTCCAGACCCCGCTCTACGAGGACATGGGCTTCCTGAAGAAGGGCGCGAAGCCCGCCCCGGGCCCGTCGAAGAGCTGACTCGGGGCGGCCGCGACCGCCCCGCCGGCCCGGCCCGCGTGGCCCTGCGGAGGCTGCCTCCGCCAGGGCCACGTACCATGGGGTAAGGCCGTGGCGTGTTCAGCCCGGCAGGCCCCGCGCAGCGGAGGCCGTCCACTCACCCCGGGAGAAGCGCCTCAATATGGCTGTGACTGCAACGCGTCACGACATCCGCAACGTCGCCATCGTCGCCCACGTCGACCACGGCAAGACCACCCTGGTCGACGCCATGCTCAAGCAGGCCGGTGCCTTCGCCGCGCACGCCGCCGAGTCGCTCGACGACCGCATGATGGACTCGAACGACCTGGAGCGTGAGAAGGGCATCACGATCCTGGCCAAGAACACGGCGGTCAAGTACCACCCGAAGGATGGCGGCGACGTCATCACCATCAACATCATCGACACCCCCGGCCACGCCGACTTCGGCGGCGAGGTCGAGCGCGGTCTGTCGATGGTCGACGCGGTCGTGCTGCTGGTCGACGCCTCCGAGGGCCCGCTGCCGCAGACGCGCTTCGTGCTCCGCAAGGCCCTGCAGGCACGGATGCCCGTCATCCTCTGCATCAACAAGACGGACCGCCCCGACTCCCGGATCGACGAGGTCGTCAACGAGACGTACGACCTGTTCCTGGACCTGGACGCGGACGAGGAGCAGATCGAGTTCCCGATCGTCTACGCCTGCGCGCGTGACGGTGTGGCCTCGCTGACCAAGCCGGAGGACGGCACCGTCCCGGCGGACAGCGACAGCCTGGAGCCCTTCTTCTCCACGATCCTCTCGCACGTCCCGGCCCCCCAGTACGACGAGGCGGCCCCCCTCCAGGCGCACGTCACGAACCTGGACGCCGACAACTTCCTCGGCCGTATCGCGCTGCTCCGCGTCGAGCAGGGCGAGCTGCGCAAGGGCCAGACCGTCACGTGGATCAAGCGCGACGGCACGATGTCCAATGTGCGCATCACCGAGCTGCTGATGACCGAGGCGCTCACCCGCAAGCCCGCGGAGAAGGCCGGCCCCGGTGACATCTGCGCCGTCGCCGGTATCCCGGACATCATGATCGGCGAGACCCTCGCCGACCCCGAGAACCCGGTCGCGCTGCCGCTCATCACGGTCGACGAGCCGGCAATCTCGATGACCATCGGTACCAACACCTCGCCGCTGGTCGGCCGGGGTGCCACGGGCAAGGGCGCGGACAACAAGGCCGCGGTCAAGGACCGCAAGGTCACCGCCCGCCAGGTCAAGGACCGCCTGGACCGCGAGCTGATCGGTAACGTCTCGCTGCGCGTGCTCGACACCGAGCGTCCCGACGCCTGGGAGGTGCAGGGCCGCGGTGAGCTGGCGCTGGCCATCCTGGTCGAGCAGATGCGCCGTGAGGGCTTCGAGCTGACGATCGGCAAGCCGCAGGTGGTCACCCAGGTGATCGACGGCAAGGTCCACGAGCCCGTCGAGCGCATGACGATCGACGTCCCCGAGGAGCACATGGGCGCGGTCACGCAACTCATGGGCGTCCGCAAGGGCCGGATGGACAACATGTCCAACCACGGCTCCGGCTGGGTCCGCCTGGAGTTCGTCGTCCCCTCCCGCGGTCTCATCGGCTTCCGTACGGAGTTCCTCACCGGCACGCGCGGCACCGGCATCGCGCACTCGATCCACGAGGGCCACGAGCCGTGGTTCGGCCCGCTGACGACCCGTAACAACGGTTCGCTGGTCGCCGACCGCTCCGGCGCCGTCACCGCGTTCGCGATGACGAACCTCCAGGAGCGCGGTGTGCTCTTCGTGGAGCCCGGCACCGAGGTGTACGAGGGCATGATCGTCGGTGAGAACTCGCGCGCCGACGACATGGACGTGAACATCACCAAGGAGAAGAAGCTCACCAACATGCGCTCGGCCGCCGCCGACTCCTTCGAGGCGATCGTGCCGCCGCGCAAGCTCTCCCTGGAGCAGTCGCTGGAGTTCTGCCGCGACGACGAGTGCGTCGAGGTGACCCCGGAGGCCGTGCGCATCCGCAAGGTGAACCTGGACGCCCGGGAGCGCGCGCGCTCCGCGAGCCGCGCCAAGCACGGCTGAACCACTGGCTGAACCGACGTCGGGGGGGCCCGCCCCCCCTGGTGTCCGCCCGTCTTTTTGGGGGGGAGGCGCTTTCCTCCCCGGTGGTTGGACCGCGGGGCTGGGGGGCGTGGGTGGGGGGCAACGGGG
>NZ_JBWKDS010000032.1:16001-24108 GCF_056435845.1 Streptomyces sp. NPDC043867 | reverse complement strand
AACACCCCGGAAGCCCCCCCCACCAAAAACACCCGAAAAACCGCAAAAACACCGGGACACAAACAACCCTCCCCCCCCCCCCCCCCGTCCGCCCCCCGACGTCGTTGCGGGGGATGCCGCCCGTACCGCCCGGCGGGCGCACCGGCGGCACGGGCGCATGCGGCGGGAGACCAGCGGGCGCTGAGGGGACGTAGGTGCGAGGCGCCCACAACGCGCGGCAGCAAGGAATCCGCAGGCGGTGAGGGATAGGGAAAACCCTTCATTGTGGCGGCGGGGCCCCTCCGGGCGACCGATGCGCACTACCCTGCAGACCACATGCATTCCGTCCGGACGGCGTGCGCCCCACCAGGCGCGGCCCGCTCCCCCGGACGTGATCGCCCGTCACACAACGGCCCTGCCGCACAGGCGAGTTGGCCGGGTGAGGAGGGGTGGTCGGCACCGCGAATACCCGGTGCGCGGGCACGCCGAAGGCGCCCAGCATGGCGGCCACGTTAGCCGCAACAGGTTTTTCGAGCCCATCCGTCCGCAATACGGACACCTGTCACCGATAGATGTGTAACAAGTCCGTTTCGCAGGGATCTTTCAGCAAACCCTTTGTCCGGATTTTGGAAGAAGTGGGCGACAGGTGTGATCGAACCGAGACCTTGTGACTGTGGTCGGCTCCTGGCCCATGGCAGATAGTTAGGCGCGTAGAGCTCGGTCAACGGGTCACGCGCTGCAGCCGGCGCCGACTCACGAGCGCGGGGGAGCACGAACACTATTTCCGTCCGACGTGTCGGTGGTGTGACCAGTGCTCCCTTTTGCGGTGAACCAATGGACTCATGAGGAGGAACCCATGCGCGGTGCCAAGAGCGCCAAGTGGGTCGCGATAGCCGCGGTTGTGGCGCTGGGCGCGACCGCCTGTGGTGGTAGCGATGGTGACAGCGGCAAGGAAAACAACGCCGCGGTCAACCCGAACGGCAAGTTCTCGGTCGAGGTGGGCGAGCCGCAGAACCCGCTGCAGCCGGCGAACACCATGGAGTCCAACGGCAGCATTGTCATCAATGCCCTGTTCTCTCAGCTCGTCGACTACGACGACAAGGGCAACATCGTCATGGTGAACGCCGAGTCGGTGGACACCAAGGACAACAAGACCTACACGGTCAAGCTGAAGGCGGGCTGGAAGTTCCACGACGGCACCCCGGTGACCGCGGACTCCTACGTCAAGGCGTGGAACTGGTCGGCGAACGTCAAGAACAAGCAGACCAACAGCTTCTGGTTCTCCGACATCGAGGGCTACGACGACGTCGCCCCCGCCAAGGGTTCCCCGAAGGCCGACAGCATGTCCGGTCTGAAGGTCGTCGACGACAACACCTTCACCATCACGCTGTCGAAGCCGATCCCGTACTACGTGTACAAGCTCGGCTACGAGACCTTCTCGCCGCTCCCGGAATCCTTCTTCAAGGACCCGAAGGCCGCGGGCGAGAAGCCGGTCGGCAACGGCCCGTACAAGTTCGTGAGCTGGCAGCACAAGAAGAAGATCGAGGTCGTCAAGTACGCGGACTACCAGGGTCCCGACAAGGCCAAGAACGGCGGTGTGGTCTTCAAGAACTACACCAACCTCGAGACGGCCTACGAGGACCTGAAGTCCGGCAACGTCGACGTCCTGCGTCAGATCGCGCCCAAGGACCTGCCCGTCTACAAGACGGACCTCGGCGACCGTGCCGTGGACCAGGCCTACTCCGCGATCCAGACCGTCGCCCCGGCCTTCTACACCAAGCAGTGGAAGGACATCGACCCCAAGGTCCTGCAGGGCCTGTCGAGGGCGATCGACCGCAACACCATCACGAAGACGGTGCTCCAGGGCACCCGCGAGCCCGCCACCGGCTGGGTCGCCAAGGGTGTCCTCGGCTACGAGCCGAACGCCGGCGGCGACGTCTTCAAGTTCGACCCGGCGAAGGCCAAGTCCCTCATCAAGGAGGGCGGTGGCGTTCCCGGCAACAAGATCTCCATCCAGTACAACGCGGACGGCGGTCACAAGGAGTGGGTGGAGGCGGTCTGCAACTCCATCACCAAGTCCACGGGCGTCAAGTGCACGGGCGACTCCAAGGCCGACTTCCAGGCCGACCTCAACGCCCGTGACGGCAAAGAGGTCAAGTCCATGTACCGCAGTGGCTGGGTGCTGGACTTCCCGATGAACGCCAACTTCATCCGGGACCTCTTCGGCACCAAGTCGGACGGCAACCAGAGCGGCTTCTCCGACAAGAAGATCGACGCCGAGATCGAGGCCGCCGACAGCGCCTCCTCGCTCGACGAGTCGGAGAAGAAGTACCAGGAGATCGAGAAGCAGCTCCCCGAGTACATGCCGAGCATTCCGCTCTGGTACTACAAGGTCAACGCGGGCTACTCGGACAAGGTCACCGGCGTCAAGTACGCCCAGGACGGCGACCCGATCCTGACCGGCGTTCAGGTCAAGAAGTAACCGCAATCAGCCCGCGATCCGGGTACGGCGCCGCCTCGTGCGCCGTACCCGGCGTGCGGCAGCGGCTGGGGGGCCCTTTCCATGCGCATCGGTCATCGGTGCGCAAGGAAAGGGCCCGTCGGCTGCCGCTGTAACCGACATGGAGGAACCATGGGGCGCTACGTCGCACGACGACTGCTCCAGATGATCCCGGTCTTCATCGGGACAACCCTGTTGATCTTTCTCATGGTCTACGCCCTGCCCGGCGACCCCGTGCGCGGGCTGTTCGGAGACAAGGGCGGAAGCCCCCAGGTGATCGCCGCCCTGAGACATGAGTACGGCCTGGACCAGCCGATCCTGGTGCAGTACTACCACTACATGAAGGACATGATCCTGCACGCCGACTTCGGCACGCAGATCGCCAGCGGCCGTCCGGTCACGGACGTCCTCGGTGAGGCCTTCCCGGTGACGCTCCGGCTGGCCTCCCTGGCCTTCCTGATCGAGGTCGTTGTTGGCATCGCCCTCGGCGTCATGGCGGGCATGCGCGCCGGCCGGCTCGCCGACAACGCGGCCCTGCTGGTCTCGCTGCTGCTGATCTCGGTCCCGGTCTTCGTTCTCGGCTTCATCCTGAAGGTCGTCTTCGCGTTCAACCTCGGATGGCTGCCGCCGAACGTCAACGACGACACGAACTACAACGAGTTGCTGATGCCGGCCATCGTGCTGGCCGCCGCCTCGCTGGCCTACGTGACCCGCCTGACCCGGACCTCGGTCGCCGAGAACATGCGCGCCGACTACATTCGCACCGCGATCGCCAAGGGCCTTCCCAAGCGCCGCGTCGTGGGCGTGCACCTCATGCGCAACTCGCTGATCCCCGTGGTCACCTACCTGGGCACCGACATCGGTGCGCTGATGGGCGGCGCGGTCGTCACTGAGGGCCTGTTCAACATTCACGGCGTGGGCGGCACGATCTACGAGTCGATCGTGCGCCGCGAGGGCACGACCCTCGTCGGCCTGGTGACGATCCTCGTCCTCGTGTACCTCCTCGCCAACCTGCTCGTCGACCTGCTCTACGCGGTCCTTGACCCGAGGATTCGCTATGCCTGACGTGACCAAGACCGACGTCAAGACCGGCGCGATCGACCCCGTGGGCGGCACGCCCTCGATGACGCCGCACGCGCCCGAGGCCAAGCCGGAGAAGACCCGCAGCCTCTGGGGCGACGCCTGGGCCGACCTGCGTCGCAGCTGGATCTTCGTCATCTCCAGCGTGCTGATCCTGATCCTGCTGCTGATCACCTTCTTCCCCGGCTGGTTCACCAGCGAGGACCCGATCCTCGGCGACCTGGCCAAGAACTACCTGCAGAAGCCGAAGCTGAGCGACGTCGGCTCGGCGGACTGGCTCGGCTACGACCAGCAGGGCCGCAGCGTCTATGCCCGCGTCATCTACGGCGCCCGGGCCTCCATCGCCGTCGGCTTCGGCACCACCGTCGTGGTCACCCTCCTCGGCGGTCTGGTCGGCATGATCTCCGGCTACTTCGGCGGCATCGTCGACTCGCTCCTGTCCCGGCTGACGGACGTCTTCTTCGGCATTCCGTTCCTGCTCGGCACGATGGTCATCCTGAACTCCTTCACGGAGCGCACGACCTGGGTCGTGATCGGCGCTCTGGGCTTCTTCGGCTGGACGCAGGTCGCCCGCGTGATGCGCGGCGCGGTCATCACCACCAAGCAGGCCGACTACGTGCAGGCGGCCAAGGCACTCGGCGCGAGCACCCCCCGGATCATGTTCCGGCACATCCTGCCGAACACCCTGGCTCCGGTGATCGTCGTCGCCACCATCTCGCTCGGCATCTACATATCCGCCGAGGCCACGCTGTCCTTCCTGGGCCTCGGCCTGGACGGCGTCTCATGGGGCAACGACATCTCCGGCGGCGGCAACCAGATCCGCGTGGCCCAGTGGATCATGCTCTACCCGTCGATCATGCTCAGCATCACGGTGCTGGCATTCATCATGCTCGGTGAGGCCGTACGCAACGCCCTCGACCCGAAGATGCGTTGAGGGAGGCGTACGTGACCATCATCGAAGAAGCAGCCGTGCCCTCGCAGCGCGGTGCCGGCGACGGCCCGCTGCTCGAAGTGCGGGACCTGCACGTCGAGTTCCACACCCGCGAGGGCGTGGTGAAGGCCGTCAACGGCGTCAACTACAGTGTGAGCGCGGGCGAGACGCTCGCCGTGCTCGGCGAGTCGGGCTCCGGCAAGTCGGTGACCGCCCAGGCCATCATGGGCATCCTCGACATGCCACCGGCCACGATCCCGCAGGGCGAGATCCTCTTCCGCGGCCAGGACATGCTCAAGATGTCCGGCGAGGAGCGTCGCCGGATCCGCGGCCAGAAGATCGCGATGATCTTCCAGGACGCGCTCAGCTCGCTCAACCCCGTGCTCAGCGTGGGCTACCAGCTCGGCGAGATGTTCCGCGTCCACCAGGGCCTGTCCAAGAAGGACGCCAAGGCCAAGGCGATCGAGCTGATGGACCGGGTGAAGATCCCGGCCGCCGCGGCGCGGGTGAACGACTACCCGCACCAGTTCTCCGGCGGTATGCGCCAGCGCATCATGATCGCCATGGCGCTGGCCCTGGAACCGGACCTGATCATCGCCGACGAGCCCACCACGGCTCTCGACGTGACGGTCCAGGCCCAGGTCATGGACCTGCTCGCGGAGCTGCAGCGCGAGTACAACATGGGTCTGATCCTGATCACCCACGACCTCGGCGTGGTCGCCGACGTCGCGGACAAGATCGCCGTGATGTACGCGGGCCGGATCGTCGAGCGCGCCCCGGTGCACGAGCTGTACAAGCGGCCCGCGCACCCCTACACACGGGGTCTGCTGGACTCGATCCCGCGCCTGGACCAGAAGGGCCAGGAGCTGTACGCGATCAAGGGTCTGCCGCCCAACCTGCTGCGCATCCCGACCGGGTGCGCCTTCAACCCGCGCTGCCCCAAGGCGCAGGACATCTGCCGCACGGACGAGCCGGCCCTGTTCCCGGTCACCGAGCGGGACGGCGGCGAACTGCCCGGCCGGGCCTCCGCGTGCCACTTCTGGAAGGAGACGATCCATGGCTGAGCTCAGCAAGAACGACGAGCCGCAGGACGCCACGCCGAACGTCTCCGACGTCGAGGTCGTGGACGCCCACTCCGAGACGGAGGCGGTGGCCGCCATCGAGGCACCCGTCGAGCGGGGTGAGCCGATTCTCCAGGTGCGCAACCTGGTGAAGCACTTCCCGCTCACCCAGGGCATCCTCTTCAAGAAGCAGATCGGCGCGGTCAAGGCCGTCGACGGCATCTCCTTCGACCTGTACCAGGGCGAGACCCTGGGCATCGTGGGCGAGTCCGGCTGCGGCAAGTCCACCGTGGCGAAGCTGCTGATGAACCTGGAGCGGGCCACCGCGGGCGAGATCTTCTACAAGGGCCAGGACATCACCAAGCTGTCCGGGCGTGCCCTGAAGGCCGTGCGCCGCAACATCCAGATGGTCTTCCAGGACCCGTACACCTCGCTCAACCCCCGGATGACGGTGGGTGACATCATCGGGGAGCCCTTCGACATCCACCCCGAGGTGGCACCGAAGGGCGACCGCCGCAAGCGGGTGCAGGACCTGCTGGACGTGGTCGGTCTCAACCCCGAGTACATCAACCGCTATCCGCACCAGTTCTCCGGCGGTCAGCGCCAGCGCATCGGCATCGCCCGCGGCCTCGCGCTCAACCCCGAGATCATCATCTGCGACGAGCCGGTGTCGGCGCTGGACGTGTCGGTGCAGGCCCAGGTCATCAACCTGATGGAGCGGCTGCAGGACGAGTTCAACCTGTCGTACCTCTTCATCGCGCACGACCTGTCGATCGTCCGGCACATCTCCGACCGGGTCGGCGTGATGTACCTGGGGCGGATGGCGGAGATCGGCACCGACGAGCAGATCTACGACCACCCGACGCACCCGTACACGCAGGCGCTGCTGTCGGCCGTACCCGTGCCGGACCCGGACGCGCGTGACCGGCGTGACCGGATCATCCTGACCGGTGACGTGCCCTCGCCGGCGAACCCGCCGTCGGGCTGCCGTTTCCGCACGCGCTGCTGGAAGGCGCAGGAGAAGTGCTCCCAGGTGGAGCCGCTGCTGGCGGTCCCCGAGCTCTTCGTGGGCGTGGACACCCCGGCGGCGCACGAGTCGGCGTGCCACTTCGCCGAGGAGAAGGACGTCGTGCACGCGGTCTGAGGCCGAGCAAGCACCACCCCGCCGGTTCCCGGCACCGCTGAGCGGTGCCGGGAACCGGCATGTCGGGGCACGGTTTCCCGCAGGGCCCCGCCCGTCGGCCGCCTCAGCGCACGACCCGGCCGCGCAGCACGATGCGGCGGGGGCGGCGCAGGGTACCGGGGTTGAGCCGCGGGTCCGCGTCGTGGACCGTGACGTCCGTGAGTCCGCCCTCGGTGAGCCCGCTCAGGCCGAGGAACGCGCGCGCGGTCCAGCTCGCGGCGCCGACCGCGGCTTCGGCGGGCAGCCCGGCGGCAGTCCGGTCCTGGCCGGCGGGCGGAGCCAACTCCCGGCCGGCGCCGTCATATTCGCTCGACATCGGACGGCCGGACCGGGATGCTCACCCCGATGACTCGAACTGACACGCCTCCCGCCCGGGACGAGCGCTCACAGCTGACCACCTTCCTCGACTACACCCGTGACACGGTCCGGGCCAAGTGCGAGGACGCCTCCCCGGAGAACGCCCGCCTCGCCCCGCTGCCCGGCTCCCCGCTCATGACGCTGTGCGGGGTGATCAACCATCTGCGCTGGGTCGAGTACTACTGGTTCCAGGTGGTCTTCCTCGGCGAGGAGGACGAGGGGCCCTGGACCGACGAGGACCCCGACCGCGAGATGCGTATCGCCGTCGACGTACCCGTCGCGGACCTCCTCGCGGAGTACGAGGAGCAGAGCGCCCGCTACCGGAAGCTTGTCGCCGAGCACAGCCTCGACGACACCGCGAAGCGCGCGCGGGGCGACGGCGGCCCTGTCGACCTGCGGTGGATCCTGCTCCACCTCATCGAGGAGACGGCCCGTCACAACGGCCATCTCGACATTCTGCGCGAGCTGGTGGACGGCCGGACGGGCGTCTAGCGCATGGGAGAGACAGTGCCGCAGCACCCCGCCATCCGCCACATCACCTTCGACTGCACCGGTGACCCGTACGAGCTCGGGCTCTTCTGGAGCGAGCTGCTCGGGCGCCCGCTCGCCGACGACGACAAGCCCGGTGACCCGGAGGCGCTGCTCAGCGACCCGTCAGGCGGTCCGGCTCTCCTCTTCGTGCGGGTGCCGGAGGGCAAGACGGCCAAGAACCGCATTCACTTCGACCTCCGGCCGCGGGGCCGCACGCGTGCGCAGGAGGTGGAGCGGGCGCTCGGTCTCGGGGCACGGCAGCTCGCGGACCTGACGCGCCCGGACGGCGGCGGCTGGGTCCTCATGGCGGACCCCGAGGGCAACGAGTTCTGCGTGGAGCGCGGAGAGCTGGACTGAGTCCAGGCCCCTCCCCTGGAACCGGGGGGGGGGGGGGGGGGGGGGGTTGTTGGGGGGGGGGGGGGGGTTTTTTTTTCCTTTTCCTCCTCCCCCCTCCCCCCCCACCCCACCAGAAAAAAAGCGAGGAA
>NZ_JBWKDS010000032.1:0-15991 GCF_056435845.1 Streptomyces sp. NPDC043867 | reverse complement strand
CCTCCAGGCCCAACCCAAGCCATCTTCCCTCCGACGCCCCCCCCTCCCCCCCCCCCCCCCCCCCCCCCCCCCCCCCCCCCCCCCCCCCCCCCCCCCCCCCCCGGTTCCGTGCGTCGTACCCGGTCTGTCTTCTTCCCGGCTCCTCATCCCCCTTCACCACCCGTACAGACGGGACAAAAGTGCGGTATGGGGGAGGGCGGGTGATATTGAGCGCTAATGACCAGCGCATTCCGAGGAGGCACTCCATGCGTGGAGCCACGCACGCCACATGGGCCGCATGCGCGGCGGCGGTAGCCCTCGCGGCGACCGCCTGCGGGGGCGGGGGGAGCGACAGCGGCGGCGACGGCTCCGGGGTCCTCAGCTCCTCCTGGGGCGACCCGCAGAACCCGCTGGAGCCGGCCAACACCAACGAGGTGCAGGGCGGCAAGGTCCTCGACATGATCTTCCGCGGCCTGAAGCGGTACGACGCGAAGACCGGCAAGGCCGACGACATGCTGGCCGAGAAGATCGAGACCTCGGACTCGCAGAACTTCACGATCACGATCAAGGACGGCTGGAAGTTCAGCAACGGCGAGGCCGTCACCGCCAAGTCCTTCGTCGACGCCTGGAACTACGGCGCCAGCCTCAAGAACAACCAGAAGAACGCCTACTTCTTCGGGTACATCGACGGGTACGACAAGGTCCACCCCGACTCCGGCAAGCAGAGCGCGGACACGCTGTCCGGCCTCGCCGTCAAGGACGACAGGACCTTCACCGTCAAGCTCAACCAGAAGTTCTCGACCTTCCCCGACACCCTCGGCTACGCGGCCTTCTCACCGTTGCCCCAGGCGTTCTTCGACGACCACGCGAACTGGCTGAAGAAGCCGGTCGGCAACGGTCCGTACGCCGTCGACTCGTACACCAAGGGCTCGACGATGTCCCTGCGCAAGTGGGACGGCTACTCCGGCGACGACAAGGCGCAGAACGGCGGGGTGGACCTGAAGGTCTACACCGACAACAACACCGCCTACACCGACCTCATGGCCGGCAACCTCGACCTTGTCGACGACGTGCCCGCCTCCCAGCTGAAGAACGCGAAGAGCGACCTCGGCGACCGCTACATCAACACGCCGGCCGGCATCATCCAGACCCTCGCCTTCCCGTTCTACGACAAGAAGTGGGACAGGGCCGGGATGGAGAAGGTCCGCACGGGCCTGTCCATGGCCATCAACCGCAAGCAGATCACCGAGACGATCTTCCAGAAGACCCGCACCCCGGCCACCGACTGGACCTCGCCGGTGCTCGGCGCGGACGGCGGCTTCAAGGAGGGGCTGTGCGGCGACGCCTGCGAGTACAACGCGAGCGAGGCCAAGAAGATGATCGAGGACGGCGGGGGCCTGCCCGGCGGTCAGATCAAGATCACGTACAACGCGGACACCGGCTCCCACAAGGAGTGGGTGGACGCCGTGTGCAACAGCATCAACAACGCCCTCGGCAACGACAAGGCCTGCGTCGGCAACCCCGTCGGCACCTTCGCCGACTACCGCAACCAGATCACGCAGCAGAAGATGTCGGGCCCCTTCCGGGCCGGCTGGCAGATGGACTACCCGCTGATCCAGAACTTCCTCCAGCCGCTGTACTACACCAACGCCTCCTCCAACGACGGCAAGTGGTCCGACAAGAACTTCGACAAGCTCGTCGACCAGGCGAACGCGGAGACCGACACCGCCAAGGCCGTCGACCTCTTCCAGCAGGCCGAGGGGGTCGTCCGGGACAACATGGCGGCCATCCCGCTCTGGTACCAGAACGGCAGCGCCGGCTACTCGGACCGGCTCTCGAACGTGGCGCTCAACCAGTTCAGCGTCCCCGTCTACGACGAGATCAAGGTCGGCTGAGCCGCGCCGGGCGGCCCCGCCGACCACCGGGCCGCCCCTCCTACCTCCGGAGCCCTCATGGGACGGTACGTAATCCGGCGTCTGCTGCAGATGATCCCGGTCTTCATCGGCGCCACGCTTCTGATCTTCCTGATGGTGAACGTGATGGGCGACCCCATCGCGGGCCTGTGCGGCGACCGCCAGTGCGACCCCGCCACCGCCGCCCAGCTGAAGAAGGAGTTCGGCCTCGACAAGCCGGTCTGGCAGCAATACCTGACCTACATGGGCAACGTCTTCACCGGTGACTTCGGCACCGCCTTCAACGGCCAGCCGGTCACCGAACTGATGGCGACCGCCTTCCCGGTCACCATCCGGCTCACCATCGTCGCGATCCTCTTCGAGATCGTCATCGGGATCCTGCTCGGCGTCGTCACCGGCCTGCGCCGCGGACGCCCCGTCGACACCGGAGTGCTGCTGCTCACCCTCGTCGTCATCTCGGTGCCGACCTTCGTCACCGGCCTGCTGCTCCAGCTGCTGCTCGGCGTCGAGTGGGGCTGGATCAAACCGTCCGTCTCCTCCGACGCCACCTTCGGCGAGCTGATCGTGCCCGGCCTCGTCCTCGCCTCGGTGTCCCTGGCCTACGTGACCCGGCTGACCCGGACCTCCATCGCGGAGAACAAACGGTCCGACTACGTCCGTACGGCCGTCGCCAAGGGGCTGCCGCGGCGCCGGGTGATCGTGCGGCACCTGCTGCGCAACTCGCTGATCCCCGTGGTCACCTTCATCGGCACGGACATCGGCGCGCTCATGGGCGGCGCGATCGTCACCGAGCGGATCTTCAACATCCACGGCGTCGGCTTCCAGCTCTACCAGGGGATCCTGCGGCAGAACACCCAGACCGTCGTCGGTTTCGTGACCGTCCTGGTCCTCGTCTTCCTGGTCGCCAACCTGCTCGTCGACCTCCTCTACGCCGTACTCGACCCGAGGATCCGCTATGCCTGAGCAGCCGTACGAGCCGGACGGTGCCATCGCCGCGACCGGCATGGGCGGCGCGATGGACCTCGCCACCAGCGAGGGCGCCACCCTGGAGAAGACCCCGGGCGGTCCCGAGGGCACCGGACCGCAGGAGAAGCCGCGCTCGCTCTGGTCCGACGCCTGGCGCGACCTGCGCCGCAACCCCGTCTTCATCATCTCCGCGCTGGTCATCCTCTTCCTGGTCGTCATCTCGCTCTGGCCGTCGCTGATCGCCTCCCAGAACCCGCTGAACTGCAACCTGTCCAAGGCCCAGGAGGGCTCCCAGCCGGGCCACCCGTTCGGCTTCGACGGCCAGGGCTGCGACGTCTACACCCGGACGGTGTACGGGACCCGGGTCTCGATCACGGTCGGCGTCTGCGCCACGCTCGGCGTCGCGATCCTCGGCACGGTGCTGGGCGGCCTCGCCGGCTTCTTCGGCGGGGTGGGCGACTCGGTCCTGTCCCGGATCACGGACATCTTCTTCGCGATCCCCGTGGTGCTCGGCGGCCTCGTACTCCTGTCCGTGGTGACCAGCAACACGGTCTGGCCCGTCATCGGCTTCATGGTGCTGCTCGGCTGGCCGCAGATCTCCCGGATCGCCCGCGGCTCCGTCATCACCACCAAGCAGAACGACTACGTCCAGGCGGCCCGCGCCCTCGGCGCCTCCAACTCACGCCTGCTGCTGCGCCACATCACGCCCAACGCCGTCGCGCCCGTGATCGTCGTGGCGACCATCGCGCTCGGCACCTACATCGCCCTGGAGGCGACGCTCTCCTACCTCGGTGTCGGGCTGAAGCCGCCCACCGTGTCCTGGGGCATCGACATCTCCGCCGCCTCCCAGTACATCCGCCAGGCCCCCCACATGCTGCTGTGGCCGGCCGGCGCCCTCGCGATCACCGTCCTGGCGTTCATCATGCTCGGCGACGCGGTGCGCGACGCCCTCGACCCGAAGCTGAGGTGACCGCCGTGCTGCTCGAAGTGCGCGACCTGCACGTGGAGTTCCGGACCAGGGACGGCGTCGCCAGGGCCGTCAACGGGGTGAACTACAGCGTCGACGAGGGCGAGACGCTCGCCGTGCTCGGCGAGTCCGGCTCCGGCAAGTCCGTGACCGCGCAGGCCGTCATGGGCATCCTCGACATGCCGCCCGGCAGAATCACCGGCGGCGAGATCCTCTTCCGGGGCCAGGACCTCCTGAAGTTCAAGGAGGAGGACCGGCGCAAGGTCCGCGGCGCCGAGATGGCGATGATCTTCCAGGACGCCCTGTCCTCCCTCAACCCGGTGCTGTCCGTGGGCGACCAGCTCGGCGAAATGTTCGTCGTGCACCGCGGGATGTCCCGCAAGGACGCCCGGGCCCGGGCGATCGAGCTGATGGACCGGGTGCGGATCCCGGGCGCCGCCCAGCGGGTGCGCGACTATCCGCACCAGTTCTCCGGAGGCATGCGCCAGCGCATCATGATCGCCATGGCGCTGGCCCTCGAACCCGCGCTGATCATCGCCGACGAACCCACCACCGCCCTCGACGTCACCGTGCAGGCGCAGGTCATGGACCTCCTCGCGGAACTCCAGCGCGAACTCAACATGGGGCTCATCCTCATCACCCACGACCTCGGCGTGGTCGCGGACGTCGCCGACCGGATCGCCGTGATGTACGCGGGCCGCATCGTCGAAACGGCGCCGGTCCACGACATCTACAAGGCGCCCGCGCACCCGTACACCCGGGGACTGCTCGAATCGATCCCGCGGCTGGACCAGAAGGGCCAGGAGCTCTACGCCATCAAAGGGCTGCCGCCGAACCTCATGCACATCCCGCCGGGCTGCGCCTTCAACCCGCGCTGCCCGATGGCCCAGGACGTGTGCCGGACCGACGAACCGCCGCTCTACGAGGTCTCCGACGAGCGCGGAAGTGCCTGCCACTTCTGGAGGGAGTGTCTGCATGGCTGAGACGACGCCGGCGCCGACGGGCGAGCCGATCCTCGAGGTCAGTGGCCTGGTCAAGCACTATCCGCTCACCCGCGGCATCGTCCTGCGCAAGCAGATCGGGTCGGTGAAGGCCGTCGACGGCGTCGACTTCGCGCTGGGCGGGGGCGAGACCCTCGGCATCGTGGGCGAGTCCGGCTGCGGCAAGTCGACGGTCGCCAAGATGCTCGTCAACCTGGAGAAGCCGACGGCCGGGGTGATCAAGTACCGGGGCGAGGACGTCACCAAGCTGTCCGGGCGCGCGCTGAAGGCCGTGCGCCGCAACATCCAGATGGTCTTCCAGGACCCGTACACCTCGCTCAACCCCCGGATGACGGTGGGCGACATCATCGGGGAGCCCTACGAGATCCACCCCGAGGTCGCACCGAAGGGCGACCGCCGCAAGCGGGTCCAGGACCTGCTGGACGTGGTCGGTCTCAACCCCGAGTACATCAACCGCTATCCGCACCAGTTCTCCGGCGGCCAGCGCCAGCGCATCGGCATCGCCCGCGGCCTCGCGCTGCGCCCCGAGATCATCGTGGCGGACGAGCCGGTCTCCGCCCTCGACGTCTCCGTGCAGGCGCAGGTCATCAACCTGCTGGACAAGCTCCAGGACGAGTTCGACCTCTCCTACGTCTTCATCGCGCACGACCTGTCGATCGTCCGGCACATCTCCGACCGCGTCGGGGTGATGTACCTCGGGCGGATCGTGGAGATCGGCAGGGACGCCGAGATCTACGACCACCCGACGCATCCCTACACCCAGGCGCTGCTCTCCGCCGTGCCGGTGCCCGACCCGGAGGCGCGCGAGCACCGGGAGCGGATCATCCTGACCGGCGACGTGCCCTCCCCGGCGAACATCCCCTCCGGGTGCCGCTTCCGCACCCGCTGCTGGAAGGCGCGGGAGCGCTGCGCCCTGGAGGTCCCGCTGCTCGCGGTGCCCGCCGAGTTCCGGCTCACCCAGGGGCCCGCGGCACACGACTCGGCCTGTCACTTCGCGGAGGAGAAGCGCGTGGTGCCCCCGGAGGAGCACCGGGCGTCGCCCCCGGGGGACCTGCCCGAGCGCCGGCCGGGGAGCGGCGAGCCGCCCCCTTCGCCACCGTCCGGCGGGGTTGCATAGGCGCACAAACACGCATGAACGTCGTTTACACGCAGGCAACTTGGCGGAAGCCGTACCGATATACGGACGCGGCAGGGTGAACAGCGTACGGCCGTGCGGGTGCCGTAGACGGGCCGGGGCGCACCATGTCGCCCCGGCCCGTCGCCATGGTCAGACGAGACCCAGCGACCGCTTCAGGAAGTCCACCTGGAGCAGCAGCAGGTTCTCCGCTACCTGTTCCTGCGGGGTCATGTGCGTGACGCCCGACAGGGGCAGCACCTCGTGCGGGCGGCCGGCGGCGAGCAGCGCCGAGGACAGGCGCAGGGAGTGGGCCACCACCACGTTGTCGTCGGCGAGTCCGTGGATGATCATCATCGGCCGGGCGGGCTCCGCGGCGGCCACCAGTCCGTCGTCGTCGATCAGCGAGTTCGCCGCGTACACCTCGGGCCGGACGCCCGGATCGCCCAGATAGCGCTCGGTGTAGTGGGTGTCGTACAGCCGCTGGTCGGTGACCGGAGCGCCCAGGATGCCGGCGTGGAAGACGTCCGGGCGGCGCAGCACCGCGAGTCCCGCCAGATACCCGCCGAACGACCAGCCGCGGATCGCCACCCGGTCCAGGTCGAGCGGGAACGACCCGGCGAGACCCTGGAGGGCGTCGACCTGGTCCTGGAGCACGACGGCGGCCAGGTCGTCCTTGACGGCCTTCTCCCAGGCCGGCGAGTGCCCCGGCATGCCCCGGCCGTCCGCGACGATCACCGCGAACCCCTGGTCGGCGAACCACTGCGAAGTCAGATGGGCGTTGTGCGCAGCGAGCACGCGCTGACCGTGCGGACCGCCGTAGGGATCCATCAGCACGGGCAGGGGAGTGTCACCGTGGTAGTCCGTAGGCATAAGCACGGCGCATGGAATTCGCCGTGCGCCCCCCACGGTGAGGGTCACGCGCGGGGACAGACCGGGGCGTTCGGCGTACGTCGCCACACTGGCCGCCTTGCGTGAGCCGCCCGCCGGAGGTGCCCCCGTGCCGCTCCGCCTGCTCTCGTGCAGCACCTGCACCTGGCTGCCCGGCCGGTCCGGCGTCGCCGAGACGAGTACGGTCACCCCGCCCGCCCGCACCGCCGAGTGCACACCGGGCTCCTGCGAGACGCGCCCCACCCCCAGCTCGTTCACCCGGTAGACGTGGACCTCGCCGATCTCCGGGTCGGCCGCCGCCCTGCCCGCCGAAGCCGAGACCAGCACGTCGTCGGCCGACACGTCCAGCACCGCGCGGACGTGCAACTGCGGTCCCGTCAGCGGGCGTTCACCGAAGGCGAGCACCCGCGCCCCGCCCTCGTCGGCGATCCGCACCAGCTGTCCGCCGGGGCTCCAGCAGGGCACGCCAGGGAAAAGATCCAGCCATTGTGGATCTTCATCGGCGTGCACCATCCGGGTCGCCCCGGTGTCCGGGTTCACCGCCAGGAACAGCTGGCTGCGCTGGTCCCGCGCCTGCACGAGTACGAGCGGCGCCCCCGCCGCTGACCAGTGCACATGCGCCAGATACGGGTAGCGGGCCCGGTCCCACACCACCTCCGTGCGCGTCCCGTCGAGGCCCAGCACGAAGAGCCGCACCTCCGCGTTCTCGGTGCCCGCCGCCGGATACGCGACCTGCTGCGGATCCCGCTCGGGGTGCGCGGGATCCGCGATCCACCAGCGCTTGACCGGGGCATCGTCGACCCGGGCGACCAGCAGCCGGTCCGACTCCGGGGACCACCAGAAACCGCGCGAACGCCCCATCTCCTCGGCCGCGATGAACTCGGCCAATCCATAGGAAACCGTCGCCGATTCAGGCTCCGCCAGCACCCGGTCGTCCGCACCCTCGGCGCCGACCACGCGCAGGGCACCGCCGGCCACGTACGCGATCCGGCGGCCGTCGGGGGCGGGGCGCGGGTCGATCACCGGTCCCGGAACCCGCAGTTCACGTGCCGTGCCGGCTCGCAGCTCGGCCGTGAAAAGCCGCCCTGACAAGGCGAAAGACGCCAACTCCGCGGCCGCGTCGGTGGCGTAGCCGACGATCCCGGCGCCGCCCTCGCGACTGCGCTCCCGGCGCGCCCGCTCCTGCGCCGACAGCCGCTCCGTGCGGCCCCCGAGCAGCGTCTGCGGGTCGGCGACGACGCGTTCCCCGCCCTCGGCGACGTCCAGGACCCACAGCAGGTTCGCCCGGTCCGTGCCGGAGCGGGAACGCAGGAAAACGACGCGTGAACCGTCGGGTGACACGGTGAAAGCGCGGGGTGCGCCGAGGGTGAACCGCTGGGTGCGCGCCTGCAGGCGCGGGAAGGAAAGGGGCTCGGTCGTCATGCCCCGACCATATTGGCCATGCGCCCCCTTGTGCGGCCGTGCGCCGATCGATGCGCGCGTACGGATAGTTATGATCACTAGCGCTGCGTGGGTAGGAACCCGCTGGCGCTGTATTGGGTCTGCCGACCCCGTTCGACCCCCTAGTCCCTGGGATCTTTGGAGGTGAGCCGCCGTGGCACTCTCGATTTCGGCGGTGGTGCTGCTGGCGATCATCGTCTTCATCCTGGTGAAGAAGTCAGGACTGAAGGGAGGTCACGCCATCGTGTGTGTCCTGTTCGGCTTCTATCTCGCCTCGTCGACGGTGGCCCCCACGATCAACGAGCTGACCACGAACATCGCGGGCATGATCGGCAGCATCAAGTTCTGACGAGCGTGCTCGGCGTGCTCCGTGCGGAGTGGGTTCCAGGGCGTTGCCCGAAGCCCACTCCGCACCAGTTCACGGGCGTCGCCCGCTTCTCGGCGGCGAGGTCGACGTTCCGGAGGCCGAGGTCGAGCAGACCGTCAGCCCTCGGACGCGTACGGCACGAAGTCGGCCCAGGCCCGCGGCGAGAGCCGGAGGCGGGGGCCGGAGGTGTGCTTGGAGTCGCGGACGTGGACAGTGCGGGGGGTCGTGGCGATCTCGACGCAAGAGTCCCCCTCGGTGCCGTCGCTGTAGCTGCTCTTGAACCAGGCCAGCTCGCTGAGGGCTCCAGCGGGGTGCTTGCGGATCATGTTTCTCCCAGCAGTTGCTCGATGAAGGCGAGGGACTCCCCGGGCGTCAGGGCCTCGGCTCGGATGGTGCTGTAGCGCAGTTCCAGGATGCGGAGTTCCTTCCGCTCCGTCGTCGGACGACCGCTGAACGCCCCATCGGAACGCCCGACAGCCGTACCGTCCGCGAACTTCAGCAACTCGATCTTGCCATCCACTCCGGGGTGAGCGCCGCCCTCAGTCGGCATCACTTGGAGCGTTACGTTGCGCAACCGGGCCACCTCCAGCAAGTGTTCGAGCTGTCGGCGTCGCACCATTGTGCCTCCGACGCGACGACGCAGTGCCGCCTCTTCCTGGACGAAGCTCAGCGCAGGCACGGGTGATTTGTCGAAGACCGCTTTCCGTGCCATGCGGGCGGCAACCAGACGCTCCACTTCCTGCTCCGAGTAGGGCGGTTGCCTGGCCTCGAACAGCGCCCGCGCATGCTCCGCCGTCTGCAACAACCCGTGCAGGCTGAGCCCGACGTACACCCCGAGTTCGACGGCCTGCGCTTCCAGTTTGGCGATCTCACGGACGTTCTTCGGGTATCGGACCTTCTTCACGTCCTCCTTCATCGCCGAGAGCAGCCCGCCCGCCTCCAACACCGTGTCGGCCTTGTCCAGGTACTCGGGGCGGGGGATCCGCTTCCCGCTCTCGATCTTGTAGACGAGGTCCTCGCCGTACCCGACCGCCAGCCCGAAGTCGGCCGCGCGCATTCCCACGGCCTCTCGCCGCAGTTTCAGCTGCCGCCCCACCGTCTCCACGACGGCGATGCCCCAGTCGTCGTCCGGGTCCACCTCCCAGCCCGGTTCGTCCGCCTCCTCCTTGAGCTGGACCGGCTTGCCGTTCACCTGCGTCATAGCACCCCTCCGCCACCGAAACCGACAGTCCCGACACCACTGGACAACACCCGGACAGTCACCGTACGCAACGACTCCATCACTGTTCACGGTAAGTGGGAGTGGCCACTCTGAGTGACGTGATCCAGGAATCCCTCTCCTCTGCGCCCCAACCGGGCCGGCACTTCCGCAACTTCAGCGTGCGGTTGTCTCCCACGCTTCGCGGAGCGCGCCTCGCCCGGCTGCTGACCGTCGAGCAACTGCGCTCCTGGGGAATGCCGGTGGACCCGGCCGGCCAGATCGTCGCCGAACTCGCGGCGAACGCGGTGACCCATGGACGCGTACCGGGCCGGGACTTCAGACTCACGCTCTACGTCATTGCGAACACGCTGCGCATCGAGGTGACCGACACGGCGGGGGACCGCCCGCCCCGGCCACCGCATGCGGGCCCCGACGCCGAATCCGAGTCGGGCCGTGGACTGCTCCTGGTCGAGGCGCTCGCCGACCGGTGGGGCTGGGCTGCGGAACTGCGCCCGCGCAAGACGGTCTGGGCCGAGGTCGTACTTCCACCGGAGGGCGTTCAGAGCCGCCGCGACTCCTGATCGCCGGAAGTCCCGGACGAGGCGACGCGCGTCCGTCACCGGAACCCGGTTTCTCAGGCTTCGGGGCAAGTGGCGCTCATTCCAAAAGACCACAGCTGTGGAGAAAGAACCCGACCAAGCCCCACCCCTCCCGCCCGTCGGCCAAACTCACTCCCGCGAGTGAATATGCCTAACTCCGCTGGATTCGGGGCGGGTTGCCTGCCTTACCCTCAGCGCAACGCAGGACCGCAACGCAGCACCACAGCCGCAGACATGCGACGGCCCCCGCCGGGACGGCAATCCCAGTGCGAGGGCCTGACCGCCGAGGAAGTAGGAGCTTCCCGATGGATACGCGAAACCCTAGCGCGCCCCCGTGCGCCGAGTCCCGTGACACGGGCAAAAACCACCCCCGCGCGGGCGGACTCACCCACGACAACGCCCGTCACACCACCCGCTTCACGGTGATCGGCAACCACCTCGCCCAGCACCGGGAGCTGTCCCTCCTGGCGATCGGGCTGGGTGTGCACATCCAGTCGCTGCCCAAAGGGGCGCGGGTCGACATCAAGACCCTCGCCGTCCGCTTCCCCGAGGGCGCGGTCCGGATCTCCGCCGCGCTGCGCGAGCTGGAGACCCACGGCTATCTGCGCCGTACCCGCGAGCGCGTCCCAGGCGGCCGCATCGTCACCCGCACGGTCTCCTGCAACCAGCCCGGCCGCCAAGACCGCCGCCCTTCAGCCGCCGATCGCGCTCACTCCCCCGCAACCACTCCCGCCAACCCGAAGAAGCGCACACCCCGCAAGCCACTCCCCGCCGTACCGCGCCCCGGCTACCCCGCTCCGGCACTTCTCCAGGCGGCCACCGACCTCCTCGCCGGCCTTCGCCGTCACGATCCCCGTCTCCTCCTCTCCGCCTGTGACACGGCCCACCTCGCCCCCGGCGTCGCCGCCTGGCTGGAGCGGGACGTCAGCGCCACCGCCGTGCGCCAGGCACTCACCTCCGACCTTCCGCCGGAGGGCATACGCCGCCCGGCCGCCCTCCTGGCGCACCGCCTCACCGCACAGCTGCCGCCCCCGCCGCCGTTCGGCCTGCCGACAGCCCGGCCTCCGGCCGTCCGGCACCCCCTCCAAACCTGCGAAGGCTGCGACCGCGCCTTCCGCGCTCCAGAACCCGGCAGCTGCCGGGACTGCCGCCGCGACGCCCGTACGGCCGCCTGACGCGAAACTCCCGCGCCCGTGTCCCGTACCAGCATCAGCGTGCCTCGGTACGCTGGCCGGGGCACGCACTGGAGGACACCATGAGCACTCAGGCCGATCACGGACGCGAGCTGGTTCCCCGGCCCCAGCAGACCCCTGACGCCCTGCGCGCGGCACTCGCGGTGGTCGACCCGGCCCGTCTGGAAGAGATGCAGGCGACCAAGGACGACGCCTTCGCCAAGGCGGTGGAATGGCAATCGCTGAGTCCGGTGCAGAGCTGGGTGCTGACCTGGGCCAGGGACATCGAGATCGCCCGTCGCCCTGACCTGTCCGTCCGCCACGCACGCGCCAGAAGCAACCTGGAGCACGAAGGCCCTGTCGTCGCCCGTGAAGCCCTCGGAGAGCTGAGCGCCGTCCTGGACGAAGCCCTGAGGGCAGTGCGCGAGTGAGCTGGAAGTGGGAGTACGCCTTCGGAGCGGAGCAGGCTGCCCGTACAGCTCCCGCAGACCTCGTGCTTTCAGGGCCGCACCTCGCTGAACGAGAAGGCGCTTGCAGTCGCGGGGAGTGAGGGCACCCCCAGGACGCGACTACCCGGGAAGCCGCCTCGTAGGGTGGGACCCATGACGGAACTGCCCGACCGGCGTCTGCTCCTGGTGCACGCGCACCCGGACGACGAGTCGATCAACAACGGCGCGACCATGGCCAGGTACGCGGCCGAGGGCGCCCGGGTGACGCTGGTGACCTGCACCCTCGGTGAGCAGGGCGAGGTCATCCCGCCCACGCTCGCCCACCTGACCGGCGCCGCCCTCGGCGCACACCGCCTGGGCGAGCTGGACGCGGCGATGCGCGCCCTCGGCGTCGAGGACTTCCGCCGGCTCGGCGGCGACGGCCGGTACCGGGACTCCGGAATGACGGGCGGCCCCGAGAACGACGAACCGGGCTCCTTCTGGCGGGCGGACGTCGACGAGGCCGCCGCCCGGCTCGTCGAGGTGATCCGCGAGGTGCGCCCGCAGGTGCTCGTCACCTACGACCCCGACGGCGGCTACGGACACCCGGACCACATCCAGACCCACCGCGTGGCCATGCGCGCCGCGGAACTCGCCGCGCAGGCCGGCTTCCGCCCCGGCCTCGGCGCGCCCTGGCAGATCGCCAAGACCTACTTCAACCGCGTACCGCGCTCCGTTGCCGAGGAGGCGTTCGCCCGTCTGCGCGCGGCCCTTCCGGACCTGCCCTACGCGAAGTCGGCGCAGCTCGCCGACGTGCCCGGCGTCGCCGACGACGCGGTGATCACCACGGCGATCGACGGCACCGCGTTCGCCGCCGCCAAGGCCGCCGCGATGCGGGCGCACGCCACCCAGATCGAGGTGACCGAGCCCTGGTTCGCCCTCTCGAACGAGCTGGCGCAGCCCCTCTTCACCACCGAGTACTACGAGTTGGTGCACGGGGAACCCGGCGGGACGCCGGAGACGGACCTGTTCGCGGGCCTCGCGGACGCGCGGACCGGGCAGCCGGAGACGGAGAGCCGATGAGTACGACGGGCAGACAGGGCAGCGCACTGGCCCAGCCGTTGCAGCGCCCCTCCGGCGGGCGCATGGCCGCCGGCCTGGGACTGTTCGTGCTGGGCGCGGTGGTCGGCACGGCCGGGGCGCTCGTGCAATCGGGCTGGTTCCCCGGCGGGTTGCTGCTCGCCCTGGCGGGCGCGGCCGGACTCTTCCTCGGCGGCTCACGCGCCCTCGGCACCAGAGCCGGAGCCGTCGCCCCGGCCGTCGGCTGGACGCTCGCCGTCATCCTGCTCACCGCCAGCCGCCCCGAAGGGGACTTCCTGTTCGGCGCGGGGCTCGGCTCCTACCTTTTCCTGCTCGGCGGGATGGCGGCCGCTGTGATGTGCGCCACCCTCGGCATCGAGCGGCAACCGGGCGGCGCTCCCGCCCGACTTGAGAAATGACGCACTACTTCGCCGTATCAGAGAGGTGCGGGTCCCGTGGGGGTTTCCCTCCCGGGCGCGGCCCGCGCGTGGAGACGGACAGTATGGTGGTGCGCGCCGCCGAGCTGCCCGAGATGAGGTCGAGTAAACGGGCGGCGGAGCCAACCGGGAGAACCTGCCTTGAGTCGTGAAACTGACAGTTCGTCCTCCGGGCCCAACGGCCGCGGTGGAGCCGCGTACCCGTCGGGGACGCCGCCGTACGGGACCCCCACGGCTTCCGAAGACGGTACCGACGCGGGCCGTTCGGCCACGCAGCCGGAGGAACGCAAGACCGAGACCACGCTGACGACCCGGATCCGGATCAACATCCCGGGCTCGCGGCCCATCCCGCCGGTCGTCGTGCGTACGCCCATGGGCGACGCCGACGCGTCAGCCGAGCACGGCGACGGCGCGGGCACCGACCCCGAGACGACGGGGTCCATGCGCTTGCCCGCGGTCGCCTCCGGTCCGCCCGCGCCCGCCGGTGAAGGCCCCGGCGAGTCCTCCGGGCCGGGCGAGGAGAAGACCAGCGACTGGTTCGCGCCGCGCAAGTCCGGCGCGCCCAAGGGCGTGTCGGGCGGCGGCCCGGCCAACGGCGCGGGCCTGCCCGCGGGTTCGGCTCCCGCCGGGACCGGCGCCCCCGCGGGCTCCGCACCGGCGCCCGGCATGTCCTCGGGTCCGCAGGGCCCGGGCGGCGCGCGGCCCAGAACCTCCGGCGGGTCCGGACCGCTCGGCGGCCAGGGCGGTGCCCGGCCCGGCGGTACGAACGGCGCGGGGCCCGCGGGTGCCACCGGCGGGGGCCCCGTGGCTCCCGGCCACGGCGGCGGCACCGGCTCCTTCGACGTCTCCGGCGCCCTCGTCGGCCCTCCGGCCGGCGCCGAGTCGCGCCGTGACGACCTGCCGTACTTCTCCGACAACGGCCAGGGCCAGGGCGGCGGCGGGCGCGGTCCCGCAGGACCGACCGGCGGTCCGGTCACCGGCGACGGCCCGCTGGTGCCGCCCGCGGGCCCCGGCGCGGGCCCCCGCGGCCCGGGCGGCCCCGGCGCGGGTCCCGGCGGTCCCGGCGGCATGGGGCCGGGCGGTCCGGGTGCTCCCGGTGCGGGTCCCGGCGCGGGTCCCGGCGGTCCCGGCGGCATGGGGCCGGGCGGGGGCCTCAGCGACGACACGGCGATCCTCACGCCGCAGCGGCCCGCCCCCGGACCGGGCGGCCAGGGCTACGGCGCCAACGACAACGTCTCCGGGCACACGGTCACCAGTGGCATCCCCGTCGTCCCGGGCGGCGCCCAGAGCTCGCCGTTCGGACCCGGCGGCCACTCGGAGGGACCGCTGCCGCACACGCCCCCGAAGCTGCCCGACCCCGCCCAGAAGCCGGCCGCTTCCGCCAAGCCGAAAAAGAAGAAGAAGGGGCGCAGCAAGCTGGTGCTCCTCGGTGTCGGCGTGGTGTTCCTCGGCGGCGTCGCGTACGGCGCCGGGCTGCTCATGAACCACTCGGACGTGCCCAAGGGCACCACCGTGCTCGGCGTCGACATCGGCGGCGGTACCCGCGACGACGCCGTCAAGAAGCTCGACGACGCCTTCGGGGGCCGTACGAACAAGGCGCTGCACCTGTCGGTCGGCGGCGACACGGTGTCCCTCACGCCGGACCAGGCGGGCCTCCAGCTCGACAGCAAGGCCACGGTCAGCGCCGCCGCGGGCAGCGACTACAACCCGGTGTCCGTGATCGGCTCCCTGTTCGGGCAGCAGCGCGTCGTGGAACCCGTGATGCCGGTGGACGAGGAGAAGCTCCAGGCCGCCCTCCAACGTGCCGCGGGCGGCGCGGGTTCGGCCGGCGACGGCACGATCAGGTTCCAGCCCGGCAAGGCCGTCGCCGTGTACGGCAAGGCGGGCAAGGGCATCGACGTCGCGTCCTCGACCGAGGCCGTGGAGCAGGCCTACCGCAGCCAGGTGGAGTCCGGCACGACCACCCCCGTGAAGGTGCCGACCACCACCAGGCAGCCGACGGTCCCGGACGCCGAGGTCGACCGGATGATGAAGAAGTTCGCCGAGCCCGCGATGTCGGGGATCGTCACCGTCCGGACGGACGCCGCCCACACGGTGTCCTTCAGTCCGCAGAACTCCCTGTGGAGGTTCCTGCGCGTGAAGGCCCAGGACGGCAAGCTCGTCGACTTCTACGACAGGGCGGAGCTGACCAAGCTCTACGGCAACACCTTCGACGGTGTCCTCATCACCCGGGGCACCGGCAAGAAGACCCCGGTCACCGTGGAGGACGTGATCGGCGTCCTGCGTCCGGCGCTCATGTCGAAGAACGCCGCCGACCGGATCGCCGTGCTGGACACGGACCCGAGCTAGGGCCTGTCGTTTGGATCATGCCGGCGTCGCGGGGTCTGGCACGCACATCTGCGGCGTTGTCGTCGGTCGCCGACGCTCCGCGTCGAC
>NZ_JBWKDS010000031.1:0-108309 GCF_056435845.1 Streptomyces sp. NPDC043867 | reverse complement strand
AACCCCCCACACGCACCCACCACCCACCACCCCCCAGCCAGACAACCAGCCAGACAACCAGCCACCCACCACCACCCCACCCCCACCAAACAAACTCCCCGGTCTCATCCCCGAAACCACAAACCCCCACCACACCCAGCACACCAGCCCCCAACACACCAAACCCCACCACACCCCACACACCCAACCGCCCCACGACCCAAAACAACCCCCACAGCACGAGGGCCTTCCTCAACTGGGCCATGCAGAGCCACCATTCGACGCTCCCTCTCCATACTCGCGATGAAGGCCACCCGACAAGCCGCGCTGAGCAAAGACGAACGCCTGGACACCCTCGGCCGACTGCTGACCGACCCGGACATACCAAAGAACCTCCGCATCGCCGGCGTCATCGTGCTCCTCTTCCCCGGCCTCGTCACCCAAAGTCACTGTTCAAGGCTGCCGACAGACCCATGCACGACAGTTGAATTCGCGACCCACCACACGCTGGCCGCCAATGCCTGCGGAACGCCGTTGGCCAGGGCGACGGCTGCGTCCGCGTCATCGGCCCGCTGCACGGTAAGCAGGGGGCCGAAGACCTCCTCCGCCACCGTCGGGTCGTCGTCGGGGAGGTCGGCCAGGATGCGCGGGCCGCCCAGAAGCCGTTCTCCTCGCCCGGCCCGGGGCGATGTCGCCCGCCATGCTCTGTCCGGCGGTCGAGCGTTCGACGATGGCGTCGTAGCGGGCCAGCTGATCGGCGTTGTTGAGCGGACCGAAGTCTCGTCCCGCGAGACACTGGCGAGCCGCCTCAGCCAGCAGCCAGCCGGTCTGCCGGTCCCCGGGTACGGCGGTCAGGATGCCGGGTCCGAGTGCCTCGGCGGCGTACTCGGCGAGGAGTTCGAGGGTGTCGGGGGTGGTCTCAGCGGGCTTGGCCACCACGGTGTTGCCGGCGGCGAGTGCGGGGGCGCACCGTCATGCGGCCGTCATCAGCAGGTAGTTCCAGGGCACCACCACGCCCACCACCCCGAGGGGCTCCCAGCGCACCCAGCTCTCGTGCCCCTCGACGAGGGTTCCGGCGGCCGGCGCGGACTGGGCGCGGACGGCGGAGGCATAGAACCGCAGGAGGTCGGCGACCTGCTCCACCTCGCCTGCGGTCTCGCTGTCGGGTTTGCCGGTCCCGGCCGTCTCCCGCACGGCGTACGCGGCGGCGTTCTCCGTCACCGGCGCCGCCAGCCGTTCCAGTCGGCGGGAGCGTTCCCGGGTGTCAGGGCGCGCCAGGCGGGCGCCGCCGCGCGGGCCGCGCCGACCGCGGACCGAATCCCCTCTTCCCCGTGTGACAGGGGCGGTACCACGGACCCGGCCGGTGCGGGGGTCGATGAGAGTGGTCTTCACGGTGCGCTTGCCTCCACGGCTGGTTCTCGCCGCACGCCGAGCGGTCGGCTTGGCTGCGGGGTCATGGGCCGTACGTCCGTCGCGGTTGCGGACGGTACAACCGTGAGGGTTCCGGCGGTCACAGGTCGTACGCCCGCAACCACAGCTCCAGGGTGAGAACCAGCCACAGCTTTCCGCCCTGGCGCGGCAGCAGCGTGCCCTCTCCGCGCATCCAGGTGCGGACGGTGTCGGGCCGGAACAGCCCCCGCTGCCGGGCCGCGCGCCCGAGCAGCAGGTCGCCGCCCAGTTCGCGCAGCGGTCCGCTCAGCCACTGCTGCACCGGGACCCGCATCCCGCTCTTGGGCCGGTCCACCACGGTGGCGGGCAGCAGATCGCGTACGGCCTCCTTCAGCACCGACTTCTCGGCCGTGCCCCGCAGTTTGAGGGCGGGAGGGGTGGCGAAGGCGTGGTCGATGACGCGCCGGTCGAAGAGGGGGGCGCGGCCCTGGAGCCCCTGGGAGGCGGTGAGCCGTTCGACCTTGGTGAGGATGTGGTGGGCGCCCTTGGTCCGCAGATTGCAGTGCAGCAGTTGGTCGAGCAGGTGGGTCATCCGGTCCGGGCCGGTGAGGTAGGGCTCGACGAAGCGCTGCGGGGCCGGGGCGGAGTCCAACGCGGCGAGCGCGTCGGGGGTGAGCAGGTCGGGCAGGTCGGTCCAGCACTTGCGGTAGGAGCGCAGATAGGCGGTGGCCCGGTCCTCGTACCAGGGCGCGTCTGCCGCCCCCGGCGCCCCGGTGTGCATCTCCTGGACCAGCATCGGCAGGTTCTTCGGACCACCGAACACGGGGTCTCCGCCCTCCCCGTTGAGGACGATGCCTAGCCCGTCCCCCGCGACTGCCTCCGCGAGCATCAGGTTGGGTACGGTCAGCGGGTCGCCGACCGGGCTGTCGAGCAGGGCGGCGGCCTCGGCGAGCCGAGCCGCGACCGCCGAACCGGACACGGTCAGCACCCGGTGCCGGGTGTGGCAGTGGGCGGCGACGAGCCCGGAGTAGCCCAGTTCGTTGGGGAGTTCGCCGCCGAAACTGATGGAGTAGGTGTGCACGGGGTGACTGTGCAGCTTCGCGGCGAGCGCGGTGACGAGGGAGCTGTCGACGCCCCCGGACAGCAGGACCGCGACGGCTTCGGCCTCGGGCAGCCGGCGTGCGGTCGCCTCTTCGAGCAGGGCGCGCAGCGTCAGGGCGTACGTGTCATCGGGTCGTGGCCCGCCCGGCTCGCCATGGCCCTCCTGCGGTTCCCAGTACACCTGTTGGCTGAGGGTCCCGTCGACCGCCAGCCGCACCACCCGTCCGGGCAGCACTTCGCGCACGCCCTCCAGCAGCGTCTCCTCGCCCGGCAGGTAGGCGAAGGTGAGGAAGGAGCGCACGGCGGAGAGGTTCATCCGGGTGCCCAGTGCGGGCCAGCGGCGCAGGGCGCGCAGGGAGGTGGCGGCGGCCCAGGTGCCACCGGCGCGGGCGTAGAAAAGGGTGCGGGCGCCGACGTGGTCGCGGATCAGCACCAGGTCGCGGCCGTCGAGGACGGCGAGCGCGAACATGCCCTCGGCGAGCGCGACGCCCGGTGCGCCGAGCCGGGCCCACAGCCGCAGCAGCACCTCGCCGTCGTTGCAGCCGGGCGGGGCGGGCGCGCCGGCCGTGACGAGCGCGGTGAGCAGGACGGCGCGGTTGTGCAGGGTGACCTCGCCGACGGCGCGCATTCCGGACGCCTCGAACGGCCCCACGGCGTGCCCGGGTTCGTCGGGCAGCAGCGCCAGTCCCGGCACGAGAGGCGGGGCCCCCATGGCGGTGAGGTGGGCGTCGGCGGCCGCGGGCCGACCGTCGGGGTGGCCGGCATCCGGGCCGAGACAGACGCAGAAGCGTGCCATGGAGCGAGGGAGTCCTTTCGTCGTTGTGTCCGGCTGCGCCCGCGCGCTCTTCGGGGAGGTGGACCGTGCGCGTACGGGCGTCATGGTGTGTACGCGGCGCCCCGGTCCGGACCGCCGCGACGCATCCGGTCAGCCGAAGTCGTCGTCGCTCCAGCCGTCTTCGCCATCGCTCCAGTCGCCGCCGTCCCAGTCGTCCCCGCCGCCGTCCCCGGCGCCGTCGCCGCCCGAGGCGGACGAGCTCTGGGCCTGCTCGCGCAGTTCTTCCTCCTCCTCCGGTGTCAGGTGCGCGGGCGGCAACTGAGCGGCGGTGACCGCGAGTCCGGTGACGCCGAGGCCGACGAGGATCGCTCCCATCCGGCCGCCGAACGACGTCCGGTTGATCATCACGGTGTCGCCGCTCCCCCACAGCGTTCGGCCGTAGCCGATGTCCCGCCCGTAGGTCACGGTGCCGTCGGCGAGCAGCCGTTTGACGATCCGGTCCCCGAGCAGTTCGTCGGTGCCCGCGCCGCCCCGGTCGTCGTGCCAGTCCACCACGCCACCGGGGCCGCGGCGGCGCCATTCCTGACGGCCGTCCTCGTAGGTGCGGTGGACGCTGCCGTCGGCGAGCAGTTCGTCGGTGTAGCCGATTTCGCGGGGGCGGATCATGCTCATCGGTCCTCGGGTCTGCGGTGGTCGGGCATACGGTCCTCGGGTCGGCGTCCGATCATGCGTCGGGCCAGGTCATGAACCCCGCAGTGCGCAGCTCGCGCAGTTCGCCCCAGACCGAGTGCCGGGACGGCCGGGGGCCGCGGGTCAGGCGCAGTACGGCGCGCAGGAGCCGGGCCGGCGCCACCGCGGCGACCTCCGCGAACCGGCCGCCCGCGAGCCAGGCGACCTCCTCGGGCCGCAGCCCCGGAGGCAGCGGGCCGAGTGGGGGGACGGGGCCGGGTGCGCGCCCGGTCACCAGGCGCAGGGTCCGGGCGTGCCGGGGCACAAGCCCGAGCGAGGCCACCCGTACTCCGGGCACCGGCCCCAGCTGCTGGCGCACCTGGGCGGGCAGGGTGACGCCGGTGGGGCTCGCGTCGTGCAGGACGTGCACAGTGGCGCCTTCGGCCCGCTCCAGCGCCGCCACCAGCCGGGGATCGAGTGGCAGGTCGTCGGTCGCGCTCAGGACGGGGCAGGCGGCCTCCAGGTGGACGTGGTTGGCCAGCAGCATCCAGGCGACGGAACGGTCCTGGCAGATCAGCATGCGCGGCAGCCCATAGGCGTAGAGGTCGGCCTCGCGCGCGGGCCCGCCGATCGTCCGGGCGGCACGGTGCGGGGGCGGAAGGAGTCCGGCCGGCTCCAGTCCCCGCAGCGCCTCGGCGAAGCGGGCCGGCCTGAGGGGCGGGCGCGGGCTGTGCGGGATGCGTCGCAGTGGCGCGGGAGTCGGCCTCAGAACGCGGCACGTCTCGTAATACAGCTGACGTTCGGTGTAGCGAATCCCGCCGGGCAGGGCCGCGCGCCGGGCGGCGACGCCGATCGCCCGCTCCAGAACCATCCGCGAGACCGGGCGCAACGGCCCGGGCGGCTCGTTGGGGGGAGGCATGTCAGCTTTCGTCCTTCCCGGGCGACGATTGCGGCTGGTTCGGGAAACCGAGCTCGGGGGTCCGCCCACGCGTCGGCGCCGCGCGGCGGACGGCGACCGCCGCGGCAACGCTCGTGAAGACGGCGGCCGTGCGCGGCTCGACGAGGTGACGCATGTCAGATCCCCTCCAGCCCGGGCGGCTGCGGCCAGCTCAGGAATCCGAGCTCGGCGGCCCGCCGACGCGACGGCTCCGGGGAGCTCCGGGCCCGCTCGACGCCTCGGGCGACGGACGCCTCCAGCAGGGCCGGGAGGACCGCGGCGACCGGACCGAGCCAGCCCAGTCGCAGCCATGCGGCGTCCTCCGGGGCGAGCCGTTCCATCCGCCGGAGCCAGTCGGCCCCGCCGGACCCGACACTCTCGGGGGGATCCTCATGGAGAACGACGGCCCTGCGGTTGCCCCGGACCGCCTTCACCGGCAGGCCCGCGTCCACAACCACCGCGTCGGGGCGGTTCGCACGAACGTCGGCCAGCAGCTGGAAGCCGCGGGCGCTCGCGTCGTGCAGGACGACCACGGGCCCGGTGGGCGGCAGATCGGCGAGCCGGGCGGCGAGGATCAGTCCCAGCCGGTGCGGGAGGTCGTTGACGGACAGGAAGACGCGTACCGCCCGGTCCGGGCACAGCAGCGCCACCGTCCGCTTCTGCCGGTCCCGATCCGCGGGCAGGAACGCGGCGTCGCCGACCTTCTCCTCGTCCACGACGCCGGGCGGCAAACCGCCGTAGACCTCCACCCAACGCCCGAGCATCATGGTCCGGAAGGCGTGCGCGTACGGCACCACGCATGCGCCGGCACGGCGGGCCGGCCTGCGTGGCCGCCCCCTCGCCATCAGGTACACGACGACGGCCGCCCCCACGCTGCCCCACCAGAGCAGTCCGGCGACGAGCGCCACCGCAGCCGTGCGTCCCACCCATGATGAGCGACCGCTGCGCGGAGCCGCGTCCCAGGTGCGGTTCTCGGCGCGGGCCAGGTACCACAACTGGGTGAGGGTGACCGTGCGGCGGCCCTCGCCGGTGTGGGTGCGGGCGATGCGCTCGATCCTCGTGTCGTGCATGCCGCGGCCGTGCACCTTGGGATCGAGGGCGAAGGCCCGCTCGCATTGGGAGCACACGCCGTTGGTGCGTTCCTTGCGCGGAAGGGAGGTCTGGCAGTGCGGGCAGATCATGTACCGCCTCCGCCGGGCCAGGTCATGAAGCCCAGGGAGGCGGCGCGCCGACGTTCCGGGTCGGTGGCCGTGCCGGCGCGCTCGACGGCTCGCGTGACGACCGCGAGAAGCTTGGCGGGCGGGACGGCGACCAGGGGCAGCCCCCAGCCCTTGGACAGGCGCTTCAGCTGGTCGGGGGGGTACTCCCCGCTGCGTCGCAGTACCTCCATGACAGCGTCGCCGGGCGGCTCGCCCCGTACGGGCACGGCGTTGGGACGGTCCCGCGCGGCGTCGGGCGGCAGTCCGAGGTCCACGACCCGGTGTCCGGGGTACGCCGCGCGGACACGGTGGACGAGTGCGAGGCCGGCGGCGTCGGCGTCGTGGAGCACCAGGACCGTTCCCGGGCCCGACGGGTCGAGGGCGGCGGGCAGTCCGTCGGGCGTGGCGACCAGGCGCAGCCCGTGGCGGGCGGGCAAGCCGGCGGCAGCCAGGAAGACGGCGACGGACGGGTCCGGGCAGAGCAGCACGGGCCCGCCGGACGCGGGCTCGGCTGCCGGTACCGCCGAAAGGTCCCCGCCGGTACGGGAGGTACGAGGGGACGGCCGAGGTGAGGGATACCCCTTGTCGCTGATCACCCCCGGCGGTAGCGAGCCGTAGACGTCGTTCCACTCCCGCATCAACTCGGTACGGAAGGACACCCGGGAGACACGGGGCCGGCCTCGCCTCCATCCCGACGCCCCCGCGATGAGGTAGCCGAGGGCGGTGACCAGGAGCAGACCCCCCAGCAGCGCGAAGAGCACCGCATCGCTGATCAGCCCGGCGACGCCGAGGAAGAGGCCGAACAGGGCGGCCACTCCGCCGCAGCCCATCTCCACATCGGTGTCCTGAAGCGACTTGCGGGACAGGGCGTACCACAACTGGCCGGTGGTGCAGCGCAGTCGGCCTTCCTCGGTGAGCTTGGCGGCGACGCGGCGGACACGGAGGTCGTTCAGGTGCAGGGGGTTGGTCTTGGGGTCCAGTGCGTACCTGCGGCCGCATTTGCCGCAGACGTTGCCGGAGCGTTCCTTGCGCAGCAGGGACTGTTCGCAGTGCGGACAGATCACGCGGGGCCCTCCAGTCGGTGGGCCAGCCGCCGCAGCCGGGCGGCCAGGCGTTCCTTGACGGTGGTGACACCCGCTCCCCGCAACCGCTGGACCCGCTCGATGTCACGCAGGGCGGCGGCCAGCGACAGGTAGTCGGTGCGGGCAAGGGTGCTGGTGCCAGTGGAGCCGGGAGGCGCGACCGTGCCGTCCGCCGGACCCGCCGCCCTGCGGTCCGCCTCGGCGGCGGTGATCGCGTAGTCCTCGTGGTCGATGCCGTAGCCGGTGTTGGCGGCCAGGATGGTCAGCGGAGAAGTGTCCCGATTGGCGAAGGAATGCGGCATCATCTCGGGGATTCTTATCAACTCGCCCGGTGTGAGCGGGACTTCCGTGACCCGGTCGCGGTCGGCGTCGTACAGGCCGCAGGACGCGTAGCCCAGGCTGAGGACGAAGTGCTCACCGCCGTGCGCGTGCGGGGTGAAGGCGGTGCGCGGGCCGACGGTACCGAGCTTGACCGTGGCGTTGGAGGGACGCTCGGGCGAGGTGGCGGCGTCGCCCACCAGGTAGTGGGCGAACTGCCCGTCGTCGATGAACCGCAGGAGATCCCGCTCCGGACCGAGGTCGCGGGCGCCGTCCCGGTCGGCGAGGACGATCGAGCCGTCGGGCAGCAGTCGGTACAGCCGCACACCGCCCGGCAGGTCCCCCACCCCGCTCCGGCCCTTCCCGACGGCAGCCGTACCCGACACGCTTTCCTGAACATCACCGAACAAGAGTTCCTCCCCCATGCCCACCCCGGCAAGTACGCGAATGGTAAGGCGTTGATCGAGAACGCGGGGAGGGTCCGAACGCAACCTGCGGTGACACCGCGGTGAACCACGGGTCGACACGGCATACGGGCGAGGGAAACGGCATCGCGCTCTTCACCCCCGTCGCGCGCCTCCGCACACCCCTGAGCATCGGATGCGGATGGCCGATTCCTCACCCCCGTAAGGAAGTTCGGCACCGCTCGGGGGTGTGCCTTGTGCGTCTGTGTGCCTCCTCGACGGCACCGCCCTGGTGCGCTGGGCGTCGGGCATCCCACCTCGGGCTGACCGTCTTGGACCAGATGATCGCCGCGGCCGCGGGCCTCGCGACCATCCCGGTCGCCGCCTGCAACACACCGTCAACCGCGCTGCCGAGACCCGCACGACCCCGGACCGGCTCGAAAAATCCTCCATGCCCCGATCGCCGCCCCGACCTTCGATTCGATCCTTCGTGACGACGTGATCCAGGTCGCGCGAGACCACCCCGTCTACGGATGCTCTGCCCGGTGCCGGTCTGTGAGCGAACCCGCAGTGCTTGGCGACAGTACTGCTTCACGGATCGAGTGGACCGCCGTGAAGCGGGAGGGCGGCGACATCACCGCTGGCAGGCCGACTACCGCCGCCTGCCCCGCCGTTATGTTCTTCGCGGTCCTGCAATGGGGCTGCTGGCCTCCGGGCCCGGTATGGCTGTGTCCCCTCTGTCGAAGGCATGACCTGGGGGGGTGTCGCCGGGTCCGTGGGGTGCCGTCGGAGACGCTGATGAGAGACCCGGCCACCGTCCGGTCCTGCGCAATGCCGGGCACGGACGTGGGCGGCAGGTCTGCATGACGTGGCTGCTCGAGCACGGTGCCACCGCCACCCGCTCACGCGGCCTGCGGGAAGTTGGCCTCTATCGTGTGCGGGCCCGGTCGCTTCGGTCGCTCATCGGCGTGCTCCAGGAGCGGGACCTCGCGCATCCGCCGGTGGATCGCACAGGAGGCGAGGGCGGACACGACATGGTCCTCGAGGCGCCACGCTTCGATCAAGCCGTGACGGCGGCCGGTGCCCCACGGTTGGGGGGCCGCCCGCCCGACCGCCCGCGGGGCCCGCCCTGCGGGCGGCGCGAGACCGGAGAGAAGGCGGCGGGGCACCGGACGATCATCACGGCGACCGCGCCGCCTCGAAGACGTGCCGAAGCAAGGGCCGTGTCCGACGCACCGCACCACCGCAGTCGCTCTCGCGGGACCGCGGACTTGCGCCGTCCGCGGGGACGGTGCAGCCGGTTCGCCATGAACGACGTAGGTATCCGCGCGGGGCCGGGCGACGGTCAGGCTGCGTTCTTTGCGAATCGCCGCGCGTGCTGCGCGCAGTTGGCGGTGTAACCGTACTGCTCCTTCCGGTCCCTCCGCCGCGTGGCGTCAGCCGCAGCTCTTGACCACCTTGATGTTGGTGACCGCGCTCAGCTCGATCACCACGGGGGCGTGGCGTCCGGGACTCTTCAGACGGAGCTTTCCGCCATCGGCGGAGCGCAGTTCACCGCAGCCGGGTCCGCCCCGGTGGTCCACCTCGAGGTAGACGGGTGCCTCCTTCCCCTCCTCGGCCGGCGCCCACCATGTGACGACGATGCCGGCGAGCAGCAGGGTCAGGGCCGCCGCGACCAGGTACTGCGCGCGTCTCAGGCGCGCGGCCGCGACCGCGGCGAGGGTCACCTTGTAGGCCGCGACGGATCCGTGACGACTGTGCACCTCGCCGAGCGTGGTCGCGCGGGGGCGGGTGCCGGCCTGTGCGGCAAGGGCCTGCCACAGGCCGAGCAGGGCGGTGAGCAGTCCACCGCCGACGAGCACGGTGAGCCCGGCCCGCCAGCCGGTGGACAGGGCGCTGGTGGTGTCGCGGCCCTTGATGACCACGCCGGTGGTGACCAGGGTGATGAAGGCGCTGAGCCCGTTCCGCCAGGTCTCGGCGCTGGCGCGCACGGTGTCCAGCGAGGCGGCCGACATGGCGGCGAAGGCGTCCCGCTCGGCGATGTCGAAAGCGGAGGGAGCGGCGGTGGGCCGGCGCGGCCGGTACGTGGTCACGGCGCTCCCGGTGCCGGGTCCGGGGCGCCCTCGGCGACCAGCTCCACCCGGAATGTGACGCCGCACCCCAGGGTGTTCTCCGGGGCGCCGGGGTGGGCCACACCGCACCCGCAGCTCACGTCGACGCGCACGACCGCGGGCTCCGGGGGGTTCCCGCGCACGCCCGTGGCGCCCCGGCTGCCGGTCTGGTCCCCCACGGCCGTGGGGACTTGGGCGTCATGGATCCGGCCCGCGCAGCGGGGACAGTGGCCTCGCACCAGGGTGCTCAACACCCCGCCGGCGACTCTCACCTCGGCGTGCAGCAGCTGTTGGTCCAGCAGGTCGTAGGCGCGGCCGGTCCAGGTGAACTCCGAAGTGCGCAACCAGGGTTCGGCGGCATTGTGTTCCAGTGGGGCCACCGTCGCTCTCCTTTGCCGTGTAGCGGTGCGGACGGGTGGGCGCCCCACTAGGGTGGCATGATGCGGGACCGCCTCATCGCCGCCCTCCTGGATCGTGTGGCGCGCTACGACGAACAGGACGACGACGCAGCACTGTTCGAGGAAGAGGCACGGGAGGAGGCCGGTCGGCTGCGCAAACTCATGCTGGCCGACGACGAGTCGGATGGGCCGGTACTCGACGTACCGGCACTGCAGGCGCTAATCCGGTTCCACGGGACACGCAATCGCGCCCGGCCGGGAGTGAACGCCTACGCGGACTTCGGCCTCATGCTGCGCCTGACGGCCCTCTACGCCCAGGTCTTCCCCGACGCGGTGCCGGAAGAGTTCCCCGAGGCCGTCGCCGCCGCGCGCACGCACGCCGTTGAAGAGCGGGCGGCGGCCACGCAGTTGTGCCAGGAGTACGGGCGGACGAAGGAACCCGCACTCCTCGACCGAGCCGTCCACCACTGCCGGTGCGCGGCCAACCTGGCGGCGCCGGAGGATGACATTCTCGTTCCGGCGCTCGGCGGACTGTCCGCCGCCCTCGCCCTCCGCCACTTCGCCACACACCGGCGGAAAGACCTCGACGAGGCGATCGAGACACGTCAGGCGTCGATCGCCCGGACACATCCGCACCACCCTCGACTCGGCTACCAGTGCTCGCAGTTGTGCCGGATGCTGGTCGTGCGGCACGAGCTGACCGGGGACCGGCGGGACCTGGAGCGCGCGGTGGACGCGGCGCGCCAGTCCGTCGCGGCCACGCGGCCCGGCACCCCCGCGCGACCCCGCCGCACGGCCCTGCTGGCCTCCGCGCTGGGCCGGCTCGCATCCGTGCCGAATGCGGGCACCGGCCTCGGGGAGGCGGTCGCGCTCCTGCGGAAGGCGGTCGGTTCGGCGCACTTCAGCGTCGCCGACTCGTTGACCGACGTGGCCGACGTGGCACAGCAGCTGCGCAAGAGATACGACCGCGAGCACGATCCGGCGGACCTGGACCTGTCCGTCGAGCTGCTGTGCGACGTGCTCGGCCAGGCCTCCGGGGCCGCCCTCGGGCGTGTACGCACGGAACTCGGCGCGGCTCTGCACCACCGCCACGTAAGGACGGGGCACCTGGCGGACCTCGACCGCGCCGTCGAGCTGGAGCGCCTGGCCGCGGCCGACTTGACCGCCGACGACGACCGGCGCAGGGCGCGCCTGACGAACCTCTCCATCTCGCTGCGGACACGCTACGAACGCCTCGGCTCCCCCGACGACCTCGACGAGGCGGTCCGCGCCGGTACCGAGGCCGTGACGGGTGCAGCGGACGACGCGGTCGCCCTGTCCGCACTCGGCATGGCCATCGCCCTGCGGTACGAGCGCACGTTCGAGGCGGCGGACCTGGAGCGGGCCGTACAGCTGGCCACCCGGGCGGTCGCCACCCGGCCGGCGGCGGGGACCGACATCGACCGCGCCACGGCACTGTCGCATCTCGCCCGTGTAATGAGCGCCTCGCTGTGGAAGACGTTCGACCCGGATGTGCTCGACCGCGTGATCGTTCTGACGCGACAGGCCGTGGCCGCGTGCCCCGGTGCGCACCCCGATCACGTACGCCTCCAGGGCGACCTCGCGCTGGCGCTGGTGGCCCGTCACCGGCACGCGCACGTGCCGGACGATCTGGAGGAGGCGATCCGGACCGTCGAGTCCGCGCTGGCCGCCGCACCGGCCGCCCACCCCTCGCACCGGGCCCACCTCGCCGTTCTCGCACGGGCACTGACTAGTCGTCAGAACGTCGGCGTGGAGGATCTCGACCGTGCCGCGGCCCTGTTCCGGCACGCGGCCGCTCTGGGCGAGGACGTCTTCGCGGCACGGGCCTGGCGCCACCTCGGGGACACACTGCGGGATCGCTACGAGCGCAGCAACGATCCGGGCGACCTACGCGAGGCGGTCGACTGCTGGCGGCACGTCGCGGAGCTGCCCGCCGCCTCGCCCATGGACCGCATCGAGGCCTGTGCCGACTGGGGTGTGGTGGCCGCCGCACTCGGTGACCTGGGATCCGCCGCCGAGGGGTACGAGCGCGCGGTCCTCCTGCTGCCCCAGCTGGCGTGGCACGGTCTGCCCCGGGCGGCCCGTGAGAAGCACCTGGTGGACATGGCCGGGCTCGCCTGCGCCGCGGCCGCCTGCCACATCCTGACCGGCGCGCCGGAGCGGGCGGTGGAGCTGCTGGAGCAGGGCCGGACGGTCATCCAGAGCCAGATCCTGCAGGTCCGGGGCGACCTGTCCCCGCTCGCCGAGCGGGACCCCGCGCTCGCGGACCGTCTGCTCTGGGTGCGCGACCGGATGAACGACCGGCGCCTGCCGCCGGGGAGCGACTCCGCACGGGTGCCCCGGGACGCCCTGCCGTCTTCCCCGGGCCCGGAGCGACCGGCACAGGAGCGGGCCGCGCTGTGCCGTGAGTGGGATCGTTTGCTCGCCGAGGCGCGCCGTCTGGAGGGCTTCGAGCACTTCCTCGCCCCGGCGCCGTACGTCGAGCTGAGCACCGTGGCCGACGGCGGACCGGTCGTGGTGGTCAGCATCAGCCGGATCGCCTCCCACGCCGTGGTGATCCGCCCGGGCACACCCGTGGAGGTCGTCGCGTTGCCCGGTGTGACGGACGTCGAACTCGCCCGGCAGGCCCAGGCCTTCCTCAACGTGCTGCTCGCCCGCCACCGGGGCGAGCGGACCTTCCTGCGCCGGGAACGGGACCGGCACACGGTGCACGACGTGCTGGAGTGGCTGTGGGAACGCATCGCGCTGCCCGTACTGGACCGTCTCGGCTTCGACGGCCGGGCCGGCGCACCGCTGCCGCGCCTGTGGTGGTGCCCCACCGGCTTGCTGACCCTGCTCCCCCTGCACGCGGCCGGCCGCCACCCGCGCCACCAGACCTCGGCGGCCCCGGACGGTGAGGGCACGGCGCAGTCCGTACCCGACCGTGTCGTTTCCTCCTACACCTCGACGCTGACGGCATTGCGCCGAGCCCGGGAGCCTACGGGCGACGGTGCCTTCCGCGGCTTGCTGACCGTCGGGATGCCGGAGACCCTCGGCCGTCCCCCGCTGCCCGGGGTGGAACGCGAGTGCGCCGAGGTGCGCGCGCACATCCCGGCGGCCGAGGGTGCGGTGAGTGATCTCATCGGGCCGAGGGCGACTTCGCAGGCCGTGCGGCAGGCGCTGCACGAGCATGCCTGGGCGCACTTCGCCTGCCACGCGGAACAGGACCTGACGGATCCCGCGCAGAGTGCCTTCCTGCTGCACGACGGCCGGCTCACCGCCGCCGAACTGCTCGAACTGCACCTGCCCCCGGCGGAACTGGCCTACCTCTCGGCGTGCGAGACCGCCGCCGGCGCGGTCAACCTCCCAGACGAGGTGATGCATCTGGCGTCAACTCTGCAGTCCGCCGGATATCGCCACGTCGTCGCCACCCTGTGGAGCATCCAGGACGGATCGGCACCGGACATCGCCTCGCGGTTCTACGCCGCGCTGACCCGCACCGGGCGGCCGGACGCCGACCGGGCCGCCCGCGCCCTGCACGAGGCGCTGGCGGAGCACCGCGCGCACGACCCGACCGATCCCCTGCGGTGGGCGGCGTTCGTGCACGTCGGACCGTGAGCCGGGCCGCTCAGTCCGTCGTGCAGGGTGCCCCGTTGAGCGTGCAGCCGTACGGGCCCGGTTCCTGCCTCGTCTGACAGTTCGCCATCGGCTCCGCCCTGTTCCTTCAGCTGGCCTGTGCCGCGGCCGCGGGGACGACCCAGCGCACCATTCGCCAAGTCGTCACCGCCGACGGCATGCAGGCCCGCATGCAGGCCGTGAGTACCTGGCTCACCTCCGGTGCACGGCCGGTGGCCGCGTTCCTCGCCGGCGGACTCGGCACCTGGATCGGCGTGCGCCCCACCCTGGTTGCCGGCACCTGCCTCCTCGTCGTCGTGGTTCTCTACCGCTCCCCGCTGCGCAGCCTGCTGGACATGCCCGCCTCACCCGCCGTGGCTTCTCCTTCAGCCGAGGCCATCCCACCTCCGACGCCGTCGGGGCCGAACGTCCCGAATCCCGCAGTCGCCGTGGATGTGCGGCGCGACCGCTCTTCGGAAGGTGGCCCGTGACGACGAACCCGGACACGACCCCTGGCCCAGAGCCGTCATCGGCGGGCCCGCCGCCGAGCGCGCCGCTCCCGCCCCGTACCTACTTCCTGCCCTCCAACATTCGAGGTGATCATGTGGCGCCCTCCCGCTCTCATATCCGCGCGACCGTCGAGGCCCATCTCAGCCGGCATGCCGCGGAACGGGGCGCTCTGGAAGGGCTGCTGGCTGTCCTCGACGCCACCGGGGAGCCGTCCAGCCGCGCCGCGCTGCCCGGACATGTCACCTGCAGCGCGGTGGTCATCGACCGCGACCGTCGGGTGATCCACGTCGGTCATCGGGTGGCGGGGCTGCTTCTCGCTCCAGGCGGCCACGTCGAGGCGGGTGACCGTACGCTCCTGGCTGCGGCCGTGCGCGAGGTGTGCGAAGAGGCCGGGCTGCACCCCAGCGACCTGTGCCTGACTCCGCAGTTCCTCGACGAGCCGATCGACGTGGATGTGCATGACATCGACGCCAATCTGGCCACAGGCGAGGCCGCTCACCAGCACTTCGACATCCGTGTCGCGTTCTACCTCACCGCCGAGCAGCCGCCTGCGCCCGCTCTGCAGGACAAGGAGGTCTCCGGGGCCCAGTGGCTCCCGTACGCCGACGTGCGCTCCCCCACACTGCGGGCCGAGCTCCTCGCTGCCGAGCCGCACGGCCTGGATGGGCGCCCGGAGCCCGTCAGCGCCAACGCCCTGATCCACGACGGAGCCGGCCGGTACCTCCTTCATCTACGAGGTTACCGCGAAGGCATCTGGGAGCCCTGGGTCCTGGCCCTCGTGGGAGGCAAACGGTCGCGGGAAGACGCCAGCCTCGAGGCGACACTGCGGCGCGAGCTGGCAGAGGAGACGCCGGGCCTGGAACCCACAGGCCCGATGTCGTTCGCCGTCCAGGAGGCGACGAGCGTCGACGGCCTGGCTGTGCCCATCAGCGTCTACGCCGGGCACTGGAGCGGTGATGCCGAGGCAGTGGATCTCCGCGAAGGTGTCCTGCTGACGTGGTGCACCGTGGACATGCTCGACCGGCTGCGCCTGAGCCCCGGGCTCGAGGCGCTGATCCGGCGGCACGCCGCCGAGCACCTCGCGGCGGAGGAGCCGGCGGTCGGCACCGGGCCGCTCACCGACGAGGCTCCGCCGGGAACCCAGCTGCACATCGTGGGTGTCCCCCTGCACCTTCAGGACGACCAAGGCCGGATCCTCCTGGGGCTTCGCCACCCGAACTCGGCCTACGCGCCGGACACCTGGCACTTCCCGGCCATTCTCTAGGCTCCTCTGAGTTGTCGGTTCAGGCTGTCTCAGGAGGGGCTCATGAACGTACTCGAGCACTGGAGTGTGGACTTCTATGACTTCATCGTCCCGCCTCCACCCACCGATGATCCCGACATTCTGAGGTTCGGTGATCTACTCGCCAGAGCGGCCCGCAACGGTGCACGCCACGGAACTCCTGTGATCATCTCTCCGTCGGGTCGGCCGGACCCTCGCATCAACCTGTTCTTCCGTACGGGGCGTATGGCGGGACACGAAGCAAGCACCTGGCGTCGGTATGCGTACGCGCTGATCGTGTGGCTGGACTTCCTGGATGCCATCGGCAGTTCGTGGGACTGCGCGAGCGTACGCGATGTCGAAGCCTTCAAGGACTGGCGCATCACGGACCTGCGCAATGATGAACGAATCCGGCCGACTTCGTTCGATACGGATCGCGCCGCCTTGAACTCCATGTACACCTGGGCGAGTACACGTTACGGAGTGTTCAACCCGGTGCCGACCGTCCAGGCGGACGACTCGGACGAAGTCAGCTGGAAGCCCGGCGAGGCGTGGCTGGCCGCGAAGTGCATTAAGGGCGGTGAAGAAGGCCGAAAGTACTGGATACCGCGACGCGTGCTGCAGTCGGTGGAAGGCTACGCGGATCCCCTGGAAGGTTCACGGGCCGAGGCTATCCGCCGCGCGCAGCGGCAGGGCCGGTACGACCGGCTGCGCGGCGTGCGGATCGTCACCGGACACAACCCCCGGACCGGCGAACTCTATATCGAGGGCAACAGCGGGCCGGCAACGCTGGCCTTGGACGTGCTGTCGCCGGACGAGCGCCGCATGCTCTTCCGCCGCACCCCCGGTGGGCTGGAGCGGCTCTGCCTGTGGCTGTCGGTGACCGGGCTACCGAAGAAGGTCCACAGCTGGTAGGACACCTTCGACGATGCGAACAAGCGCGTCGCGGCTGCGTGGGTGCGCAGAGCCGATCCGGATGGGCGCCTGTCCGCGGAGGAGCGCGAGCAGATCCGCCGCGAATGCCCACTATGGGCAACCGCCCACATGTGCCGGCACTCCTTCGCCCTGAAATGGTTCTCCATCCTGTCCCTGCTCGAAGAGCGACGTCTGGAAGGCTTCACCGCGGAGGAGATAGAAGACTTCCGAGACCAGCTGGGGGACATCTGGATACAGTTGGCGATCTTGCTCGGCCACAAACACCCGGACACCACCCGGGAGCACTACCTGGAGCCCTTCACAGGGCTGCAGTTGTCCTACCTGATGTCGCTCCTCGACGACGACGAACAGGCCGGCGTCGACTCGCTGGTCCGCATCTTCGCCCGGCACGGCGGCTCCACCATCCTGCCCGTTGCCGCAGCGGCCGGTCCAGGAGGCGCCCTGTGAGCGGGCGCGGGCGAGGCGGCCAACGAGCAGCCCAACCACCCCCAGACTGGCAGCCTCCTGATCGGCTGCCCACCGACGGGGACCAGACCACGGTGATCTTCTACGAGGAACAGAGCGGGCAAAGCCACATCCTCGACTTCTCGTCATTCCCGGCGCCGCTCGCGTTGCAGCAGTGGATGGCCGCGCTGCTGGCGGCCCGGTGCGGCGCGCGCGGCGGCAGTAAGCGCCTGGCCACGGCGAAGCGATATCACTGGATACTGCACCGCTTCACGGTGGTGCTGTCGGAAGCTGGACGCGTGCCGCCGACGCCGGGCGAACTGGCGCCCGAGCACTTTCAGATCTTTCGTGACAGGTACGAGGGCCATCCAGCGAGTTTGCGGGTGCACTTGATGGCTCTTCGGCGTCTCATGCGCAAGAGCGAAGAGCTGACGGCAGAATCCCTCCATGATCTCCTGCGCACACGGCTTCCCGCCGCCACGCCTGCAACGCAGGTGACTGCGTACAGCGACCACGAGTGGCAGCAGATTATGACCGCACTGCGCCGCGATGTCCGCACCAGCCGGGACGGCATCCGTGCGGGAGTACGCCTGCTGGCCCGCTTCCGGGACGGTGAGCTCATACCGGGCTGCAGGGAGGAGGCCCTGGGAAGGATGCTGGAGGAGTTCGCCACCACGGGAGATCTGCCCCGGAACGAATCCGGTGCCCTGCGGGACGAGGTGTCCCGGCTCGGCGGCGCGATGGCCATCGGCGGCATGCTGAGTCTCACCCGCGATGAGTCGACAGCCTTCGCGATGCTGCTGAGCGCGCTGACCTCGGAGAACTTCGGCACCGTCAAGACGTGGCCGGCTCTGCACACCCGGCCCGACGGCGGTGTCACGACGCAAGCGGTGGCCTTGGTCGAGGAGACCAAACCGCGCCGCGGCCCCGACCGAGAGCACATGGTCGCCGCACTCGAGGATCTCCCCGCCTCCCTGCGCGAGCTGGCCGAATCCGAGGACGCCGAGCCCCGGCTCTTCCACTCGCCGCTGCGGATGTACCAGCTTCTGCTGGAACTGACACAGACCGCTCGCCGCCTCAGCGGAGAGACCCGCGCGTTCATCGCCTACAGCCCCAAGGGCCGTCCGGCGTTCGACAGGGACATGTGGAACACCGAGGTGCACGTGAAGCACTGGAGCCAGACAAGGGGGTTCCCCTCCATGCGCAAAGCTGTTGCCGGCGGCCTGCCCGCCGTACAGGCAAGATCCCCGAGACCTGCTGGTGATCGTCCCGTCCGGCGGCCAACAGCGTGCCGTCCTCGGTCACCGCCGCGGTGAACGGGTTCGCGGCGTAGACGGTGGCGATCCTCTTGCCTTCGGCGGCCTGCCGGATCCCCGTCAGCTCCTGGAATTGCTCGCGTCCGGTGGCCAGGAGTGTGCCTCCCTCGGTCACCACCAGGGCGAACTGATTGCCGGCGGCTACGGCTGTGACGATCTCTCCTTCGGTGGCCCGCGAGAGTTCTCCCAGGTGGCCAACAGTGTGGGGGACCAGGAGCGCGCGGTCCTCGGTCAGTGCCAGGCAGTTGAAGAGCATGGCGGACAAGGTGGTGATCTTCTTGCCCTCGGTCACCGCCAGACTGTGGGCACCTCCGGCACCTCCGGCGGCTACGGCGGTGATCTTCTTGCCCGCGGTGGCCTGCAGAATCCCCGACACTTGCTGGTCGTCATCCTTTCCGGCGGCCAGCAGAGTTCCGTCCTCGGCCACCGCCAGACCGTGGTCCTCGCCGGCGCTGACGGTGGTGATCTTCTTGCCCGCGGTGGCCCGCAAGATCCCTGACACCTGCTGATAGTCGTCCGGTCCGGCGGCGACAAGAGCACCTCCGGTCCCCGCCCGACCGAGCTGAAGCCTTGAGGCCCGCGGCGCCGTGGTGGATTCTGCGTCGTTGCTGGTCACAAACGCTCCCTGAACTCTGCGGTCAACGTCCCCGTCACGCTAGGGCCGCTCATGGCGTCGCCGATCCGGAACGGAACAACTCATACGGTCTCGGCCACCACATGGCCTAACGACGACGCCCCAGCCCCAGCCGGGCACATTGATGCATCCATCGCTCCTGAACTGACGCTCGTGTCAGGGGGAACCGGGCGTCTTCAACGTGATCACGGCGGCGTCTGAGTGGCCGCTGACGCTCACTGGGCGCCCTGCTGGACCCCGGCCTACATGGTCAGGCACGCACGGGAGGCGTTCGAGGCGACCCTGGACCCACGGCCTGGAAGGCGTCATACATAATTCCCTGCTGGATTGGCGTGTTGAAGCGGATCGAGCAGGGCTGGGGCCGTGCCTGGGTGGCGTACGTACGGGGTGCCGCGGGACCGGAGCGTGGAGGCGGAACGGCTGCCCGTTCCGTGAGACAAAATGAATTGTGCGGTCAGGGGGCAAAGAGACCTTGTGCGGCCGATGTCACGCTGGTCGAGGAATCGGTGGCTATCGCCGCGGCGACCGCTTCGGAGCGCCAAACGAGCATGGGTATGCCGGACATGTAGTAATGGGTGCCACTGGTGAGGTGGCCCAGGGCAAGAAGCGAATGCTGGGGCCTGCCGTCGCGGTCGACGAGTCGTCCGGTGTCCGGCTGCACGCGCAAGCCGCCGTCCGGGTGCCGTTGCCCACACCCGTTATGTACCAGTGAGTCCATCAGCTCCTGTGCGCCTGTAGGCGTGGCTGAATGGGCTGTCGGTGCCGCGGTCGCGGCGGCGATCACGACGTCGGCTTCCGCCGCGTGGTGCTGCGCGGCGACCAGGAATCCTTGCTGCGTGGGCTTGACGCCCTCAAGGCCACGCAGCACCTCCAACTGACCGCTGTCGGCCATTTCGACGAGCGTGGTGGCTGTTGCGGCGGGCATGGGAGAAGTGAAACTGCTCCACAGCCGGTGGTAGCGGCGGAAGAACTGCTGCCGGTCCCTGCGGGGCAGGGTCGGCCACCATTGGTGCACGGTGGTGATCAGGGCCCAGGTGGTGACCTGGAGCCAGTCGACGTCCCGTACGTGTTCTCGGTCGGCGAGCTGTCGGCGTACACGGCTCAACCCCCAGTCCGCCAGGGACATTTCGGCGGTGATCTGCTCCGGCGTGGCCCCGGCGAGGAGCGCTTCCGCCCGGGCCAGAGCGGCCAAGGTCGACAACCGCAGGGGGGACGACGAGCGATCGAGCCGCTCCTGGACGCTTTCCGGGGTCATCACTGTCGGCCGTCCCACCTGCAGGGGGCGGCGCACGGCGGCCAGGATGCCGTCCCGGGAAAGCAGTGTGATCCGCCCCTGATGTCCCTGGGCCCGTAGTCCCAGGACGGTGTCGACGGCGGTGAGCCCGCACCCGACGACGGCCACGGAGGCCCACGGATCAACGGTGGCAAGGGCAGAGGCCACGGGATAGGGCCGGCTGATGTAGGACGGGTGACCGGCGAGTCCGTAGGGGTCGTAACCGGACGGGTCTCCGACGCACAGCACCGCGTAGTCGCTCGGGACGCTCGCTCCGCCCTCGAGGCCGACCAGCGCCTGGTCACCGTCGTGCGAGACACTCACGGCACGTCGGCGCAGCCACGTGACACGCCAGCCTGCGGCCGTCAGGCCGTCCAGGGTCTGGGAAAGAGTGTCCTCCAGGTAGCGGCCGTAGACGTGCCGCGGTGGGAAGACTTCCTGCGTCCATGATGGGTGAGCACCACCCCCGTTGTGGTGACGGGTGAGCCACCGGCGGGCATGCTCCGGATCGTTCGGGTCCAGCGTCATCATGGTGTGGGGGGCGTTCACCACGATCTCATCACGGTCCGTCCGGTACGCCCTGCCGCGCCACAGCTGGTCCGAGGGCTCCACGATCACGAGGTCGACGTCTTGTGAGCCGAAGGTGCGGGCGAGGGCCATGACGAGACATGCCGCGGCCGTGCCCCCGCCCACTATGCAGATACGCATGCGCAGCTCCTAGCCTTGCGGGGGCGCCGTACTGGCGGACGGGTGGCTGCGAGCCAGTGCGAAGCGGTAGGTGATGCTGCCGACGAACCCCTCGTCGTGTGCCCTGCGCCGCGCTTCGTCCTTCAGTGAGCGGGCGAGGTCCTTGCCTATCGTCCCGCTGTCGAGCATCGTGTCGACGCCTCGGTCGATGATGCTGTACGCGTAGGCCGAGTCCGCAGCCGTGTAGGTGTGGGCACCTGCCTGCACGAGTTGGAAGCCGGCCGCCTCCAGCAGGCGCGGGAGGGATCGCAGGTCGTGCGTGTTCACGACGTACTGTGCACGCCAGGCGGCCACGCAAGCGCTCAGCGGATCGTGCGGGCCCAGCGAGAAGTCCGTCGATGCGTAGTCGCCGTCCAGTACGGCGATCTGCCCTCCCTGTCGGCACACCCGGTGGGCCTCTTTGAGTACCGAGCCGATGTCCGGTGTGTGGCTGAGCAGCGTGTACATGAGGACCGTCGGGAACGACTCGGCGGCGAACGGGAGCCGGTGCGCGTCGGCTGCCAGGAGCCTGAGGTTTCCCACTGTTGCGTTCGCCTGGGCGGCCATCTTCAACAGGTCGACGCTGTGATCGACCCCGACGAGCGTGGCGGTGGGCGCCCGGTCGCAGAGGGCGGTGAGAAGTTCCCCGGAACCACAGCCGATCTCCAGCAGCGGTCCGGCGGTGACCTCGACAGCCGCGAGGAAGCGTTGCAGCATCCGGTTCTGATCCGGGTCCTGCCTGCGGGAGTGCAGCACTGATGCGATCTGCTGCGTGGTCTCGCTGTCACACGTGGCCAGCGAGGAGAACACGTCGTTCATCGACAGCCACTTCCCGTGGTCGGTGCGGGAGTGACGCGGAAGAGGGCCCTGTCGTCCTCCAGCGTGCTCAGCGCCTCAAGGGACTTGCGGACCACGGACTCCTGGGGATGGACGAAGTAGACGATCCCAGTCCTGCCCTTGGTCAGGGTGCTCTTCCGGACGGTGTGCCCGACGCGCGGAAGTCCGTGAACGCTGTGGAAACCCGGGAGTTGGCGTACGGAGGGCAGACCTGGCAACGCCCTCAGGGCTCCGGACTCCCAGCAGCGCACGAATGCCTTGCCCATCACCTGCGGTGGGGCGTAGGGGCGGGAGAAGTGGGCCATGAACGACGCGGGGTCGTCGAGGCTCTCTGCCAGGAGGTGCTGCTGGCTGTTGCCGAACGCGGCGAAGTACGGATCGGGGTGGAGTACGGGCCCCAGGATGCGCGCATTGACCTCGATGAGGCGTGGGCCGTCACCGGTGAGGCGCACGTCCGCATTGGCCGCGCCGTCACGAATGCCCAGAGCATCCAGGCAGTCGAGGGTGTAGGACACCACTTCCTGCTCGGCTGCCCCGAGGCGTGGGCAGCTGACGTTGTACCGGCGCACCGGGAGGCCCTCGAGCTCCTCAATGACATTTCGGGCCACCTCACACACCACGTGCCGACCGTCCAGGCTCACTGTTGTCACCACGTACTGCTCACCTTGCAGATACTCCTGGACGAAGACCTTGTCGTTCGGCAGGCCCACGAGGTTCGTCTGCTGGTGGATGTCCAGGAAGTGCGTCACCGCGTCTGCTTCCGACCAGCACACCCGGCAGCCGTCGCTGCCGGAGCTATGGCTGGGCTTTACGACCACCGGAAGCCCAAGGCGCCGTAGTGCCCCGGTGAGTTCGTCCACCGTTCCCACCGTGGCCTGCCCCGCGCCAGGCAGGCCGGCCCTCAGCAGAGCTTCGCCCATCAATGCCTTGTCCCGCCGCGCGGCGGCCGTCTCGTCCTCGTTGCGCGGCAGGTCCAGGGCCGCCGCAAGGTCATGGGCCAACGCGACGCCGAACTCGCTGGCGGGAACGACGTGCCGGACACCACGTTTGCGGAGTTCGGCGACGGTGTCCACCGTGTTCTCACTCGCGATCAGGACGGGCGCGCTCGTATCGCTCCGGGCTGTCCTGGCGAAGCGTTCCTCGTACAGGTGCATGCAGTCCTGGCCGCGTTCCCTGAGTGCGGAGGACAGGAAGACGCCGCTGGATAGGGGGTCGACCAAAGCGATCATGGTGGTCCTCCTGCTAACAAGGTGGTGGAGGCAACATTCGCCTCAGCGCTGGCTGTCCAGGAGAGGTGTGTGGCTGCGTCCTTGTCCGGGATATGGCCGACAACCGGAGACGTTGAAGACCTTCACCGCCTTCGTGAACACCTCCCGTGGCCCCGGACGGTGGTCAGCGGGCGAGTACGTGGCCGTCGTGGGGGCGGTGGTCGCGGGAGCGGCGCAGGTCGGTGGTGACGTAGGTGCGCTGAAGCCAGCGGTCTGCTCCGTCGTACCGGGGGTGGAAGGCGGTGCGGCCGTGGACGGTGACGCGGTTGTCGATGATGACCAGGTCGCCGGGGGTCAGGCGCAGGGTGCGGGCGGTCGCCTCGCAGGCGCGGCCGAATTCGGTCAGCGCCGCGGTGGCCCGAGGGGTGAGCGGGGTGGTGACGAGTTGGGCCATGCGTATGTCGGGATCCTCAGCCGCTCCCGACAGCACCGGCCGGGGCTCGGCGTCGGACGCACTCGTGCCAGCGCCGGGACCGAAGGAGGGTGGTGGCGTGGTGATGAACTCCGGTGCGAACAGGGCCTGGCGGCTGGCCGGACTGAGGAGCAGCAGCGCTTGACGGATGCCGGCGACGCGCATGCCGGCGCGTCGGTCGTGGTCGGCACGCAGGCACAAGAAGACCACGTAGTCGGGTGGGTGGGGGTGGAAGCCGTTCTCAGTGTGGAAGGACAGCGGCACCGATCCGGCGTTGCCGTGGAAGGTCTCCTGCCCGGGCACGGGCACGACGTCCTGCACGAGGGCGCCGGATTTCTCAGCCAGGTAGGCGAGAGGCTCGCCGAGTCCGCAGGCCACCATGGTGAGCACCGCGGCTGAGACGCTGGCCTGGCGCTGGACCGAGCCTGGTACGGACGGCGTCGGGGGCAGGGCCGCCTGGTCGACGGGCAGGCCGCCGATCACCAAGGTGCCGTGCGGTCCGGAGTGCCTTCGAAACCGGCGCACCCCACGGCGCAGCGGGAACGGAAGGTCCTCCCAGGCGTCCCGGGCCCGTGCCACCCACTCGGGGTTGTCGACCTGGTCGTGCCCGCCGGTGCACAGGGTGCGGGCCAGCCGCTCGCACGCGTCGGTGTCGGCCGGCTCCAGCGTCCGGTCGGCGGCGGAGCTTCGGGTGGTGCCGGGCGTCGTCTCGGGCATCGGGGTCTCCTGCCGGAGGTGTGGGCGGCGGACGTAGGGACTCATGAGTGGCGCAGCCCGGCCACGGCGTCGGCGATGTAGTGGTCCCCGAACCGGATCAGGGAGGCGTACTGGGCCGCGCGGCGATGGCGCATGTGCCGCAGTTCGGCGACGGCGTTGTCGGGGCCTTCGGGTTTCTGGGCGAGGGAACGGTGCAGATGCACCATCGAGTACGCGAGGGTGACGTGCCGTTCACTGTCCACGATGTCGGCTTCCAGGAGAGCGGCCCGTGCCTCGGCCAGCTCGGGAGTGCGGGCCACCAGGTGCTCGTAGGAGTCGGGAAGTACCGACAGCAAGTCCTTCATGGCCGCCCGGAACAGCTTGTATCCGCGATGTTGGCGCCCGCTCAAGGGGACGTCCACGGACGGAGGCGCCATGGTGTGGCGTATCGCGTCCATGTAGTAGTCGGCGGGGACCGTACTGGCGTGGGTCATGGCCGCCGGGAAGCCCCGCACGTACACCGTCGCATCTGCCAGCCGCGGCAGTGCGGCCTCCGTGTCGCCGTTGCGCAGATGGCGGGTGGCGTCGGCCACGGCGACCGCGGCGCAGACGTTGAACAGGACATGGACCTGGTGCCCGATGAGCCACCGAGCAGTCCAGACACTCTCCAGGGACGCCCCCGCAGCGGGCTCGGGGACGGCGGCCGGTGGTCCGCAGTCGAGGGCGGCGCCCGGTGTTGCGCCGGTGAGGTCGAGCACCGCCTGCCGCATTCCGGCCGTCTCCGATGCCAGGTCGGCGCCCGACAGCGGCGCCTCACCCAGGTCGTCCAGACCGCGGTGGACGACCAGGACACCGTGCAGGGCGGCCTGCTGGTCCGACAGCTCCACCTCACGGACCCGGAAGTAGGACTGACTGATCGACTCCGCCGGCAGTTCCTCACCGGTCACGGCCGGCGCCAGAGCGGACAGCGCGGCCACCAACTCACCGGCAGCCGCGGCGGCCTGCCGCAGTGCGACCGTCCGCTCGACAGGTCTGGCATGGGTCGCCAACCCGGCCAGCACGCGCGCAGTGCGCTTCGCCTCCGCTTCGACCCGCGGGCCCAGCCCTGGGACGGGCCGCCCGCCTCGGGGCTCACGGAAAACAGCGACAGCAGGATGACCGGCAACCGGTGATAAGCCCATGGTGAATGTACTTCGCCAAGAACACTCCCCACGAAACCTGATCTACAGGACCGTTCCTGTGCGGTGCGCTGGAGTTGACGGGTGCATCCACCGGTGCGCCTGACGTTGCTGGCCGCGCCGTGCCATGTCAGGTGCAGCGAGATCCGTGATCGCGCGCAGGGCGGTGCACTGAGCGGGGCTCTTCGGCCCGCGAGTGGCGGCGATGACCGCGTCCAGTCGACCGGCCCCGGTCGGCTCCTGACATTGCAGGGGAATGGGGGCGAAGCTGAACAGGTTGCCGGGGCGGTCGTGTTCTTCCCTGGTGCGGCGCAGGTCGACCACGGCCGGTCGGCTCCGCGGGGCCAGCGGTCGCTGCTCCAGGTGCGCAGGGCGTCGTTGTTGCTGCCCCCGTGCGCGGCGCCGGTGGTGCGCAGGGGGTGAGCGGGGTCGTTCCAGAGGTTGTTGGCGGCGAAGGAGCCGAGCATTGACTTGAGGGTGCGTTTGTAGGAACCGGGTCCGGCCTTGGGGGTCGGCTCGGCGGGGAGGTGCGCCGGGGCGCTGCCGAACAGCCTGTGCAGGGTGTTGCGCAGGCCGACTCCGTCGTGGGAGGTGTGAGGGCGCGGTCGCAGAAGATGTAGCGGCCGGGGGGTGTGGCCGTGCAGCAGCCAGAGGTCTCATGGGGCCGTCGTCAGGGGGCGGGTGCGTCAGCAGGTTCGGCAGGGCAGCGTCGAGGCTTGCTTCGCCGAGTGCGATCTGCCGTTCGTGGATGCGGGGTTCCATCGAGGGGCTTGGGTCGTGGGCCCATCGGGCTCGCAGCCCGGGCCCTTGAGATAGCGGGTGAGGGGAGCCAGTTGGTGCAGGTGGCCGGCGATGTGGGCTCGCAGGTCGGCGATCGGTAGTGCGGTGCCGTCCACGTGTAGGACGGCACCGATCGCCAGGGACAGCTCGGGCGCCTCTGAGCCATGTCGTGCATGATCAGATCCATGGGCGTGGGGCGCGCGGGGGGTGATCACGGCGGCTTCCTTCCGGGAACTGTCGGATCCAGTACACCGTCCCCGGCCTCGCCCCCGGCACGCGGGCAACCTCACCGACCGCGAAGCCCGCGAGACCGAATGCCGGGGCCTCGCCACGGACGTCTACCTCTGCCAGTGCGCGGTGTCCGGGAGGGCGACGTCGAAGCTGATGACCTGGGTAAGCGCGTTGTAGCTGACGTCGGAGACGATGTTCGAGGGGTCTTGGTCGCTGGACGCGGCGTGGGCGGGTGCGGCAAGGACGAGGACCGCCCCGGCGAGGGCGAGGGCCGCGAGTGCGGGCTTGATGAGGTTCATGCCCTGCCAACGATCTTCAGCCTGACGGGTCACGCGCGTCCCGGGATACGCGCCGGACCTGCGGCGTTCACCGGGTGGGGGTGGTGGGCTGGAGGTGGAAGACGCGCAGGTCGCGGCCGGAGCGGTCGCTGTAGGTCTGGTAGCCGGTGGAGAGGGTGGTCAGGGCTTTGTGCCAGACCTCTTCGCGTTCGGGGCCGTGGAGTTGGCGGGCGGTGACGGGGATCTCGCGGCCGGCGACGGACACGGTGGCGGTCGGGGTTTTGAGGAGGTTGCCCGTCCAGGCGGGGTGGTGTTCGAGGCCGAAGTTGGAGCCCACGACGGCGTAGCCGCCGTCGTGTTCGACGTAGAAGAGAGGGGTGGGGCGGGGGCGGCCGGTGCGGGCGCCCGTGGTGGTCAGGAGCAGGGAGGCGATGCCCATGGTCCTTCCGACGCTGAGGCGCCCGGTGCTTTTTCCTTGGAGGAGGGTGTCGAGGGGGACCATCGCGGTCCGCATGAGGGTGCCGGCCCAGGGGGCGGGGCCGATCTTGTTCATCAGCCTGAAGCCGAGGCTGCTGGCGGGAGGGGGTGTGGCGGCCGGTCCGCGACGCGCTTTCGCGTGGCCCTTGGTGGTGGGGTCGGCGTAGTTGCGTCGGGCGTTCCCGCCGAGGGCGGCCAGGCTCCGGAACGCGGTCGGGGCCATGGCGTAGGCCCGGTACATGGCGGGCAGGTAGCCAGGGGTATCGACGATCGCGCGGCGTTTGATGATGCCGTCGATGATGGCGTCGGCGACCTGTTCGGGTGTGGAGACGGGCAGGAGGTCGGCGATGCGGGGCATGCGCTGGGAAGGGACGTGCCGGCCGAAGAACTCGGTGCCCGCGACCGTTCCGGGCCGTACCAGCATCACGTGCACGGGCGAGGTGGCGAGTTCGCCCGCGAGGATCTGGGTGTAGGCGTTGATCGCTGCCTTGGCCGCCGCGTACGCGGCTGAGGGGCCCTTGACGAAGACGACGCCGGCGGCGGAGCCCATGGTGACGATCGTGCCGCCGCCGGCGGCCCGCATGAGAGGCAGCGCGGTCTTCACGCCGTAGACCATGGCGTCGTAGCCGGTGCGCATGGTCAGCTGGGCGTCTTCGACGCTCATGTCGGCGACGTCGCGCCACTGGGTGAACGCAGCGTTGTTCACCAGGACATCGAGCCGGCCGGCCGCGTCGTGCACGTCGGTGATGCACTGCTCGTACGCGTCCCGGTCGGTGACGTCGACCTGGTGGAAGAAGACCTGCTCCAGTCCGGCCGCAGCGGCATCTGCCGCTGCGGCTTCCAGGTGATCCGGTGAGATCCCGGCGACGTGCACGAGCGCGCCCTGGCGGGCGAGTGCCTTCGTGGTGGCGAGGCCAATGCCCTGGGCACCGCCGGTGACCAGGCACACCTTTGCCTTCAGGAGGTTGGGGGCGGCCGAGCGGGGCCGGTTGTACATCACAGATGCCGTCCATCTCTCAAGAGGGGCCCGAAACCGGTGTCGGCGTCGGGCAGGGAACTGGGGACGTAGCCGGCCCGGGAGCGCTGGCCGCGCGTACACGCGGGCGGCGGATTCACACCCCGGTAAGCGGCGCGCCGCGCAGCCGGCCGCTCGCGACAGCGATCCGTCTTTGCCCTGTGGGGCCTGTCGCCTCCATGTGGTGAGCGAGGTGTCCGAAGGCAAGGAGGGTGAAGACGTCGGCGAGGGCGGGGACGTTGAAGCCGAAGGGGCGGGGCCCGATCGAGTCCGGGATGCTCGCGATCGAACCGTCGGCCCGCTGCTGGGTGAGCAGGTAGCCGACCCCGCGGGCGAGGGCCGGTGCGAGGGGGTCCTGGGTGGAAAGGGTGATCAGGGCGTAGGCGGTGCTCAACGCGTCACTCGCGGAGCCGGCCTGCTGGCCCCACCCGCCGTCCGGGTTCTGATCCCCCTCGACGAACCGCAGCGCCCGCCGCAGGACTCGCTGCCCCGGTCCGTGAGAAGAGCCAGCGTGGCGGCGGGCGGCGAGAGCGGCGCGGAAGACGGTGTGGTGGCGGCTGCTGGACCAGTCCGGCGGGAACGAGCCGTCCGCCCGCTGCGCGGAGGCCAGAAAGCCAAGCGCGGCATCGAGTTCCAGCTGCTGGGCGGGGCCTTGGGTGGTGAGGGCGTTGGTCGCGGCCGCCGTCATGCAGGCTTCCGAAGGCGCGCCCGCCAGGTAGGTGGGGAACCCGCCGTCCGGACCTTGTAGAGCGTGCAGGGCGCCGATCCCGCGGCTGATCGCACCGCGGTGAGTGTGAGGGCCTGTCAGATGGAGGACTTCGACGGCGGCGGAGGTGCAGTCCGCATCGGTGAGCTGCGCGCTTTCGGTGTACGACCAGCCGCCGTCCGGCCGCTGGAGCCCGCGGAGGCGTCCGGCCACTGCGTCCAGGAGGAGGGGGTCGGCTCCGGCGGCGTGCAGGGCGATCCCTGCGGTGGCGGTCAGCCAGGTGTCCTCGTCGCAAATGAACGGCATCCCGCCGTCCGCGCGCTGATGTGCGAGCGCCGTGGCTATCCCCTCGGTGACCAGCCGCTCGTGGCCGGGCAGTCGTGCGAGAGCGTGCAGGACGGACAGGTGGATGAGGAGATTGCCCTCCCACACGCTCGCTGGCTGCTGCGTCGACACCAGCAGCCGCACGTCGTCCTCCGACAGGCGGGCAACATCGCCCTGGGCGTGGGCGTGGATGGCTTTGACCGCGGTGACCTGGACACGGGCCCAGGTGTGCAGGGCGTCCAGGGTGAATGCCTGGGGCGGGAGGGGGACCGTCGTTTCGGCAGGGGTGCCGAGCAGGTGGAGGACGGCGTCCAGGAGGGCGCGTTTGCGGGGGCCGGTGAAGTCAGGTGCCTGGGCGAGAAACCCGTCGACGTCCAGCCTGGCGGCCACGGACGGACGGCACCCCAGTGCCGCCCCGGCCAGGAGCTGGTCCAGCGGGTCGGCGGCGTCCTGGTGGGCGGTGAGGTAACCGGCCAGGCGGGTGCGGGCGGCCGGCTGAAGGCGGGTGCGGTCCAGCAGGGCGAGCAGTAGCGCGGACTCCAGGACCCGGCTGCGGCACAGATCGCGCACCGCCCCGTCAGAGCCCACCAGACCCTGCACATGCCCCCATAGCCGCGCCGTGGCCGACGCCAGGCCGTCAGGTATTGCGGCCGAGGGCCACAGGGTCTGACCCGGGGTTACGGGGATGAGTCGCATGAGGTGGTCCGTTCGAGGGTGGGAGCCACTGTGGCCCGTCGGTCGGTGTGCGGTGCGAGACAAGCCCTGCCGCGATGCGGCGGCGGGCGTTCGTTCAGGCTGTGGCGGTGAAGCGTCCGGTGGTGGCGAGCCAGTGCAACGTGGCGGCCATGAACCGCTCGACGAGATCGACGTAGCGGCACAGGTCCTTGTGCTCCTGCCCCTGGACACCCGGGGCCGCCCGCAGGCTCTGGGCGAGGGAGTGGAAGCCGGCGCGGCGCTCCTCGATCATGGCGGCCACCCGCACCCGGGCCGAGGCCGTGGACAGACCACCGTCACGGGCGATGAGTGACACCAGATTGTCCTGCCCGGCTGCCGCGTCATCGAGGCCCGAGGCAAGGTCGTTGGCCCAGCCCGCGACATCGGCGACCGCCCACCGCAGATCCCGCAACCCCGCCTCCACGCCGCCCTCCGCCGGCATCGGTGCGCGCCCGGTCTGCTCGAGTACGTCCAGCATCGGAAGCACGGTGATCGTGCGCCGCCGCAGCCGCACGTACTGCTCCAGCGACAGCCAGGCCCCGTCCCGCCGCAGCGCCACTTCCTCCTCGCACGCGTCCAGGAAATCGCCGTAGTCAGCGGCCAAGCGCCGCTGCCAGTCGGCGGGCATGCCCTCCGCCGTCCGCTGCCACAACTCGGCCAGCACCACCGCGTGCGCTGCCGCTGCCTCCCGCCCAACCCCAAGGGATGCGATGACTTGACGCAACGGTCCGGTGAACTCCTCCAACTCGCCAGACAGCGACCCCAGTCCGCGCCGGTCGATCTGGTCGTCGACCCAGCAGATGAAAGCCGCCCACTGCGCAGTCAGCGACACGTCCGCCGCACCAGCTTTGGGCAGCGCGCCGCCCGCCAGAACCTCCAGCCGCATCGCCGCTAGCCGCCGTTCCTCGTGCGGACCCGCTACCAGACCCGCGTCCCGCGCCCACAGCAGCACCGCCTGGGCGTGAAGACGGTCAGCACCTGATGAAGGATCATCCATACGATGATCTTGGCAGACCGCTGCCGGAGAGGAAGGGCAAAAGGCGGAAGGCACCAGCAGGATCGAAGGGTCGCCGCTGCTGTGCGCATTGGAGCTGGAATGCAACAACAGCGCCTAACCGGCAGGTGATGACGCAATCGACCTTTCATCCGGTTTCTTGCGCTGCATGCTGGATGCGACCCCAGCCCTCGCCGAAGGCCGGCTTCGGCCCCGAGCGGAGCGCCTACTCCCTGACGGTGCAGACCGTCGGCCTTCAAGCCGTATACGGCCTCTTCTGGCACCTTGCCCCCGTTACCACCGACGAACAGGACGTGAGGGTGCACTACGGATTCACTGGAACCGGCATGTGGATCTCCCCTCCCGGGGCCAGTGGGCGATGCCGCTGACCAACAAGCCCTACTACACCCGCGACCGCCAGCCGCTGATCGACGTACGCAGCACCTTCCGACAACTCGCCTTCGTCTGAAGGACTATCGGGACCCGATGGAGGACGGCCTCACGATGCTGCTCACGAGCTTGAACCCGACAAGGGAGTTGCCTAATGAATGGCCGGACACTGCTAGCGGGAAGCGGCGATCGACTGCCTGGTCCGGGAAGCGAAAGAGGAAGCGGGCCTCACCATCGCGCCCGAGGACGTCGATCTCGTCGACACGGTGCACCATGTCGACTCCCCCGATGCCCGACCGAGGATCGCGCTCGTCTTCCAGGCACGCTCCTGGACCGGCGACCCGGAGGTCCTGGAGCGACCGGTGCGTGGAGTGGCGGTGGTGGAAGCTGCAGGACCTTCCGGCCGAGGTCGTGCCGTACACCCGCATGGCGATCGACGGAATCCTTCGGGGGCGCCTGTACTCCGAGCAGGGCTGGGCGAGCGATGAGCACTCTGGACACCTGTCCCGCCGCAGGCCCGGTCGGCGGGGCCACGCCGACGGTCGCGGAAGCGGCCGACGGATACGCCATGCTGGCGCCGCGGTGTTGCTGGAGGGGTGCTACGACCCCGCGCTTTGCCTGTCAGTGGTGATCGCCAGCATGGAGCCATGGCCAACCGGAACCGGACCACCGGCAGCACCTGAGTTCATGCTGCACATCCACGACGACGGCACCACTGGCTGGCGCTGGCGCGACAAGCCCTTCGGCGCAGTGAACCAGTGATGCGCTGGGTGCGCTGCTTCTGGAACGAGGAAGTCATCTGGTTCTGCTTCGAGCTGGACACCGATGGGTACGTGATCCGGCAGGTCGAGGTTCAGGAGCCCGGGGGTAAATGCGCTGGCCGCCGCCTCGCTTGCCGAATGAGCCGCTCCTGCACCGCGAGAAAGTCGAGAAGCGGCGCAACAGTTCGGCCACCAGAGCTGCAGGTACATCGCGAAGAGACAACGGCCGACGCCGCCTCACCGCGGCCCCGGGCAGGGTTCGCGTGTCCAATACTCATTCATCCCCCCGCGCGCTCTGCCACCCTGTTGCCTGGCAAACCGACGGCAGTCAGGGGGGAGAACGTTGACGACACCCACCACTCCAGGCAGCGACCCGCCTCAAGCCACACCCCCTGCTACACCTCCGGCGGCGCCGCTTCCCACCGCAACAACGCCACCTGCCACTCAGGACACGTTCGCAAGCGGCGTCGCAGAAACTCTCGCACCCGGCGCCGGGGCACTGACTGGATGGAAACGGTGGCGGCATGTGGCCCTGGTGGTTGCAGTGACCGTCTCCCTATCCGTGCTCACTTTGTGGGGCGGTGACCTCTGGAACTGGTGGCGAGCCGACGAACACGTGCGCCAGGACGAAGCGGCTCAGTCCCGCTTCGACGAAACCAGGGCACCCTTCACAACCGTCGTGGAGCGTCTCGCTGAAGACGAGTACCAACCCGATCTCCTCATCGACCGTCCCTTCACGTCGGCCGAACTGCGCAAGCTTCTCGCACTCAATATGCGGGATTTAGGAGACATCAAGGATTTCGACTCGATGATGGCGGAACGCAAGGCGCGGCGCGTGAACGCGCCATCATGGGCTACCGCCATGCCCGCCACCGCGAGCGTTTACCAGCTGAACATACACAGCGAGAAGGGCGACGCCCTGACCATCAACGGCCTTGAAGCGATGAACGTGCGATGCGGAGACATCTCCACCGCAAGGGCCTTGATCAGGTTTCCCAGTCAGGGCGAGATCGGTGCAGCTGGCCTGCTGCTGGATCTGGACTCTCGTCCGAAAACCCCGATCAACACCGACCACGACGCACCCGACGCAGGTAAGGCGTACTTCTCGCGCCACGGGATCGCTATCGGTGGTACCCAGTCACCGGGGCTGGTGAGACTTGAAGTAGCAACGGGGATGGCGCGGTGCACGTTCAACCTAAGAGCTCGCTATACGCACACGGACACGGAGCTGCACTCGACGGTCATCACCAACGGTGGACAGCCCTTTGTCGCCGAGAGCATCCCCCGGCGCCCGGAGCAGGAGATCATTTTCAGCATCCCGGACGGATCGTTCGTTGACTGTTCGCAGCGGTGGGTCTCAGGGTGCAGGGAGTTCTGGAAGTGATCGCCGAGTCCAATGGTGGGCTGCGGTGCCCGTGACCATCTGATCGGATCCAGCGGGACCGTGCTCCGTGCCGTCCGGCTCGTCGTATTCCGAGAGCCCATCGAGCTTCCACAACAGGGCGTCACGCCCGTTTTGCAGGTCCGCCGAGCAGCGCGCCCTGGTGGTTCCTGACCCGAGGACTCGGCCTGACATGACCCTCCCGGACACCGCCCCGGCCACATCTGCGCCTCCACTGCCCGAGCCAGACACACTCGTGCTGCTCAACCGGCCGTTGCGCCCCGGAACCGACCCCAGCACCCTGTCGGTATTCGCCGACCAGCGCTGGCGCCTTTCGCCCGCCGTCTTCGAGAGCCACACCACCGCGTTCTCGATCGACTTCAGCCCCATCACCACGCCGTTCCTGCATACGGTCAAGAAGCTCACCTGGTAGCTGCTCAACCACACCAGCGCCGGCGTCTCCACCTTCTACTTCCGCCCGGGCACGTTGGCAATCACCATCATCACCTCCACGTTCCGCAATCTCCGGCTGTTCACCGACTGGCTTCACGGACGCGGCCGGACATGCTTCGGCGAGGTGTCCCTGGCCGACCTCGACGACTACGCCGCGCACGTCAAAGCGGCCGAGGTCAGCCATGCCGTGCGCGAAGACCGGCTCTCGATCGTGAACCGGGTGTGGTCCTACCGGGACTTGCTGCCCGAGGCAGACCGGCTGCCGCAAAACCGCCCTGGCGCGGCGAGCGCATCCAGGACGTCCTCCTGTCGGCGTACGCTTCAAAGTGCACCGGGCGGTACACGCCAACGTGCACCACGCGTCATGGCCGATCTTCCTGAACTGTCACGGAGTGGCCTTGCTGCCTCGGTCGAGATCCTTGAGGAACTGTCGTTGGCCGTCCAGGAATCCGTCCGCGAAGAGCGAGCGGGGCGAGAAGAGCGCAGTGAGCGTGATCTTGAGGTCCGACTGCTCGATGGACCGCTTGATGAATGAATGGGTCGCGTCCGGGTAGCGCATGGCCGTCAACGCACCGCCTGCGTCCAGCACCTCGCGGTAGACGCGCTCCGTGTCGGCGGTGTCCACGTTGATGTCATGACCCGCGAGGGCCAGCAGCACCGGTACGCCGCGCAGGGCGCGAAGGTCTTGCGTAGCGTCCGCGGTGTGGTTCTTGGAGATGAAGCCCCAGCGATCGGCGGTCATGCCGTCCGCGTCGCCCCCCATGGCCTTGACGTACTCCTCGAAGGTCGCGTGGCGTTCCAGCAGCCGTCGGATGGTGTCGCTCTTGGCGATCGCCGCGTTGGTACGGGCTGCTGACGCGCCGTCGGCGCGCAGCTCGGCGAGGAGGTTGTAGCGGCCCTGCCGGAGCCAGTTGATCGCGGGCGAGACGGCGATGACGAAGCTCACGGGCGTCTTGGCGGCGACCTTCGGCAGGACCCAGCCCGCCTGGCTGACGCCCCAGAGGCCGATCCGGTCGCCGTCGATGTCCGGGCGGCCGCGCGCCCAGGCGATGGCGGCGGCTGCCTCGTCGGCCCGGTCGTCCATGGACTGGCCGAGCCAGTTCCCGGGCGCGCCCGCGACGCCGGGCTTGTCCCAGGACAGGGAGGCGTAGCCGGCCTTGGCGTTCGCTTCCCACATGGGCTTGTAGCCGTCGTCATGGGTGGCGTCGACGGGGCCGTCGCCGTGGATGTACACGACCAGGCCGTGGCGTTTGCGGCCGTCCTTGGGCGTGGCCAGTACTCCGTTGAGGGTATGGCCGCCGTGGCGGATCGATACCCGCTGCTCGTCCATGTCGTAGGCGTTCTGCCACAGCGCCACGCCGACGAGACCCGCAGCTGCGACCAGGACTGTGACGAGTGACCAAACGGCTGTGCGGAGCCTGCGACGCCGTTTGGGCTGGATCTTCGGGTCCATGGGATCTGACCGCCTCGGTTCGGATGTCGGTTCGGATGTGGCGCATGACGAGAATTATCTATCAACTCAAGCACGATCGTCATGAAAATGATAGTTTTTGGTTCGGCTCACAGCGAGAAGGAGGGGATCGGGATGGGACTAGACGCGACGGACACCGGTACTGGGCCGGTGACGGTCCGGCGGGGCCTTCCGGCCGGCGCCGAGCGGCGGGCGGCCGAGCTGTACTGGGAGGCGTTCGGCCGTAAACTCGGCCCCGCGCTGAACCCGTCGGACAAGGCGGTGCCCTTCATCGCCGCCCACCTGAACGCTGATCGCGCGGTGTGCGCGCTCCTCGACGGGCAGCTCGTCGGCCTCGCCGGCTACCAGCTCGGCGGCCGTGCCCTCACCGGGGGATCGGCCTCCGCCGTGTTGCGCGTGTACGGACACCTGCGAGGACTGCACAGGCTCCTGCTCCTCGCCCTGTTCGAACGCCACCCGGTTCCCGGACAGCTCGTCATGGACGGCATCGCCGTGGACCCGGGCATACGCGGGCGTGGCGTCGGGGGGCTGCTCATCGAGGAAGTGGCCGCCGTGGCGGCGGAGCACCACTGCCGGGAGATCAGACTGGATGTGATCGACACCAATCCGCGCGCCAGGGCCCTGTACGAGCGGCGCGGCTTCACGGCCGTGCGGACCGAGCGCACGCCCTACCTGCGTAGGCTGCTGGGATTCGGCGCGGTGACGAGCATGCGTCGCGCCGTCGCAACGAGAGGGGCGGGAGAACTGTGAGCGCCGAGGCGGACCACGTCGAGGTCCCCACCCGCATGCTCGTCCACGCGCTGATCCGCGAGGACGGCACGGTCAGCGCGGACGAGCTCTACACCGTCGCCAACACCCTGGGCATGAGCGACCAGCAGGTGCGGCTGTGCGTCAAACGCCTCGTGGCAGAGGGCCGGTTCACCCACGAGGGCCGTGGCCGCAAGGCGGAGTTGCACGCCACCGTGGACACCACGCGCGCCCTGGCCCCCAACGCGGACTTCCTCCGGCACGCGTTCCAGCAAGACGCCGGGCTCGCGCCCTGGGACGGCGTCTGGCACCTGGCCGCCTTCGCGGTGCCCGAATCTGCACGCACCGCCCGGGACGCCCTGCGCGAAACCCTCGTCCGCCTCGGCGGCGCCCCGCTCCAGGGCGGACTGTACGTCTGCGCCAACGCCTGGGAACCGTACGTCGAAGAAGCGGCCCACCGCCTCGGCGCCCATGGCGCGCTCACTCTCCTCACCACGACGGATCTACGCAAGGGCGACACCCAAGAGCCTGTCGAACTCGCCCGCAGCCTGTGGTCCCTGCAAGAGATCGCCGACCGCTACCACCACCTCAGCCGCATCGCCCAGCCCCGCCTCGCCCGGCTCACCGGCCCTGCCGGGCTTCCCCCGTCCGCACTCCTCACCATCGCGGTAGAGCTGGCCGCCGAACTCACCCGCGCCATGGAGCCCGACCCGCTGTTGCCGCCTCAGCTCCTACCCCAGCCCTGGCCCGGCACCCAGGCCCGGGAACTCATCGCTCAGTGCTGGGCGGCCCTGCACGAACGAGAAAGCGGCGAAGCCCGCCCAGCCCTCTTCCGCCTCTACGCCGACATCACCCGAGAAGCTGCAGACCGGGCCGCGCGCTGAAGATGGGCCAGAGGGCGTGCACTTTGATGCGTACCGACCGGTGCATGTTCGGGTGTACGCCGACACCTCCAGCAGTGGCGCGCCATCTGCGAAGAGAACCGGACACCCCGTGAGGGCTGCCTCGGCCAGGGTGTGCCGGTGTGAAGGGACGCCAGCTGGTGGCATTCAGGTCTCCGCGTCCAACGCCTTGCGCGCTGCCACCTGGAAGTCACTCCCCGGTGAACGCTTTGCTTCAACTGCCTGCATGTATCGCACGTCGAAGACTTCGAGGCGGCCGTTTCCCGCTTGGCGAGCGGCGTCGTGCCAAGCCGTCCCCGCCATGTCCAGGTCGTACAGCGCCCTTCGGAGTGTGTCGGCTGCGTCAGCTACAAACCCAGGTCCCACGACTGTCACAGAGGCCACAGCGGCACTGAACGGAGCCCATGCTGCGTGCGCCTCGGCGGCAGGTTCCTGCCATTGCTCCTCCGTACTGCCTTCTTGCCGTAGTCGAGCTGCCAATCTCCACCAAGCCGCAGACACCTGTTTGGATGTGCTGATGCACGCACTGTAGGCGTCGCGGCGTGCCTCATCCAGCCTGTGTTCTCGGTCGAATTGCCGCTGCCGTCTCTGCTGGCCTCCCTGACTCATGGCAGTTACCAATCCGCCGCCAATGCCCCCGATAGTGCCGGCTACTGCGCCGATGACAGCTGCCACTCCTGCATCCATGACATGGCATTAAACCGCCAGCGGGCTCAGCCACGCTCGTAGTCCGGAAAAGTGCCAGCGGCCTCACTCAAATCCTTGCCCGCGCGCTCCGCGACCGCGGCCGCCAGGTCGAAGTCGAGCACCTTCACGTCCACTTGCCGCGCGTACTGAAGACGCCCGCCAACGGCACCGCCCACTCCAGCCCCACGCAGGAGGCCACCCGATGGAGCGTCTCTTCCGCCGCTGCGGCCACGCGCCCGGCGCCCTCAGCCCCGAGGAACGGGAAAGCGAATCGGCTGCAAGCAAGGGGCAAGAATGCCTATGTACGTGCCTTGCTGGTCACCACTGCTCTTCGGACGCTCGCCATTGGGAGAGGATCATTTGCGCATCCAGAGTTAGGGGGTGAGCGGGCGCTAGCACCCGCAGCAGGTCGTCCACAAGTTCGGTGAAAGCGATGACCGCCTCGTCCCCATCCCCCAATTCCAACTGCCATCGGCCGAGGGCAGTCCGGGCCTCCAGGGTTCTCACATCGTCGGGCCCAAGTACCCGCAGCAGGTCGTCCACCAGGTGGGTGAGGGCGGCGAGGGCCCCTTCTGCGTCCGATTCCCTTTGCCAATGAGCCAGCATGCTGCGGTAGGTCAGAATGTCGGGGTGGTCGGGTCCCAGTACCCGCAGAGAGTGGTCCGGCACTTCGGTATAGGCGGTGACGGCCCCGTCCACGTCCCCAGTTTTCCCGCCGCCTATGTGCAAGGTTGGCCCGGGCATTCAGGGTGCTCGGGTGGTCGGGTCCCAGTACCCGCAGAAAGTCCTCCAGTACTTCGGTGTAGGCGGTGACTGCCAAATCCAGGTCTCCCGCTTGCCCCCGCCAATAGGCAAGTACCCGCAGCAAGTCCTTCACCAGGTCAGTAAAGAGGCTGACGGCCTCGTCCTCATTCCCAGATTCCTCCTGCCATTTGGCGAGGTGCTGGCGAGCGGTCAGAATGTCGGGGTGGTCGGCGCCCAGTACCCGCAGATAGTCCTCCAACACCTCGGCAAAGGCGCTGACAGCCCCGTCTGCATCCCCTGATTCCCCGTTATCTTCTTCGTGGTCCTGTAAGAGGGCCGCTGGCCTCCGGGCCCGGCATGACTGTTGCCCCCTGTCGATGGGATGACCTGGGGGGTGGTGTCACCGGGTCCGAGGGGTGCCGTCGGAGACGCTGATCAGAGGTCCGGCCACTGCCCGGCCCGGCGCAATGCCGGGCCCCTCACGGGCGGCAGGTCTGCATAACGTGGATGCGCGCGAACGGCCCACCGCCGAGGCCGGCACAGCATCGACGCAGATGGGGGCACGGTGATCGACATCGACGGGGTGGGCGTCTTTCTCGGCCTGGACGTCGGCAAGAGCAACCACCACGGCCACGGACTCACCCCGGCCGGGAAGAAGGTCTTCGACAAGGCCCTGCCCAACGGCGAACCCCAGTTGCGGGCCGTCTTCGACAAGCTCAAGGTCAAGTTCGGCACCGTCCTGGTCGTGGTGGACCAGCCCGCCTCCATCGGCGCCCTGCCGCTGACCGTCGCCCGCCACGCCGGCTGCAAGGTCGCCTACCTGCCCGGACTCGCGATGCGCCGGATCGCCGACCTCTACCCCGGCGAGGCCAAGACCGACGCACGCGACGCGGCTGTCATCGCGGACGCCGCCCGCACCATGCCTCACACCCTGCGCTCCCTGGAGCTCGCCGACGAGATTACCGCCGAGCTGACCATGCTGGTCGGCTTCGATCAGGATCTCGCCGGCGAGGTCAACCGCACCTCCAACCGCATCCGCGGCCTGCTCACCCAGTTCCACCCCAGCCTCGAACGCGTCCTGGGCCCGCGCCTGGACCACCCCGCCATCACCTGGCTCCTGAAGCGCTACGGATCCCCGGCCGCTCTGCGCAAAGCAGGCCGCCGCAAGCTCGTCGAGGTCGTCCGGCCCAAAGCTCCGCGCATGGCCGACCGGCTCGTCGACGACATTTTCACCGCGCTCGACGAACAGACCGTGATCGTCCCGGGCACCAACACGCTGGACGTGATCGTGCCGTCGCTGGCCAAGTCGCTGGCCGCCGTCCACGAACAACGCCGGGCCCTGGAAGCCCAGATCGAAGCCCTGCTGGAGGCCCACCCTCTTTCCCCGGTCCTGACCTCGATGCCCGGCATCGGCGTCAGGACCGCCGCAGTCCTCCTGGCCACCGTCGGCGACGCCAGCAGCTTCCCCAGCGCCGCCCACCTCGCCTCCTACGCCGGCCTCGCCCCGACGACCCGACAGTCGGGGTCCTCGATCCACGGCGAACACGCCCCCAAAGGCGGCAACCGGCAGCTCAAACGCGCGATGTTCCTCTCCGCGTTCGCAGCCCTGCACGATCCCGCCTCCCGCAGCTACTACGACCGCTGCCGAGCCCGCGGCAAAACCCACACACACAAGCCCTCCTCCGCCTGGCCAGACAACGGATCAACGTACTGTTCGCGATGCTCCGCGACGGAACCTTCTACGAACCCCGACCCCCTCGCCTCGCTTGACGAAAGACATAGAGGCACGTTATCCGCACCGCACATGACGAACAGGGCTCTCCACAACAAAGCGTACCGACCCGCACGGAGCAGAAGTGCAGGACGGGCAACATCAACCAGCTAGCCGTCCCCGCCCGTGGAGAAATCCGACGACATGAAGACGCTTCGTCAGCAGGCAGACAAGGGGAATAGCGCAGGATCGGAATACTGCCCCTTCACCGGTACGCCGCCCCGGCCGGGGGCCACTGAGGCTGATCGGTGGCAGCGGACGTCTGGTTAGTGCTGGACGAGCAGCAACGCCTTCCCCAGGGACATGATCCCGCCGCGTGCGCGCATTGAGCAACCACCCGGAACCAGCAGGCAGTAGCCTTCGCCTCCGACGTGTTGGGGGCGGGGTTCTCCCCTGGGAGGTCACCGCCGGCGGAACAGGCGCACGGCCTTCCTTCAAGTAGCTGCGCATGACGCTTACTTGAGCACCACGAGCCAACCCACGCCGCCCCACGCCCGGGCAGCCCTCCCCGTCAGCAGGTGAAGGCCCGGCGACCGTCAGGCCGACGGAGCCTGACGGTCGCCCGCAAGCGCTCGGCGCCAACCCGTGCTGTCGATTCCACACAGCGTCACCAACCGTCGACGACGGCACACAAACGATGCCTTCATGGCAAACATGCCTCACGGCACTGCAACACAGCGCCCACACCCCCCGGGGGTCAGGCCCTGCGCGCCAGCGCCACACGTACCGCCCCCGACAATGCCCGCACAGCCCCCGCCACATCACCGGCCCCAGTCACGACCACAACGGGAGCCTCGCCCGAGCGCCGGACCGTACGCCGGGCCACCTCATACGCGGCCGGCCCGGCCGGACCCACGCCACACACGATCACATACCGCCCACCGCCGAGCAGTTCAGGCAACGGACCGGGCGGCACCCCCCGGCCTGTCACCGAAAGGCACACGACACGTTCGGGCCCCCCATACCCGCCCGCGAACCCGGCATACACAGCCGGCGTGACACCGGGGACAGCGACCAGGCACACCACAGCAGCACCCGGCCCCCCGGGCCGCAGCACCGTGAGCGCCAGACGGTCGCCGCTGGGTGCGGGCGGTGCCGTACGGGGCACCGGGAAACCCTCCAGCAGCCGCAGAGCATCACCCACAGTGAAGTCCCCGTCCGCGTGGGCGGGCAGGTGGTCCAGCAGAGCCAGGCACTGCGCGAGGACGGTGCGGGCGCCGGAGGCGGTGAACCCGGCCCCGTCGTACAGAGCGCTCAGTACAAGCGCGCCCTCGCCGTCGTGGTGCGCGGCCAGCGTGAGGGGCACGCTCGTGTCGCCGCCGGCGCTGCGCGGCGCGGTCACCGCGACGCCCTGCGCCGCCAGTTCGCTTCGCAGGTCGGGCGGCAGTTCGGGGTGTATGCCGAAGCGCACGGTGCTCTCCACGAGGGCGGCGCCCGCCTCCCGCCCGCTCCACCGGCTGACCTGCTCGCCGCAGACCCAGGCGTAGGGGGTGAGGTCCAGCGCGGCGTCACGCACCCGCACGAGCAGGTCCGCCAGCGGCGCGGCGGGGTCCACGGTGACCGTAAGGGGCAGCGGGCCGCCCAGCACACCGGGGATGGCGGCCGCACCCCGCAGGGACATGTCCCGCCCGGACAGATGCACGCCGAAGGCCACCGGCAGCGGCCCGCGGGAGCCGGCGGCCCGGTACAGCAGCAGGGCCCATACGGCGTGCAGGACGCTGCTTTCCCCCACGCCCCGGCCCGCGGCCCAGGAACACAGCCGAAGGGTGCCAGCTGCGCCGAGCCGGCGCTGGATACGGCCCGGCCCCTGCATGTGCCGCAGCGGCCCGCCCGGGCGCCCCGGGCTGAGAGCGGCGCCGGCGGGCGGTGCGGCCGACGCCCAGAACGCGCGGGCCCCGGCTCGGTCCTGGCGGGCCAGCCACTGCGCGTGGTCGCGGATGTCGGGCCTCCGGTGTCCGCCGGGCAGGACACCGCCGGCGAGGTACGAACGGTAGAACTGGCGCACCAGTAGACGTGCCCCGCGCTCGTCGAGCAGAGCCCGGTGATAGCTCACCAGCAGGCGGACGGGCCCCCGCTCCGCTCCGGCCGCGTGCGGTGCCCCCTCCAGGAGCAGGACGCGCAGCAGGCCCGGCCGGCACAGCTCGAAGCCGCGCTCGCGGTCCAGGCGCAGCAGTTCGCTCCAGGCAGCGCCGCCGTGCGGATGGCAGGTGACCTCCACCGCCGGGCGGTCGTGGAACACCAGGCGCGGGGCGCCGCTCCAGTCGAAGCAGGCCCGCAGGACCGTCTCCCGTTCGGCGACGGACTGCCAGGCACGTGCGAACCGGCCCGGGTCCAGCGGTCCGCTCCAGTCCCAGGTGAGCTGCTCCACGTGCCCGCCGGGGGCGTCCTGATCCTCGACGGCGGCCCAGAGCAGCGTCTGCTGATGCCCGCTCAGGGCGAGGGTGTCGGCCGTGGGTGGTGCCAGCAGGTCGGCCAGCAGGTCGTCGGTGAGCGGGCCGCCGACCGTGGCCCGGGTACGCGGGGTGAGCCGCAGGAGGCGGCGACAAGGGCGCCCGGTGTCCGCTTCGGCGTCCAGGGTGACGTCGTATGCCCGATGGCGCTCGGCGACACGGGCCGCGAGAGCCTCCGCACCGGTGCCGGTGAGCGGGCCCACCTCGAAGACGAGCGGCGAGCCGGGCAGGGGGCCGGGCAGTTCGTGCACCGCGGCTAGAACGGTGCCCGCCTGCCGGTCAGGACTGCTCATCCGTTTCCCCGGGGTGCCGGACGGCGCTGGCGCAGCAGCCGACTCGTGATGTCCCGGCCTCCTTGTCGAATCGTTTCTGCACAGTGCGTGTCGTGGTCACCCGCACGCCGACCGTGGTCGGCGGTACGCCGGTACCCGCCACTCACCGCTTCGGCCGCCGCCGTCCCGGAAAGTCGATGACGCGGGAGTCCGGCGACCGCGGCTCCAACTCCGGCTGCGGCTGCGGCTGCGGCTGCGGCTGCGGTGAGGGTGGTCGTTCGAGTCCGCGGGCGGGTGCCGCGGCCCCGGTCCCGGTCGGCGGCGCCGCTGCGGTGTCCTTGCGGTGCGCCTCGCTGACCCAGAAACCTCCCTCGACCAGGTGGGTGGCAAAGGCCCACCGGCCCGAGCTGTCCCCGGTGAGGCGGGGCTCTCCCGCCGCGTCCCACCCGAAGCCGACCGCCGAGAACCGGCGCCGCATGCCGTCTCCCAGCGCCTTGGTGTACGCCTCCTTCAGCGTCCACAGGCGCAGAAACCGCTCGGTACGCTCGGGTTCGGGCAGGGCTGCGAGCATGGCGGCCTCCTCGGCGGTGCACACGTGCTCGCGCAGCGCCTCCAAGGAGACGCGGCGCCCGGCGGGTTCGGCGTCGACACCGACGGGCCCGGTGCGGCTGACGCCGACCACGATCAGCTCGTCGGTATGGGCCAGGCTCACCTCCAGGTCCGCGCCGAGCCCCCGCAGCACAGGCCGCCCGCCCGGCAGGTAGGCCAGGTCGAGCCGGGCGGCGGGGACCTGCAGAGCGGCGGCAGCCGTGTGCTTGACCACCACCCGGGAGACGGCCAGGCTCAGCCGCCCGGCCGGGGCCGGGTGCTGCCGGTAGCGGGGCCAGTCACGGCCCAGCAGGGTACGCAGCCCCGGATCCAGCAGGGCCGGAGTCAGCCACTGACCCCAGGTCGTGTACACCACGGCCCGGCCGCTGTCCTCGATCCGCTCCTGGACCTCGTCCCACGGCCCGTCCGGCCCCGGAGCATGGCACGGCGGCAAGAACTCCGGCACGGGCGCGGACGCGGATGCGGATGCGGAGGACACCGACGCGGGTACGGGTGCGGACGCGGGTGGGGACGCGGGGAACGCCGACGCGCGGACGGGCGTAGGTACGGGTTCGGGTGCGGGTCCAGGGAACGCCGACACGGACGCAAATCCGGGCGCGGGAACGGACGGTGCCGACGCGGGCATGTCGGCACCGCCCGCACCGCTCCCGCCCACGCCAACCCCCAAGCCCGCGCCCGCGCCCGCGCCCGCGCCCGCGCCCGCGCTAACGCTCCCGCCCACCCTTCCGCTCCCGCTCCCGCTCCCGCTCCCGTTCCCTTCCACGCTTGCCCTTCCTCCCCGGCTTGCGCTCACCACGGGAGCCTCGTCGCATACAGGTCGCAGTCCACGCCGTTCGTCGCGCGCCGGGCCAGCTCATCCCACACGCCGGGCCGGGTCTGGGGCGTGTGGTCGGGCAGGGGCAGGGCGAGTCGGCCGGTGATCCGTGCCAGTGCCAGCAGCGCCCAGTCGGTGTCGCCGAGGAAGGACTCGGGGGTCGCGGCCGCCGCTTCCCGCACGCCCAGCACGGCGGCGGCCAGCACCAGCAGTGCCTGACGGTCCGCCAGCGCGCGTGCCGCCGGGTCAGCGGGCTCGTGCACAGGGGCGGCCGCGCAGGCGACCCTCAGCGCCCGGTGCTCCACAGTGAGCCGGCGGCCCAGGCGGGCGAGCGCCGCGGTGCCGGCTGTGCCGGCGGCGGCGAGCCGTTCGGCGGCAGCGGGCAGAGTCGCCGCAAGGGCCTGCGGGCTGTGGGTGCCCGGCGCCGCGGCGGGAGCGGCCTCACCGATCCTGAACAGCGCAGCCGGCTCCCCCTGCCGGCCCGGCGGGGGGCTGTCCGCCAGGTTCAGCCCGTGCACCAGACGGGCCTGGGCGGCGCCGGCAGCCGTCCAGTCGGCCCCGGCGAACGCCCGGTCGTCCAGGATCTTGGCCAGGGTGCGCCGTTCGAGCGTGTCGGCGTCGAACCCGCACTCGTTCAGCACCAGTTCGAGGTCGCCCAGCAGTTCCCCCAGCAACAGCGGCACGAGGTATCCCACGACAGCGGACAGCGGCGCCGCGCCGTGCGGGGACGGGTCCCGGTTCGGGTCCCGGTCCGGGGTACGCGTACCGGACCCGGCCGCGTCCGGCAAAGCCGCTTCCTGCCCCGCCGCAGGGCAGGAGCGCAGCGCCAGGGCAGTCAGACACTCGCAGGCCAGCAGGTCCGCGAAGACCGCGGCCAGAACCGGCTGCCACTGCCCGGCACCGGGCTCGTACCTGCTCAGACCGTCCACGATACGGGTCGCGCCGCGCAGGACACCGGCGGCTGAGGCGAGCAGCGCGGCAGGCCCCAGCAGCGCGGCTGCCGGGTGCGGCACGACTGCGTTCAGCAGCGGACCGGTGCTCCAGGCATGAGCCAGGGCCAGATCCCGGCGGAACAGCGGACGCAGAGCGCGGGCGAGCTCCCGGGGTGCCGGCGGCGCCTTCCCGGCCACGGTCAGTTCGGCGGGCGGGGCGGGCAGCGCGTGATGGCTCGCCGCCCACAAGGCGGAGCGGCCGTAGGGATTGGCACGGTCCCGGGGATCACCCAGCAACGCCTCCAGACGCACCGCATACTGCACCGCATCCCACTCCCCGCCCCCCGCGTCCGGCCCGTTCACCGCACCCGGTGATTCGTCCATCGCGTCCCGCGGCCGGCCCGCCGCCCCCCGGGGCTCGTGCCCCGAACCTCGTCCTTCCTGCGCCGCGCCCAACCCCTCCACCGCGCACCGTGGTTGGTCCACCGCGCACCGTGGTTGGCGCGCCGCGCCCGACGGCGGGTGTGCCGGTCCGGTGGCGGTCGTCCCCGGGTGCCGGCCGGCATCCGGCAGGGGCCGGGTCAGGGCCATCACCGATCTCCTCCTCGTAGTGGTGGTGCTGCGCCGAACGGTCGGTTCTGCGGCGGAGTTCATCGCAGCCGGCGTACGGCGCTCTCGGCGTGCCAGCGCGCCAGGCCGAGGGCCTCGGTGCTCGAGCGGCCCAGCCACTCACGTACGTGCCTGCGGGCGTCGAGGAGCACCGCGCCCCCGCCCAGGACGGCCTGGACGGCGCTCTCCTTCAGCATCACCTGGTGGACGGAGACGACCCGCACTCCGCTCTCGTCGGGCTCCAGGGACCATTCCCCGTAGTGCGCGGCGACCGGATCGGGCATCACGGTCGCCTTGTGGACGATGCGTCCCGCGGCCGGGAAGCACAGGCGAACGGCCTCGGACACGAGCGTGTGCCCGGTGTCCGGGGCGCAGGTGTGCAACACCGTCAGCTGCACACCGGGCTGGTCCTCGGTGACCTCGGCCCGCTCGACGTCGGGGACCAGGTCCACCCAGTCCTCGATGCGGTACAAGAAGTCGTACACCAGCTCCGGGGAACCCGAGACATAGACGCTGTCCTCGAAGGACAGCAGCAGTTCATCCAGCCGGTCCCAGCGCTCCGCAGTCTCGCGCAGCGCCGCCAGTTCGCTCTGCACATCCCCCTCGAGCGCGTGAGCCGCACCGGCCGTCTCCCAGGGTTCGTGCGGGCGCTCATGACGCAGGCTCAGCAGGCACCGGCCGGCACCGTCAGGCACCACGCTCCACACGCCGCTGGCCGGTGCGCCGGGCAGCAGCGCATCACACACCTCGAACTCGATACGGCGCTCGCCGGGGCGCAGCACACGACGGACGAGCGCGGAACGCACCTGGCCGTACTGCAGGCGCCACGACCGCAGCTCCTCGCGCACACCGTCGAAGCCCAGGCGCTCGACATGGACGTAGGAGGGAAGCAGGACCGGCCAGCGCGGAGCATCGGCAAGGAGGCCGTACACAACCCCGGCAGGAGCCGCGACCGGGACGGTGTGCTGAGCACGGAGCACTCGACGCGACGCCATGCACGACCCCCTCCTCCAGGAATCCCCAACACTGCACATCGCCACCTGAGCCCCACTCGAGCCCGGCCGGAGACAACCCGCGACGACACGGCCTCCACCTCCGGGACCCACCGGCACCGGGCTCCCGCGGGCATCAGCCCACGGGGCCCACCGGCGCAGGCGCGGGCGCGGGCGCGGGTGGAACGCGGGCTCCGGCCCCACGAGAACCCCCGCCGGGACGTTACGGAGAATGACACCTTGCCCCGCGTCCTGCCCGGCGAGATGGCTGCCCGGCCCAGCGTGGGTAGGTCCCCTTCAGGGGGCCGGGCGGGTACGCCATGCCCTCGAGGCAGAGGAAGGGCCGGGCGGGCGCCGGCCAGGAGAGGGGACCCCTGTGGGGACGATGATCGGCACGCTGGTCGCGGTAGTCGTCGGCGCGCTGCTCCAGCACGTCAGCCAGGCGCTCGCCGACCGCCGGCAGCGCGCCGCGATGTATTCGCCTGCCTCTTCCGGGGTGGTGACCTTGGCGGCGTCGGCAGGCGCTCATGAGTGCGGTTCCCGCGCTCGTCTCGGCGTTGGCCGGCTACCGGCGCCACCATTACCTAGTGGTCGACGCCATGCGCGACGGGCAGCCCGACACCCCGGACGCCCGCCGTGAGCGCGCTGGCAGGCCCGCACCGCCGTCACCGAAGCGATGTCACACCTGAAGATGGCCGTCCGCGATCCCGCCGTGCTGGACCTCGCCGACCGCGCCGTCCGCACCTCCTTCGCCCTGTCCGACTCGGCCACTGTCGGGCAGCCGCTGGACGAGCAGCGGGTGCAGCAGGCCGCCGAGCGCGCACGCACCGCTCACACCGCGTTCGAGGACGCTGCCGCCGCCTACCTCTACGAGCGCCTGTGAGCGGCGCACGGGCCGCAGGCGTTGCGTCAGGTGCGGGAGCCGAAATCGGGGGTGGTGGGGGGCCGTCCACTGATGTTGGTGATCAGTTCGGCACACAGGTCACGGAGTTTGATGTTGCGGTGCTGGGAGGCCGAACGCAGGGTGGTGAAGGCTTCGGCGGCGGTGCACCGGCGCTGGCCCATGATCACGCCCAGGGCCTGGTCGATGACGCTGCGGGACTGCATGGCGGCCTGCAGCTGGAGGGTGAACTCCTGGGTGTCGCCGATGCGCTGGGCGACGGCGATGCCGCCGGCCGCCTGGGCCGCGAGCGAGCGCAGCGCGGTGAGGTCGTCGTCCCCGCAGGCACCCGGCGCGCCGAAGTACACGTTGAGCGCTCCGGCGAGGCGGGTGCGAGCGGCGATCGGGAGGGAGAGGGACGAACGGATCCCGCACGCGGCGGCGTAGGCGGGATAGTCGCCCCAGCGGCTTTCGCGCAGCATGTCCGCGACGGTGATCTCCGTGCCGGTGCGCAGGGACGGCAGGCAGGGGCCGTCGTCCTGGCCGTACTGCTTCTCGTCCAGCTTCGGCGCCGCGGGCCCGGTGCTGACCACCGTCACGGGCCGGCCGCCGCCCTCCAGCGTCACCCCCACCCCTTCGGCCCCGGCCAGCTCCATGGCGGCGTCTGCCAGCGTCTGCAGGAAATCCTCCAGCGAGTCCGTCTCCAGCAGCCACTGCGTGATGCGACTGCTGTCGTATGCGTCATCGGCGTTCATCATGTGTCCTTCGCAGGGCCTGCGGCCCCTTCGGATGAGTCTTCGGAACGTTCGGAACGCATGCGGTGTCGCCAGGCCGGCCGCGCGTCCGGCACGCATCCCGTGCCGCCGGAACCGACCACGCCCCCTCCCCCGCGTCCCTCCCCCTTCTTCCGGCGCCCCTTAAGGCGCGGTGTGACTCATCGGCGCGAGACACCTCCGCCTCCCCGGAGTACCACGCCGGGCGCGACGGAACCCCCCGTACCCCACCGTGTCGCCACCGCACGTAGCGGACGCACTCCCCCGTCGCGTCGCCACCGGGCGCAGCCGCCGCCCACGGCCGCCGTGGTGGCGACGGGTGGTGGGCCGGGCCCGACCGGGACCCGGAAGACGTGCCGGACGTCCCCCACCGGCGTAACGTCCATAAAGAGGCGCGTGCGAGCCCCGCGCCGGCGGAGGATGCACCTGAAAAGGGCGCAGGGACGGCCGCGGCCGTCCCCCCGATCCGTCCCGCGATGCTGGAGGTGTCCTGTGACCGGCGCGGGTGATCCGACCGCCGCCGAGCGTGCGCTGGATACCGAGATCGCTCAGACGGTACGCCAGACCGGCGCGTCCGTCGGCGCCCTGTACCTGCTCGACCCGCTCGCGCCGCAGGAACAGGTGCTGTGGCTCACCGTGCTGTGCGGAGCACCGGCCGAGTTCGCCGCGCCGTGGGCACGGGTGTCGCTGAACGCTCCGGCACCGGTGGCCGAGACCGTGCGTGAGCAGCGGATGGTCTGGATCGGCAGCCAGGAGGAGATGGCCCGGTCCTATCCCCGTACCGCGATGGCACTGCCCTACCCGCTGGTGCTGGCGGCGGCGCCCGTCACCGGGGTCCTGCGCCTGGGTGCGCTGCTGCTGATGTGGCCGCCCTCCCGTCCGCCGTACATGACCGGCCGCGAGCGCGGTCACATCGCCTCGCGCTGCCGACGCCTGGCCCGGCTCCTGGAGGAAGCCGCCGAGCAGGGCCGGCCCGCGGTGCGGCGCGAGGGGATGCGGGTCGTCACCGCCGCCGGCGGCCCGCGGTCCGCCAGCCCGGCGACGGCCGCCGCCGACTTCGTGGAGCGGCTGCCCGGTGGCAGCTGCGCCCTGGACCTGGAGGGACACTTCGTCTACCTCAGCTCCGGGGCCTGCGACCTGCTGGGCCGGGAAGCCGACCGTCTGCTCGGCACCCTGCCGTGGCAGTCGCTGCGCTGGCTGGACGACCCCGCCTACGAGGACCGCTACCGTGCCGCGGTACTCAGTCGCGAACCCACGACGTTCACCGCCTGCCGTCCCCCCGGACAATGGCTGGACTTCCACCTCTACCCCGACGCCAGCGGCATCAGCGTACGCATCGTGCCCGCCGGGACACTGCAGCCGCCCGTACCGGGCTCCGCCCGCGCGGCAGCCACCGTCACACCCGCACGGGCCGGCCCCCTTTACCAGCTCACCCATCTCGCCGCCGCACTGACCGAGGTCGTCGGCGTCCAGGACGTCATCGACCTGATCGCCGACCAGGTGCTGCCCGCCTTCGCAGCACAAGGCCTGGTCCTGTCCGCCGCCGACGCCGGACGGCTACGGATCACCGGCCACCGCGGATACGACGCGCGCACCATCGAACGGCTGGACGGTCTGCCCCTGGACACAGGTTTCACCCCGGCCGGCCAGGCACTCAGCGACGGCACGCCCGCCTTCTTCGCCAATCCCCAGGAAATGCAGCACCTGTACCCCCAGGCCCCGGTGGTCAGCGGAAAAGAGGCCTGGGCCTTCCTGCCGCTGATCATCTCCGGCCGGCCCGTCGGTTGCTGCATCCTGTCCTACGACCACCCGCACACCTTCCCGGCCGAGGAACGCGCCGTCCTGACGTCACTGGCCGGGCTCATCGCCCAGGCCCTGGACCGCGCCCGCCTGTACGACACCAAGCACGAACTCGCCCACAGCCTCCAGCAGGCGCTGCTCCCCCGCGCCCTGCCTCCCATCACCGGCCTGCGAGTCGCCGCCCGCTACCTGCCCGCAACCCGGGGCATGGGCATCGGTGGAGACTTCTACGACCTGATCCGGCTCTCGGACAGCGCCGCCGCCGCCGTCATCGGAGACGTCCAGGGCCACAACGCCGCCGCGGCAGCCCTCATGGGCCAGGTGCGCACAGCCATCTACGCCCACGCAACCCTCGGCACACCGCCCGACCAAGTCCTCGCCAGAACCAACCGGCTCCTCACCCACCTGTCCCCCGACCTGCTCACCAGCTGTCTCTACACCCACGTCGACTTCACCCACCGACGCATCACACTCGCCAGCGCCGGCCACCCGCCACCCATCCTGCGCCTCGCCGACGGCACCGCCCGGCCCCTGACCGTCCCCCCGGGACCACTCCTGGGCATCGATCCCGACGCCGACTTCCCCCTCACCCACATCCCCCTCACCCCCGGCCTGACCCTCGCCCTCTACACCGACGGACTCATCGAAACACCGGGCATCGACCTGGAAGACTCCCTCAACACCCTCGCCCACCACGTCGCCACCGCCGACACTGAAGACCTGGACCTGCTGATCGACGACCTCCTCGAAAAGACCAGCACGACCGCCCAGCGCACCGACGACATCGCCCTCCTCGTACTCCACCACCCGCACTCCCGCACACCCGTGCCCCCGCACGTCACAGGCCGTTCCGCAGACGGTGTTCCATGACCTGGGCCGGCGCCTGACCGGCGCTCCGCGCAGCGAGCACGGTCGCACCCATGCGAGAGGGCCCACAAGGATGAACGTCTCAATACCGTGCTGACATTGACGCTCTGAAGTGTCCGACTTCGACTGCACCGCGGACGAGAACGTCACCTACGCTCTGATCAACAACCTCGCGACCTGCGTGGGTCAAGAAGGGCGAGCCGCGGCACCGTCGAAGCCATGCACTCGCCGCTTCGCCCTCAGCAGATAACCGAGAGCGCGCTTGATGCCTTGAGTTCCGTCGCACAGTCACGCCAACCGGGGCCGGCACGGACCGGAACCCGGGGCCATCCCAAGCCGGAACTGCGCCCCTCCAGCCCTTGAATCGGGGCCAGTTCGGACCGGAAAAGTGCGGCCCTTCAAAGCGGTAATGCCAACCGTGCTGCGCAACCTCGCCGAGACCGAGGGGTAGCCGTCTTCGCCTACGGCGACGGCGACGGCGACGGCGACGGAAACCACCTGGCCCGAAGCCGCGCCCACCGTCGGCGCGGCGCACCGGAACAGTTGACGAGCGCGTCCACCGAAAGGGTCGAGTACGGCATCAATCGCCTCAAGAGACGTAGAGCCGTGGCCATCAGGTATGACGAACTCGCGGTCCGTTACGCGGTTACCTCCGGGGTTCCCGCCATCGACGAGTGGTGGTGACGTACTGGTCCGACGACAACTCGAACACCCGTACCCGCCGACCGCAGGTGGGACTGACGGTCTCACGGACCGGATGCATCCCCAGTTTGGTCATGATCCGTTCGGAGGCGTCGTTGCCCACTTGAGCGATGCTGACGATCCGCTCCAGCCCTCGCTCTTCGAACCCGAACCGTACGGCGGCCGCAGCGGCCTCGGTGGCCAACCCCTGCCCCCAGTGGGAACGTCCCAGCCGCCAGCCGACCTCAACCGCCGGCAGTACTTCCGGCAGGAAGTCCGGCACCGAAAGGCCGGTGAACCCGGCCAGCTCGCCAGTGGACCGGATCTCCACGGCGAACAGGCCGAAGCCCCGTGACTCCCACTCGCTCTCCCATGCCTGGATCCCGCCGCGGGTCTGTTGTTCGTCACGGACGCTGCCGTCACGGATCCACCGCATGACCTCGGGGTCGGCATTGACGGCAGCCATGGGCACAACGTCTTCCTCACGCCAACGGCGCAGGATCAAACGGGGAGTCCCAAGCGTGACCATCCGAATATTCTGAAGCACAGATGGGCTCTCCGTCATCCTCATCAGGCACTTTCGATACACACCCTGGCTCGCCCAGGGCAGACGCCGCTCGTGCTCCGTGGCCCTGTCGCGCAGCACGGTCAGATCATTCCAGAGCGGTCCCCTGGGCGGCCGGGGGCCCGGCCGTCAGACCTGGGCCGGTGCGCTTCCGCCGGATGTGTCAGCGACTTGGGTGGCCCGGGCCCGCCGGAGCGCTCCCGTCAGCCCCACCAGCGCGGCGACGGTTCCGGCGCCCACGGGAATGACCGGCCAGTAAGGGATGATGTTCCCGAAAGCCGCGCACACGATGAGCACCAAGGTCGCCGCCACCCCGACGCCGAACCCGAACCCAGCGGGCCCCAGTCGGCGCTGCCGCTCCAACCGTACCCGGCCGCCGAGGCCTGCCAGATACGCGGCGGCGGTCACGGCGACGGCGATCACATACCCCATGATCAACGGATACAGCACGACCAGCCTGATGTCCCATCCCTCCAGATGCCAACCGGGCCACACGTCACGTCCGTCGATCTCCACGACCCGCCCGTGCCACAGGCCCGCCTCGACCAGCTGTCCCTCCTGGAGGTCGTTCACGGAATCACCTGGGACGCCGTCCACCGTCTTCGTCTCGTCGCCGACGCGCACTTCGATCGTGTACTTGGTGGTGACGACCCAGCCGCCGCTGCCGCCGTCCTGGCCTCCGCCGTTTCTCCCCCTCGTCGTGTGGGGCGACAGGTTCGTGATGATGGCCTCGGCCGTGTGCAGCGTCCCGTTCGACCGTGCGTGCGCGACGCCCGTCTCCTCGTAGGTGCGCATGGCGAGCAGCAGGATCAGGGCAGCCATGACCAGACGGAACGCCCAGCGCAGCGCATGGCCTCGCACTGTCCTGGTCCGCATCGTGCCCGGTCCCGTCCGCGGCGTCGTGTCCCCGGTCTGCTCCTGCGTCATCGGGCCCCTCGCCTTCCCGTCGGGGACAGACGAACGCCGTCCCATCGGATGACACGCCACACAGCTGAGTATGGTTGCGGTCTGTTACCCAGTCGTAACTGCGTCGCCGATGGTAGGCGTCCCGGGCCGTCGCCCGGTGTGCGCGCGCTTCGCGGGATGCAGCCCAGTACCAGATCACCCAGGCCAACTCCCGCCCTGCTAGCCCACGTTGCATACGTTGCCGATTGCATTCGTACCGGTCGCGCCAACGGATGGACTCCCGAGAGTCTCGGCTCTCCATCCATCTCGGGCATCGGTGGTCTTCAGTGCTCGGTCGGGCCACTTATCGAAGGGATCGCCCGCAGCGGCCAGCGAGCGAGACCGGCTGAACCGTTGTACGCCGGGCTTTGTCAAGGGGGATGACCACAGTTCGATATGGGCACCCGTCGTACTGATCTCTCGGTGGGAGCCTGGCAGGGTCGTCGGCAAGCGAATGATCCGGCCGCGTCCGTCCGCCACGACCCAGGGAGAACACGCATGCACCGTAAGCGTCTCGCCGTCGCGGTCCTGCTCACCGCCACCCTCACCGGGGGCCTCGTTCCCGCGGCAGCGGCCTACGACGCCCACCGGCCCGACCCGGTGCAGCGGCAGCTGAGTCTTCTCGTCGAGGAAGACGGAGTGCCGGGTGCCCTCGCGTATGACGGCAGGGTGACGCGTACCTTCGGCGTCGCGGACCTGGAGTCGGGCCGTCCGATGGCCGGTGCGCAGGGCAGGTTCCGGCTGGCCAGCAACACCAAAGCGTTCACCGCGGCGGCCGTGATGCGCCTGGTGGTGGATGGGCGGATACGACTGGACGACCGCGCGGGCACCTATGTACCGCAGCTCGCCCACCACGCCATCACCGTACGGCAGTTGCTCAAGCAGACCAGCGGCCTGCCGGAGTACTCCGCGCTGGTCGACTGGAGCCGGCCCGGAACGCCCGATGACTACCTGGCCCTCGCGCTCGAAGAGAAACCCGTGTTGAAGCCGGCACCGACTGGGGTTACTCCAACACCAACTACCTGGTGCTCGGGATGGTGATCGACACGGCGTCGGGAGTCGGCTTCCGCACGTACATCGATCGCACGGTCGTGCACCCGTTGCGCCTGGACGACACCTACTGGCCCGCACCGGGCGAGTTCACCCTGCGCGGGCCGCACGCCCGCAACTACGGCGTCCACCCGGCGCATCCGAAGGCGGGCCGGGTGGATGTGACCGAGCTGCCGGGGTACGAGTTCGGCGCGTCCGGTGGGCTCGTGTCCACGCCCGAGGACCTCAACGCATTCTGGGACGGCTTGTTCGGGCTGCGCCTGTTGCCCGGCTGGGCGGTAGGCCTGATGACCCGGGACACCACCGATGTCGGTGGCCGCGACGTCTACCCGCCGGGCAGCCGTTACGGGTACGGCGTCGCGTCGATCCCACTCAGCTGTGGCGGTTCCTACTGGGGCCACGGCGGCGATCTGCCGGGTGATTCGGTGGGCGGCGGGCGGCGGGCGGGCGGGCACGGGCGGCCGTGGCACCGTGACCGTCTACACCACGACGTGGGCGGCCGAAGGGGACAGCCTGCGCCACCTCCGGGGAGCCGTGGACGCGGCCCTGTGCGTCAAGCGCCGGTAGGCCGCGGCCGCCATGCAGGTTCCTCGACGGCGCCGGTCCGGACGCGTGGCGGAGGCCCCCGGGGCACCATGGCCTCGAGTATCGCCGCAACGGCGCGGCCAAGAGCGCCGGCTTTCACGAAGAACGGGCTGACCGCCAAGGACATGGCTGCCGTGGAGCCGGCCGTCTGCAAGCCGTCCGGTGAGGACACCGTGCACTGCACCCACAAGGTCACCGTCACCCGCGCCGACGCCGAGGCGTCCCAGCACGGTGTGTGGCACGTCGCTGTCCTCGCCACCGCGGCGGACAACGACACGACGCTGGTCACCAAGGCCACCGACTTCACCGTGGTGTGATCCACACGCGCCTGCGATCGTGGGACGTCGGGAACGGCGTTCAGGGGCGGGGCTCCAGCACTTCCAGGGCGCCGGTCTGGGTGTCGTAGCTGCGCAGGGTGGTGAGCCGGGCCGACAGCGGCGGCGCCGGCAGCAGCTCGGGGAGCCGACGGTCGGCGAAGGCACCGGCCCGCCGGGTCCGGCCGAGGGTGATGTGCGGGCTCCACCGCGCAGGTTCGTGGAACGGGTTGAGCGTATCGGGTGGGCTGTCCGAGGCCACCGCCTCCCACACCCGGCGGTGCAAGCCGACCAGCGCGGAGTCGGGATCCAGCCCCCAGGCCAGCACCGAGGTGGGCCGCTCGAAACGGACCACGCCGGTGAATCGCACCGGCAGCGGCAGGGCGGCGGCCACCTCTGCGAGTTCCCAGCGAATCGAGGCGGTCAAGTCCGGGCAGGCAGCCAGGGTGAGGTGCGGGCTGTTGGTCGGTGAGCGGTGGCGCGCCTGACTGGACAGCCCCGCGTCCGCGAGCCGCCGCCACGCCTCCCGAACCGCCAGTTCTGCCGCCTCATCCAACAGGAGCTCGACCGTGCGCACCGCCGCAGCCTACCGGCGACCTCCTGCGGTTCCGCCACCGGCAGGGCCGTCAGGCCGGGGGTTCCACCGGGTCCCGTGGTCGGTCTCCTCGACGGCGGTCCGACGACCTGTCAGGCGAGCGATCGTCCACAACATGGAGGCGACCACAGGCCCGCACTCCTGTTCAGGCGCCGACAGCAGTGACACCGAACATCAGAGTCCGGCGACTGACGTCGTAGTGCACGGTCGGTGTGCTGCGCAGGAGGTCCTGGAGCACGTCGGCGTCGTCGACGTCGACCGTCAGCACCTCTTCCCAAGCGCCCTCGTCGAGTACGAGTTGCAGGGTGAGGGTGCCGCGGGCAGCGGGCTCCCCCGCCACCCAGCTGAACTGGTAGTGGCTGAGTTGGCGCACTTTGATGCTGTCGTCCGTCACGGGTTGCGCAACCTTGGTCGTGGCAGCTCTGGGCATGACGTCTCTCCTCGCGTGAGTTATGGCGGGTGCGCGCAGCGGACCGTGTCCACTGCTCAGCTGGCAGCTGGAGTGCACGACCTACGCCCCTGCGGGCGCAGGGCATTGAGATCAGAATCAGGAGGATCGGCGGCACCTGCCAGATGAAGCGCGCACTTGGTCGAATCCCACCCCTCGGAAATCGTTCTCTGTCCGAGCCTCATGTGTGGTTCTTTTGCAGGTCAGGCCTGGTATCACCGCTGGGGCGGGAATCTTGGTCCGTCGCCGGCCGAGATGCCGCGGGGGGTGACGGGTGCCATCGAGGCGGGCGGCTTGATGCGGGCGGTTTGATGCGGCGGTTCGCGGAGACGGCGACGTGCCGCGGTACCGGCGCCCCCTGCCCGAAAGACGGAAACAGAAGGGGCCTGCGGTCGGTGGGTCGATGCCCCACCGTCCCGGAGGGCACCGGCACCGGCACCGCCGGCCCACAGCCGCCTCAGGTCTCCACGAGCGGCGCGTACACCTCGGGACGGATCCCGAAGGTCCAGGCGACACCGGCCCTGGCCGTCCGGGTCGAGGGTGGTACCCGCAGCCAGTAGGTGCGCCGGGTCCCGTCCGGCTCCGGGGTCGAGTTGAGCACTTCCACCATCACGACCGGTTCGTCGTCCGGCAGGTCGATCCGCCAAAGGACACCCGTCTCGTCCCGGTGCACCGGGCGGGCGGCCGAGTCCGCGAGGTAGCGGTCGTAGCCGTAGTGCTCCAGCATCACCCGGCGCAGCTCGGCGTTCTCCTCGGCGCGGATCCGCTCCGGTGTGAGCGTGCGCAGTTCCGCGAGGAACTCCGCCGGTACGGGCATGCCGCGCCAGGCGTGGAGGGCGAAGCCGTCGGGATAGGCGAGTGCCGGGCCGGTTCCGTGGTCGAGCCGGCCCGCCTCGTCCCGGTGCAGGGCCGTGGGCCGCTCGCACACCACCGCCACGCGCGAGTAGGGCCACCACCAGCCCGCGCTGCGGCACACGGCGGCCACTGCCTCCAGCGGGCCGTCGTCGGGGGTGAACGCGGCGAGCCAGGGGGCGTCGTGCTGCCCGAGCACGGCGTCCAGGAGAAGCAGCCTGACGTCCGCGGCCGCCTTACCCGTATCGCGGCCCACCAGCTCTTCCAGGACGCCCGTGCGGATCCGGTCCACGAGCGCCTGGGTGGACTCCCACAGGCGCCCACCGGTCGCCGCCCAGTGCGCCGACCAGCCGGTGGCTCCCAACTGCTCGAGCAGTCGCCGCCTTTCGAGCGCCCAGGGCGTGCTGCGGACCGCGTCCCGCACGCTGGGTCCCCGGTCCGGAAGGCCCCGCAGCAGTTCGACGGCCGCGCGCGGGGATCCGGCCCACACCACGCGCTCCGGTTCGGGAAGACCCGCCTGCCGATAAGCCCGTCGGATGCCGGCCTCGGCGGCCGTGCGGTCGGCGGGAACGGTTGCCGAGAGCCGGCCGCGCCACGCGCTCAGCGCGTCGGAGGAGCTGTCCTCCATGGTGTCCCCCACCGTTGTCCCGTCGGCCTCAGTCCTGATCATCTGCCCCTCCGTCATGCGCTGTTCAGTCCGCTACGATCCGCACGGATCCGGGCACGTACTCCCGCTGTCTGATCACCCGGTACCACCCCTTGGGCAGCGCGATCACCGCGTGCTCCTCGTGCACCACCCGTCCGCCCTGCGGAAGGTGCAGCAGCAAAGGCCCGAACGGCCCCGGCTCACGCACCAGTTCTCCCGGTCCGACGACGGCGTGGGCATGGCCGGTGACCTCGCCGAGCGCCAGCACGAGCCGGCCCCGCGCGTCGCGCCGCTCCCTCGGCGAACGAGCGACATGGGCCGGCACCGCTTCCTCCGTCACGGGCACGATCAGCACGTCTCCCTGCCGGTACATGGCTCTCCCCTCACCGCCGGGTGCTCGGCGCGCACCGGCCTCATGTCGACGACCGTAGAGGCCACCACTGACAACGCCCCGCGAAACCGCCCCGCCGACGGGTGCTGTCAGTGCCTCTTGGTAGAACTTCCGACATCACGGACCGCACACTTCTTCTTCTCAGGAGCAGCCGTATGACCATTGGTGAACACCTCTCCGCGCTGTACCGGCTGCCCGCCCACGACTTCCCGGGCCCCGAGGCGAAGGTTGACGGCCTTCCCGACGCGGACGCCGTCGCCTGGCGGATCACCGGCGACGTGTACGACGCCGACGAGGACTGGACGGGGGCCTTCGCCCGCTTCTGCGCCGCCGTCGACACGACGCGCGTGCGGGCGTTGATCGTCGGGGCCTGGGAGGAGGCGTACGACTCGGACCCCTCCGACGTCATCGAGGCCCTGGTAACCGCCCGGGACCGCTTCCCCGCGCTGCGCGCGCTGTTCCTCGGCGACATGGTGATGGAGCAGTGCGAGATCTCCTGGATCAACCAGACCGACGTCACCCCGCTGATCAACGCCTTCCCCGCTCTGGAGGAGTTCGGTGTGCGCGGCGGATCGGGGCTGCGGTTCCCCGCGGTGAACCACGGCGCGCTGCGCAGGCTCGTCGTGGAGACCGGTGGACTGCCCGCCGAGGTGGTGCGCGGCATCGGCGGCAGCGACCTGCCCGCCCTGGAGCACCTCGACCTGTGGCTGGGCACCCCGGAGTACGGCGGCGACAGTGAGGCCGCCGACCTGGCGCCCATCCTGTCCGGCGCCCGGCTGCCGCGTCTGCGGCATCTGGCCCTGCGCAACAGCGAGATGCAGGACGCCGTCGCCGCGGCCGTCGCCTCCGCGCCCGCCGTGGCCCGTCTGGAGGTGCTGGACCTGTCCATGGGGGTCCTGACCGACGAGGGGGCCGGTGCACTGCTGGGCGGTCAGCCCCTGATCCACCTCAAGAAGCTCGACCTGCACCACCACTACCTCAGCAAGCCCTTCGAGGAGCGCGTCCGGCAGACCCTGGAGCCGGCGGGCGTGGAGGTGAACCTGGACCGTGGCGACGCGGACGAGGACACCGAGGACGACGGCAGGGTCTGGCGATACGTCGCCGTGGGCGAGTGAGCACACCCCCTGTGACCCGGCTGCCGGCTCTCGCCCGTCCGCGCTTCGCGGTGGTCGGCAACCCGGAGAACCGCCGGGTGTCCCTCTTCGGTGACGCGGTGCGCGCGGCCGGCCTGCCCGGCCCGCGCGTCGTCCCCTGGGCGGACGTCCTGCGTGCCGGGGGAGCGGACTTCGGCGCGGACGAGATCGTCCGGATCGAGTCGCCCGGTGAGAACGCCGAGGTCGACCGTCTGCTGCGGGGCATCCAGGACCCCACCCGGGTCGAGGGTTCGGCCCGCTGGTACGCCGGGTTCACCGCCGCGCTGCACGGCCTGCGCGGCGGCATCCGTCTGGACGACCCCGACGACCTCGCCGTGCTCTTCGACAAACGGCGCTGTCACGGCGTGCTCGACGCGGCGGGCGTACCCGTTCCCGTCTCACCCACGTCGAGTCGGCCGGGTACGCCGGGCGTGCCGGTGCGCGGCTGGGACGACGTACGGACACTGATGCGCGAGCACCGCATGCCGCGCGTGTTCGTCAAGCCCGCGCACGGCTCGTCCGCGTCGGGAGTTCTCGCCGTCGAGACGGGCGGCGGCGGTCGCGTCCGGGCCACCACGTCCGTCGAACTCACCACGGGGAAGCAGCTGCACAACTCCCTGAAGGTGCGCCGCTACGACCGCGAGCAGGACATCGCGGCCGTCGTCGACGCGCTCGCCCCGGACGGCCTGCACCTCGAACGCTGGCTGCCCAAGGCGTCCCAGCAGGGCAGAGCCGCCGACCTGAGGGTCGTCGTGGTGGCCGGCCGGGCCACACACGCGGTCGTCCGCACCAGCCGCTGGCCGATGACCAACCTCCATCTCGGCGGCCTCCGCGGTGACCTCGGCGCTGCCCGTCAGGCCGTGGAGTCGGCCGGCGCGCGCTGGGCCGGTCTGCTCGACGTGTGCGAGCGGGCCGCGGCCTGCTTCCCGCGCACTCTCTGCGTCGGCGTGGACCTGCTGCCTGCCGTCGGCTGGCGCAGAGCCTTCGTCGGCGAGGTCAACGCGTTCGGCGATCTCCTGCCCCGGCTCACCGGCCTGCCCGGCAGCGGCGCCGAGGGCCTGGACACCTACGCCGCGCAGGTGGCGGCCGTACTGCGCGGCCACCCCCGGCCCGGCCTGCCCCACCCGGACAGAACAGGAACCACCCATGCCTGAGCCCGACATGAACGAGGTCGTCGGCAGCCACGACATCCTGCTGGTCACCCTCGACACCCTGCGCCACGACGTGGCCGTCGAGCTGGCGGCGGCGGGCCGTATCCCGAACCTGGCCCGCCATCTCCCGGGCGGTCGCTGGGAGAAGCGCCACGCGCCGGGCAGCTTCACCTACGCCTCCCACCAGGCGATGTTCGCGGGGTTCCTGCCGACCCCCGCCTCCCCCGGGCCTCATCCACGGCTGTTCGCGGCGAGTTTCGCGGGCAGCGAGTCCACCGCCGAAGGGACCTTCGTCTTCGACACCCCGGATCTGGTGTCCGGCCTCGCCGGGGCCGGCTACCACACCGTGTGCGTCGGGGGTGTGGGCTTCTTCAACAAGCGGGGTCCGCTCGGCTCGGTGCTGCCCGGCCTCTTCCACGAGTCCCACTGGGAACCGGACTTCGGCGTCACCTCACCCCACTCCTTCGAGAACCAGATCGCCCGCGTGACGAAGGTCGTCGCTCAACTCCCCGCCGAGCAGCGGCTGTTTCTCTTCGTGAACGTCTCCGCCCTGCACCAGCCGAACTGGTTCCACCTGCCCGGCGCGACCCGCGAGGACGGCGACACCCGCCGGACGCACGCCGCCGCACTGGAGTACGTGGACCGGCACATCGGCCGGCTCTTCGCCGTCGCGAGCAGCCGGCGCCGCTGTTTCGCCGTCGTCTGCTCCGACCACGGCACCGCCTACGGCGACGACGGCTACACCGGCCACCGCCTGGGTCACGAGTCCGTGTGGACCGTGCCGTACGCCCACTTCTTCCTCGACCCCGCCGAGGCCGCCGTATGACCACAGCACAGCTGACCAGCCCGTACCAGCACTACGTCTACGCCTACCCTCACAAGACCGCCTACCGCGGACTGTCCGACCGTCCGGCGCTCGCCTCCCTCTGGGCGGCCGAGCCCAAGGACGCCCTCTCCCTCTACCTGCACATACCGTTCTGCGAGGTCCGCTGCGGCTTCTGCAACCTCTTCACCCGGATCGGCGCACCTGACGGCCTGACCGGCGCCTACCTCGACGCCCTGGAACGACAGGCGGACGCCGTACGGGAAGCGCTGGGACAGGAGGGTCAACTCCGGTTCGCCACAGCGGCGTTCGGCGGCGGCACGCCGACCTTCCTCACCGCGGCCGAGCTGGAGCGCCTGTGCGACATCGCCGAGCACCGCATGGGTGCCGACCTGCGTGCCGTCCCGCTGTCGGTGGAGGCCTCGCCCGCCACGGCCACCGCCGACCGCCTCGCCGTGCTGGCGGAGCGTGGCACCACCCGGCTGAGCCTGGGCGTCCAGAGTTTCGTCGACTCCGAGGCCCGGGCCGCCGTACGTCCGCAGCGCCGCGCCGACGTCGAGGCCGCCCTCGCCCGCATCCGTGACGCCCGCGTCCCGGTCCTCAACATCGACCTCATCTACGGTATCGACGGCCAGACCGAGCAAACCTGGCGCCACTCCCTGGACGCGGCGCTCGCCTGGCGGCCCGAGGAGCTCTACCTCTACCCCCTCTACGTCCGCCCGCTGACCGGCCTCGGCCGCCGCGGCGAAGAAGGCCGGCCCGACCCGGCCTGGGACGAGCAACGGCTGCGCCTGTACCGCGCGGGCCGCGACCACCTCCTCGCCCACGGCTACACGCAGCACTCGATGCGCATGTTCCGCCGTACCGACGCCCCGCGGCAGGGCGCCGACGACTACGCCTGCCAGACCGACGGCATGATCGGCCTGGGCTGCGGTGCCCGTTCCTACACCTCCGCCGTGCACTATTCGTTCGACTACGCCGTCGGCATGCACGAGATCCGCGGCATCATCGACGGCTACGTCACGACGACCGACTTCACCCGCGCCGAGGTCGGCTACCGCATGGACGGCCAGGAGACCCGCCGCCGCCACCTGCTGCAGTCGCTGCTCCAGGCCGAGGGCCTCGCCGTCGACGACTACCGCGCTCGCTTCGGCAGCTCCCCCGACGACGACTTCGGCCCCGACCTCACCCGTCTCGCCGACCGCGGCTGGCTGAGGGACACCGGCGCCCCCGGCCTGCGCCTCACCCCGGAGGGTCTGGCCCACTCCGACGCCGTCGGCCCGGAGCTGTTCTCGTCGGCCGTGCGGGCCGCCATGGCCGCCTACGCGAGGAAGTGACCGGACCACCATGGACCTGACCGTCCTCTACCGGGGCCCGCTCGCCTCCTGTGACTACGACTGCCCCTACTGCCCGTTCGCCAAGCGGCGCGACTCCACCGCCCAACTCCGCGCCGACCGCGCCGCCCTGGAACGCTTCGCCCGGTGGGCCGCCGCCCGCACCGACGACCGGCTCTCCCTCCTCTTCACCCCCTGGGGCGAGGGCCTGGTCCGCTCCTGGTACCGGAACACCCTCGCGGAACTGTCCCGCCTCCCGCACATCCGCAGGGTGGCCATCCAGACCAACCTCAGCTGCCGCACCGACTGGCTCACCGAGGCCGACACCGACACCCTCGCCCTGTGGTGCACCTACCACCCGGGCCAGACCCCCTACGACCGCTTCCTCACCAAGTGCCGCGACCTGGCCGACCGCGGTGTCCGCTTCAGCGTCGGCGTCGTCGGCCTGCCCGAACACCTGGAGGCCGCCCGCCGTCTGCGGGCCGACCTGCCCGCCCACGTGTACCTGTGGATCAACGCCGCCGAGGGCCACACCTACCAGGACGCCGAGGCCGGGCGGTGGACCGCGCTCGACCCCCTGTTCCCCTACAGCCGCGACCCGCACGCCAGCGCCGGGCTGCCCTGCCGCACCGGCGAGTCCGTGATCTCGGTCGACGGCGACGGCACCGTCCGCCGCTGCCATTTCGTCCGTACGGAACTGGGAAACCTCTACGACGGTTCCTACCGCGCCGCCCTGCGCCCCCGCCCGTGTCCCCTGGCCGTCTGCGACTGCCACATCGGATACGTCCATCTCGAGACCCTGCCGCTGTACGACGTCTTCGCGGGCGGCGTCCTGGAACGCGTCCCGGCCGCCCCGCCGGAGCGGCTTGTGCCGCCCGGCAGCCCCGGGTCGCGGCGCGCGAGGTGAGCGCGCCTGCACCCTTGGCATCCACCTGGGGATCCTCCAACGTCCGTGCTCTTCCGGGAGATTGCCCCCGGGCCGGTGAGAACCGGCCTGGCTCCGGCCGGTGCGGATTTCCGTTCGCTCACCCGGGTTGCAGAGACGTCGGTGCCCGGCGGTTGGACTCCCGAAGGCGTTCTCCCCCTGTGGTTAGAGACGGCAATCATCCGGCCGCCCGAGGACCGCGCCGTGCTCCGGGCCATAGTCTCGAACACATCGGGAAGACGACCGGCCAACGGTTCGACCAGCGGTTCTTCCGCGCTGCGCCGCGCTTCGCCCTCCCCCTCCAGTCTGCGGGCGCACCACGCCCGCTTCTACAAGAATCCGGGGGATCTCCCCTGTCCAAGCGCGTTCTCGTCCCGTCGCTCATCGGTGTCGCCGTCGTCGGCGGAGTAGCCGCCGGTGGGCTCGCCCTGGCCTCGAACGCCACGGAGCCGGCCCTGGCCAACGGCTCGGCCCACTACGTCGCGCCGTCCGCCGGCAGCACCGGTTCGCTCACCTTCACGGTGGACGGGCAAGACAATTCGGGCGTCCAGGGCCTCAAGGTCGTGGCGTGACCCGCGAGTTCGAAGCTCGACCCGACGGAGGCGGAGTTGCGGCACACGGACGACGCCACGTGCCGCAGCACCTCGGACGACACCTCCCGCTGCACCTACACGCTGAAGGTCGCGAGGAAGGAGGCGGCCGATCTGAACCGGGGCACCTGGTACGTCTCGGCGCTGGCAACGGCCAAGGACGGGGACACGGTGTTCGTTCCCCGCGCCGCGACCTTCCACGTCAAGGGCTGACCCGCCGTCGCGCCCGGGCACCCCCGAGGTGCCCGGGCAGCAGCGCGGCGACGACGAAGACCCCGGAACCCTACGCGCGCGGTCGCCCGAGGGCGCTCCACCAGTCCCCGATCGAGGATCCCACGATGCAGCCGACGACCCAGCCCGGTTCGGACAGGGCAGGATGCGAGCCCGGTCACGACGGCGTGCACCCCGGCTGGACGCACGAAGAAGACGCCCGGATCACATGCGCCGGGCCAGGGAGGGTCGCTCACGTGCCGACGGGCCGTGTGCGTGCAGGTGGCAAGACCGTCGAGCGGGTGCTGGGTGGGAACGGTGACGGCTGTGGAGCATGAGTTCGACTTCGAGTTGCTGGGTCCGCTGGTGGTACGGCGGACGGGCGCGGTGCTGGATCCCGGGCGGCGCAAGCAGCGGCTGCTGCTGATCCGGCTGCTGCTCGCCGACGGCCGGGCGGTCGCTCCGGAGACGCTGTGCGGGGAGCCGTGGCCGGAACGGCCGGGCCGGACAACGGGCGGGGCGACGGGCGGGGCGACGGCCTCCCTGCACGCCCACGTCAGCAAGGTCCGGGCGGTCCTGGAACCCCAGCACCTGCGCACGCGGGGCACGTTCCGGGTACTGGTCACCGAACCCGCCGGCTATGCCCTGCGCGTCCCGTCCGAGAGCCGGTGGGGGAACTGGTCCGGCGGGTCAGCGGCCGGACCCTGGCCGGGTTCGTGGACACCGAGTTGGCCAAGCCGCTGGAGGTAGACGTCCAGATCGGCGCGCGGGAAGCGAACTGGCTGCGTATCGCCCCGCTGGTGCCGCCGTCGCAGACCGTCGAGGGGATGACCGGTCTCGATCCCGAGGCGTTCTTCACCAGGACGCTGTTCGGCAGCCCCGCCCGGGACGAGCACGTCGACACCCCGCGATGGCGGCGCGCCGAGCTCGGAGCCGTCAACGGGCACGGCAACGCACGGGGGCTGGCCCGTACCCTCTCGGCGGTCTCCCGGCGCGGTGAGGCGAACGGCCATCGGCTCCTCTCCCCGGACACGGTGGACAGGATCTTCGACGTGCAGGCCGACGGAGTCGACCTGGTCCTGGGCGTTCCCGTGCGCTGGGGCGTCGGTTACGCACTCGCCGACCCGAGGACGATGCCGCAGATGCCCACGGGAAGGATCTGCTTCTGGGTCGGCCGGGGCGGCTCGGTCGTCATGATGGACCTCGACCGGCGCGTCACCTTCGCCTACGCGATGAACCGCCTGGATGCCGGAATCCTGGGCTCGGAGCGGACGCACAGTTACATCCGGCACGTCTACGAAGCTCTTGACGCCGGGATGTAGGTTCCGGTCGCCGGCAGGCACGAAACGCGTGGCGGGGAGGGACGGGACCGTGGCCGGCGGCGACGCACCACGGTCCCGGAGACGTCGGCGCCCCGCGCGCCGGTCCCGGGCGACCACGACTTCGGTGCGAGCCGGCCCGAGGTGCCCGGCTTGCCGGCAAACGCCCAGAGCCGGATCTTCTGTCTCGCCCCTGAGGGAGGGAAGGGGACCTGCCTACGGTTCGACGATGTGCCGCAGATAGGTGTGCGGGTCGGCGAGATAGCGGCGCCAGTGATCCACGACGCCGAGCTGCTGCCAGGCGACCCGCCGCATACCGTGCTCTCCGACCTCGATGATGTCCGCGCCCGGCAGCGCGGTCAGCAACGGGGAGTGTGTGGCACAGATGACCTGTCCGCCCTCCTTGGCCAACCGGTCGATGTGCCCGATCAGCTCGAGGCACGAAGAGAACGAGAGCGCTGCCTCGGGCTCGTCGAGAACATAGAGCCCGGCGTGCAGGAACTTCCCGCGGAACGCCGCGAGGAAGCCCTCGCCATGGCTGACGTGGTCCGGCGAGAACCCCTCCCTGCCCAGTGCGTCCAGCGCGGTCTCGGCACGCAGGAAGAAGCCCTTGCGGGCCGACCAACTGGTGGCCATGCGGCGCCCGCGCCCCGAGGCGGCGTCGAATTTCATCCGCTCGCCGAGGATCGACTTCCCGCGCGAGGAAGCGTAACGCCAGTCGTGGGAGCCGCCGTAGGAGTCCAGACCGAACCCCTCGGCCAGCGCCTCGACCACAGTCGACTTCCCCGAGCCGTTCTCACCCACCAGGAAGGTCACCGGCGCGGTGAACCGCAGCCCCTCGTCGAGCAGTTGCCGGACGCAGGGCACCGACCATGGCCAGGCTTCCTCGTCGTACGAGGAGAGATGGACCTGCGCGCGTTCGATAATCACGCAACCAGTGTCGCCTGGACTCGGAAGGCGTACGCGTCCGAGCTTGTCGGGGAAGATGGCCGCCCCGGCAGGGGCCCGGTCATCTGCGACTCCGCCCCGCGGGCGTGAATGGACCAGCAGCGGTGCCGTAGGTCTGCGCCGGGCCGACAGACCCGCCCGCCCGTCCGTCCTGACGGTGCGTCAGACCACGACGAGCCGGTCCACCAGCAGCTCGACTCTCCGGCCGGCGTCCCCCGGCGGCAGCCGTCCCGCCCGGGTCAGGGTCGCAAGCCCGTGCAGGGCCGCCCAGAACACCTCGGTGAACAGCGCCGGGTGAACACCGTCCCCCGCGACCTCGGCGAGGGTTTCCAGCAGGGCGGCGAAGGCGTCCTGCAGAGGCTCCGGGGTGTCCTCCTCCGCGAACGCCAGACCGCCGTCGAGCTGGAACATGGCGTCGTAGACCGCCGGGTTGCGTTCGGCGAAGTCGAGGTAGGCGTGGGCGAGCGCGGTGACCCGGGTGCGCGGGCCGTCGGCGGCGGAGGTTGCGGCCCGCAGCGCCGCGGCCATCTCGGCGGCACCCTCGAGGGCCACGGCGCCGATGATCTCGCGCTTGCCGCGGAAGTGGCTGTAGAGGACGGGCTGGCTGTACTCGATGCTCTCGGCGAGCCGACGGGTGGTCACCGCGTCCCAGCCCTGCCGCTCGGCGAGTTCGCGGGCCGTCGCCACGATCAGGCGTTCGCGGCCCGCCCGTTCGCGCTCCTTGCGTTCCTTTACCGACACGATTGGATCCTAGCACCGCTAGACAAGCAAGCGGCAGCAGTACTAGCGTCGCCCCATAATCTAGCGCCGCTAGATCCGAGGAGGGGTCATCATGCTCAACGCACTCGAGGTCTGCACCACCGTGATCGTCGGCGTAATGGTGGGGGTCGAGTTCTCCGTCGCATTCTTCGTCAACCCGATCCTCAACAGCCTCCCCGGCGACAACGGGCTGCGCGGCCGCACCCACGGGGCCCGGCTGCTCGGCGCCGTGATGCCCTTCTGGTACATCGGCTCGCTCGCCCTCGCCGCCATCTGGACCATCGCCGGTTGGCACCACCACGGCACCGGCCTCGTCGTCATTGCCGCCGCGTTGCTGACTCTCAGCGTCGTCATGTCGATCCTGCTGCTCGTCCCGATCAACAACCGGGTCAAGACGTGGACCGCCGACGGCCTGCCGGCCGACTGGAAGCAGCAGATGAACCGCTGGGACCGCTTCCACTACGTCCGCGTCGCCGTCATCACCGCTGCCTTCACCCTGTTGGTCACCGCCCTCGCCTGAGCCCGCGGGCCGGGACCGGGTGCTCAAGCCCACTCCCGAAAAGCGTGCCGAACCGGACGCTTCCCGTTCGAGGCACTGGCCGCGCGGGTATGCCCTGCCCTGCCGCGGGCATGTCGTGCGCGCGGATCCGGCTTCGACCAAGGGGGCGTCAGTGCGAAACAGGGTGGCCCGTCTGGGGCTTGGCGATATACGCGGCGACTACGCCATCATCAACCCGGCGACAGGCGCCATGATGCAGGTACTGCGGGGATTCCTGCTGCTTCTCTGGATCGCCCTGCTCGTCACCACTGTCGTCAACCCGTCCGCGGTCAACGACAACGCCGCTGTCGCCACAGCCGTGGTGGCCGCGGTGTACGCCCTCAAGTTCGGATGGCGCCTGCTCACCGCCCGGCTTGGTGTGAACAGGTGCTACCTGTGCGCGGACGGCGTGGCCGTCACCGGCCGGTTCGGCCGGATACGCGACTCCGTGGCGTGGAGCGAGGTGACAGGGGTGCAGCAGACGGCAGTGGTGAGTCTCGTCCTGGGCTGCCACCGCATCGAAATCTTCCGGAGCCGTTCCGCCGCGCCACTCTGGTTCGCGGCGCCGGGAGTGAAGTCCGCTCTGGTGGAGGCCCTTCTCGACGAGGGCAGGCGCAGCGGCGTCCTCCAGTGATCGTGCGCACGGCAGGACCCCGTCGAGGTCCAAAGGTGTGCTGTGCGTCCAGGGCGCCGTCCCACACCTTCCCAAGGTTGGTGTGCGGGACCGACGGAACCGGGTATCGTCTTTGTCATGTTCTTCCAGGCGCCGATTTACGAGTGAGAGCGTGATGGGCCCCTGCTGACGTCCTTCGATGTCGCCGCCCGTCCCCCACCGATGAATCCGTAGATCACTTCACATCATTACCGGGAGAACCCGTGACCGTGAGCAAGAACATCAACAACCCCGTGGGCATGGGCGGTGGACAGCGCAAGAAGCAGTCCCGCGCCGAACGCCAGAACAACGGCCCCCACCGCAACCTCGACCGCCAGAGTGCAGCCGACCAGAAGGCGGAGCTGGTGCGCAAAATGCGCGAGAAGACAGGTGCAGCTGACGGCGCCGGGCAGGCGGACGACGACACCGCACAGAGCTGAAGCACCGCCGCCGCAGGGCGGCACCGCACGGGGCAGGGCCCGGACCGCGACGCGCGGTCCGGGCCCTGCTGCCGTCGGGGTTCTGCCGCCGTGCCGGGTGCTGCCGGTCGGGCACCTGCTTCCAGGCCAAACTGCCTAGCCGTCGTACGGCACCCACGCACGACTGCCTGCCTCGTTCGTGCCGTACCAGTAGTGAGGCATCCCCTTGATGCCGGTGGTGCGGAACGGGCGGCCGTGGTCATCGATACGGATCGTCCCGGTGCGGCCCTGGCAGGACCAGTCGAGTTCGAGGTACCAGCGGGCGTCGTTGGCCTGTGTAGTCGCGTCGACCAGCAGCACTTCCGGGTCCGTGGCGGAGATCCGGTAGGGGAAGTGCGCGGCCGGGATGGTGCGTCCTTGGTCGGCGCCGTCCTTCGAGCGGACGATGGGGCGGTCGGCGTCGAGGTTCGCGGTGAAGCGGCGGAGCGTGAGGTCGCTGCCGCAGCCCTGGTCCGTGGCGTACGCGCGTCCGGCCGCCGGTTTGCCGCGGCTGACGATACGGACGCGGAGCGCCTCCAGGACCACAGCGGTGGACGACCGTCCCTGTACGGAGATCTGCACCATGGTCTGCTTCCCGTGCACCGCGTCCTGCGTCGCCGCCCACGCCCCGGCGTCCTGCTGTACCGGCGGCGGCGGCACCTGCGCGGACGGTTTGTCGATGACGTAGTCGTGCCGGCAGCCCAGGTCCCAGATCTGGGAATCGGCACTCCAGGCGAGAGGCGGGCCGATGGCAGGTTTCGCAGTCGGCGTGGGACTGCTTCCAGTTGGGCTCGGGGCGGGGACTTCGTGCCGGGAGCCGGGCGACGCCGAGCTGCGGGACGGGGATGGGGTGGCCGGCGGGTGTGCCGAGCGCTTGGGTGCACCGGGGGCGGTTGCCCGCGGGAGGGAAGCTTCGGAGGAGTGGTCGTCCGACAGGGCAGCCGTGCCGGCCCAAGTGACCAGCAATACGCAGGAGATGGCGGTGGAGACCAGGACTCGCCGACGGCGGTACCAGGGGCGGGGAGCAGAGCCGGCGGCGGGCTCGTCCGGGCCGGGATCGTTTCCGGGCTGCACCGCGGAGCCGCTCTCCTCGACGGGTGCCCGGTTCGCGTCCGCTGGCGGTTCCGGAACCGCAGCCGGTGCCGGTGCCGGTGCCGGTGCCGGTGCCGGTGCCGCAGCCGGTGCCGCAGCCGCAGCCGGTGCCGGTGCCGGTGCCGGTCCCGGTCCCGGTCCCGGTCCCGGTCCCGGTGAGGGGATCGTCTCCTCCGCCGGACCGGCCGTACGCGTCTGCTGCCGAGTTTCCATCAGCGACAACCACAGCCGGTGCAGCTCCAGCCGCTCCTGCGGTGTCGCCTCGCAGAAGGCCGCGAGGCGCTCCACAGGTGCGAAGTCCTGGGGTACCGCATCGCCCCTGCAGTAGCGGTGGAGCGTGGAGGTGTTCATGTTGATGCGGCGCGCCAGGGAGCCGTAACTGCGGTCCGTACGGCCCTTCAATTGCCGCAGCCGCGCCGCGAACTCCTCGACCTCGTCCCGCTTCGACACCGCTCTCCCGTCGTCCACCCGCGAACCGGGCACTTACATACCTGCACGTCAGGTGGGCCGGAATGGTTCCACTGTCCCTGACGGGACGGCAGCCGTCACGCCACGCTCGGCGACTGGTCGCGGCATACGCGCAGCACGACCGGACACGGCCCGACACGGCCCGGCCGTCCGGAGAGTGCTGCGCCAGGTGCGCCTCGAAGAACTGGGCGTGCGCGTGCCCGATTCAGAACGCAATCGGGACAGCAGGTCGCGGCCGATGGACGGCGGCCCGCGCCATGTCGGCCGTATCCGGCAGTCGACTGTCCCATGAGTGGGCTCCGCATCCCGGGAGGGCATCCCAGGTGCTCCTGTTTCCGCAGGTCAACATGGCTGGGACCGTTCCACCCCTGCAGGTGTGCCGCCGGCTGTTGTCCTGGGTCCACGGCGTCCTCAATGCTCTGGGTGTCGCCCCGGCCGAGTCGAAACGATGCGGCGCGGCAGCAGCCCGGTAACGACACCCGACCTGCACCTGCGTAGCGGGACACCTCTGTGCCCGGACACCAGCCGGGCCCTCCTGTCCTCGCATCGGATACGGACGAGGGGCGGCAAGACGGCAGTGCCAGCGGCACGAAAAACATAAAACCAATCCAAAACACCCACATACGGCCCCGAAAAGGAAGACTCACATGAACAGCAATTCCCCCGCCCACCGTCGTCCGGGCCGCCGCGCGGCTGTCGTCGCCGGCCTCGTCCTGGCTCTCGGACTCGGGGCAGCGACGCAGATGTCGGCACAGGCGGCCGTGCCTGCCCCGGCGAAGGCGTCCGCCGCCGTGCTGCGGCCGATCAACGGCACCCCCGGCCAGGCGGTCACCCGGGTCGCCGACTTCTACGGCGCGTACATCGACGCGAAGGGCGACTACGCGGACCCGGACCGCACGCTCGCCACGGCGCTCCGCAAGCACTACCTGACGCCCGAGTTCGCCGAGCGGCTGACGGCCTGGGAGGAGGAGAACGGAGCGGACGGCGTCCTGCGTGCCCAGAACGTCCCGGCGCAGTGGACGGTGACCGACAACGGCACTGTGGGCAACGGCCACGAGGTCATCGTCACCCTCACGTTCGGCAGCGGGGAGACCGTGCAGAAGACCAAGCTCTTCGTGCTGATGGAGCGGTACAACCACATCGTCGACATCGAAACCACGAGCGCCCGCTAACGGCGCAACCACCCCGTCCGGAGTGGTCCGGTTCGAGGCGAGGCACCGCGTGGGACGTTGACGGGTGCCTCCGTGGAGACGGCGCCCCCCTGCCCTTGACAGCAGGGGGCGCCTGTCGCGCCTGTCGCGGCCTGCGCCGTCTGCCGGAAGCCCCGAAACCGGCTGTCCGACTGCTGGCTACGGTTCCAGCAATTAAACGCCCGCGGGACGAATACGTCGTGGTGCTGGAAGATCCCGCCGTGTCCGGCGTCGGGGTAGAGGGGCTCGAGTTCACCTCGGGGCAGCCGGGTCGGAGGTGACTGGTGCCCGAGACTCGTACCCGCCCTCACGCCATCGTGACGACGACTTTGCCGGCCTTTGCCCGGCCCTTTTCGACGTACTCCATGGCTTGAAGGGTTTCCTCGAACGGGAAGACCCGGTCGACGACGGGGCGGATCTTCCCGGCGTCGATGAGGGGGGTGAGTTCGCGCAGTTGGTCGCCGCTGGCCTTCATGAACAGGAACGAGTACGTCACGCCGTGGCGCTTGGCGTTGCGCCGGGTCTTGAAGCTGAGGGCGGTCATGGCCATGCGCAGGATCGGGTTCGCGCCGAGTTCACGGGCGAAAGCCGGGTCGGGCGGGCCCGCGACGCTGACGGCCATGCCGCCGGGCTTGAGAACGCGCAGGGACTTGGCGAGGTTCTCGCCGCCGAGGCTGTCGAGGACGACGTCGTAGCCGTCGAGGACCTTTTCGAAGTCCTGCGTGCGGTAGTCGACGACGACGTCCGCGCCGAGGTCCTTGGCCAGGTCGACCTTGGCGGCGCTCACGGTGGTGGCCACGTGCGCGCCCAACGCCTTGGCCAGCTGGACGGCGATGGAGCCGAGGCCGCCGGCGCCCGCGTGGATGAGGACCTTCTGACCCGGCTGCACGCGTGCCCGCTCGACCAGTGCCTGCCATGCGGTCAGGGCGACCAAGGGGAGTGAGGCGGCCTCGGCCATGGTGAGCGTGGCCGGTTTGGGCGCCAGGTCGTCCTGGTGAACGGCGATGAGTCCGGCGAAGGTGCCGATGCGGTCCTTGTCGGGCCGGGCGTAGACCTCGTCGCCCACCGCGAACCGGGTGACGGACGGGCCGACCCGGACGACCGTCCCGGCGAGGTCGTTGCCCAGAACGAGCGGGAGACGATAGGGCAGGAACGCCTTGAAGTCCCCGTTGCGGATCCTGACGTCCAGCGGGTTGACGCCCGCCGCGTGGATCTTGACCAGGACGTCGTCGGCGCCCACCTGGGGGTCGGCTACTTCGGCGGCGCGCATCCCGGCTCGGCCGCCGTACTTCTCCACCAGGAAAGCCCTCATCGTCATCTCCGTTCCATGTCCCGTCCGTGGAAGGGCAGGGTCTCCGCTCGCTCCGGGCTTCTCCCAGTACGAGATAGTTTGTGTTGTTCCTCTGGCTGCGGCGCAGGCGTACCGCGTCCTCAGCCGCGTTCACCCATCAGGCCACCGGCACGACCGGGGCGGCGACGCGGCCGGCCCTCCCTGGAGGTGGTCCAGGGAGGCGTTGATCCCCTCGTGGGGTGCGCCGAGCGGCACCGCGCTGACATCGGGACGAGCGTGGCCACGGAACGGGCGGCGCGCTCGCGCAGCCAGGGGCGGGTAGACGGCCGCGCCGGGGTGGAGGGGTGAGCGTCAGTCCGCGTTCGGCTGGGGTGCCGCGGACAGGCTCTGCTTGACGTACCGGCTGGTCTCGTCGGCGAGGATCTCGGGCAGGCCGGTCTCGATGCCGTACAGGGCCTGGGCGGCGACGTCGGCGGCGGCGACCTTCTGATCGGCGGGCACACCGGCGGCCATGTCGGTGTCCATGTAGCCGACGTGCAGCGCCGAGACGGTGATCCCGCGGGGTGCCAGCTCCTCACGGGTCGCGTCGCTCAGCGCCCAAGCGGCGGCCTTGGAAGCAGCGTAGGAGCCGAGTCCTGCCGGATGGAACCAGGACAGGGCGGACAGGACATTGAGTACGGCGCCGCCGCCGTTGCCCTCGATGACTGGGGTGAACGCGCGGGTCGCGGCGAGCGGGCCGAAGAAGTTGGTCTCCATCTCCCGGCGCACCTCAGCCACGTCGCCTGCGATCAGCGTTGCGCCGGTGGAGATGCCCGCGTTGTTGATCAGCAGTGTCGCGTCGGACGCCACGCGGGCGGCCTCCCGTATCGACGCCTCGTCCGTGACGTCCAGCCGGAGCGGGATGACGCCCGGCACGTCGACCGTCTCGGGGCGTCGGGCCGCGCCGTACACCTTCGCCCCGCGCTCCACGAGCTGGGCGGCCAGGTGCCGCCCGAGCCCCCGGTTGGCGCCGGTGACCACTGCGACCGCGTTCTTCAGTTCCATGCTCACTCCTGGTCCTGGCGGGCGCCGTCGGCCACCCGCACGGAATTAGATTATGCAACCAATCTAAACACGAGCCCATGATAGATGCCAGTCGACATCCAAATGAGAGGGGGCATGGGCCGCGTATCGCAGGCACAGGCGGAGGAAGATCGCAGGCGGATGGTGGACACCGCATGCAGGGCACGCAGATCAGCGTCGCCGACCCTGATGAAGGCGGCCAGCCTGACGACGGTGCGTTCTACAAGCAGTTTCTCCGTCGAGCACCGCGACGACCCGGGCGGACGGCTGCCCGGTCGCCGCGCTCGCTTTGCTCTGACCTGTCCGTCCCGGCACAGCACGGCGGCCACGGCCTCCTCGGTCCGCCCGGCGATGGCGAGCGCACCACCGCCGGCCGGTCTCCCCCTCCGCGATCTCCGCCGACCAGGACATATTCACCACGACCCGCCCGAAGGAGACCTCGGTCCCGCGTGAGCTGAGCCTTCCGGACATCCAGGCCACCATCGCGGACTTCCGGCATGCCGCCGCCTCCGCGACAGCCGCCGGTGCGGACGGGGGGTGAGAACCGCTCCCGCCTCGTCGTCGAGATCGCCCGGGCGGGGGCCGAGGAGATCGGCGCGGACCTGGCCGACATCGCCCCGCTGGGCCGCTTCGCGCCGGCAACCCCGACATCCTCGAGCGCCTGCGCAGCGACGCCCCGCTCAGCGAGATCGACCCGGCCACCCTCTACGGCGACGGCAAGGCCGGACACACCGACTACCCGACCCTGGCCCAGGCCTGACACCATCGTCCACGAACCGCCCATACACCGGACCGGGGCGGGTGGGCGGCTCGTCGTCCCGCCGTGCGACAGCCTGCCGCCGTCATGACGATGACCAGGCGGAAACAAGAAGGAGAACCTCCATGAGCAGCACGCACTTCGACGTCGTCGTCCTCGGCGCCGGGCCCGGCGGCTACGTCGCCGCGATCCGCGCCGCCCAGCTGGGCAAGAGTGTCGCCGTCATCGAAAAGCAGTACTGGGGAGGCATCTGCCTGAACGTCGGCTGCATCCCCTCCAAGGCCCTGTTGCGCAACGCCGAACTCGCCCACACCTTCCACCACCAGGCCAAGCAGTTCGGCATCTCGGGCGAAGTGAGTTTCGACTACGGCGCCGCCTACGACCGCAGCCGCCAGGTCGCCGACGGCCGGGTCAAAGGCGTGCACTTCCTCATGAAGAAGAACGCCATCACCGAGATCGACGGCCACGGCACCTTCACCGACGCCCGCACCCTCGACGTCGCACTCACCGCCGGCGGCACGCAGAGCGTGACCTTCGACGACGCCATCATCGCCACCGGCTCCACCGTGAAGCTGCTGCCCGGCGTCGAGCTCAGCGAGAATGTCGTCACCTACGAGACGCAGATCCTTGAGCGGGGGCTGCCCGCCTCCATCGTCATCGTCGGCGCCGGAGCGATCGGCATGGAGTTCGCCTACGTACTGCGCAACTACGGTGTCGAGGTCACGATCCTCGAATTCCTCGACCGCGCGCTGCCCAACGAGGACGCCGAGGTGTCGAAGGAGATCACCCGGCAGTACAAGAAGCTCGGCGTCACCCTCCTGACCTCCACCAAGGTCGAGACCGTCAAGGACGAGGGAACCTCCGTCACGGTCACGTACGCCACGGCCGACGGCAAGCGGTCGGAGATTCGTACCGACAAGGTCCTCATGTCCGTCGGCTTCGCACCACGCACCACCGGTTACGGCCTGGAGAACACCGGCGTCGCCCTCACCGACGGGGGCGCCATCGCGATCGACGAGCACATGCGGACCTCGGTACCGCACCTGTACGCGATCGGCGACGTCACCGCCAAGCTTCAACTCGCCCACGTCGCCGAGGCGCAGGGTGTCGTCGCCGCCGAGACCCTCGCCGGGGCCGAGACCATGCCGCTCGGCGACTACCGGATGATGCCGCGCGCGACCTTCAGCCAGCCGCAGGTCGCCTCGTTCGGGCTGACCGAGCAGCAGGCCCGCGACGAGGGGCACGAGGTGCTCGTCTCGAAGTTTCCCTTCACCGCCAACGGCAAGGCCCACGGTCTGGGCGAACCGACCGGCTTCGTGAAGCTCGTAGCCGACGCCGCGCACGGCGAGCTCCTCGGTGGACACATGGTGGGCGCGGACGTCGCGGAACTTCTCCCCGAGCTCACCCTCGCGCAGAAGTGGGACCTGACCGCCGCGGAACTCGCCCGCAACGTCCACACCCACCCCACTCTCGGCGAAGCGCTCCAGGAAGCGTTCCACGGCCTCACCGGCCACATGATCAACCTCTGACTCCGGGGCGGCTTCGCCCCGGCCGTGGTCCGCGACATCGTCGACTCAGGAACTTCACCGTCAGATCGAGCGAGGTGTACGCCATCCCGTGCGGGCCGCCACTCGCGTAACGAGTACCACCTGCCCCGCAAAGGATGGGACCTGCTGGCCCGTCCTGGTGGCGCTCAGCCAGTGGGGCGAGACCCACGCCGTCGACCCCGAGGGTCCGGACCCCGTCCTGGAGGTGACTCACACTGACTGCGGCGCCCCGGTCCACGTCACCGTCCAGTGCGCCGCGGAGCACAACCCCCCGACTCCCGGGGACGTCGGCCAAGGCTGCCTGAAGAGCCGTTACTCCTCCGGCAGTTCCACGATCACCAACGTGCCCCGGCTTCCGGGGCGGACCGCGTGTGCAGTCCCCGCCGCCACCATGAACAGCTCGCCCGCCCGCACCGACACCGGCATGCCGTCCACCTCCAACTCCAGCCGGCCATCGAGGACCAGCAGAGCCTCGGCGGCTCCATGGCTCTCTTCCTCGACCGGCAGCCCGTCCATGCGCAGTACCTTCACGCAGGCCGCCCCCACCATGCCCAGCCCGCGAGAGCTCCACGCCTCCGGCAGACCGGCCGCCGTCTCCGCAAGGTCGACCGCACTCATGGCGCACCCTCCTCACGGACCCGGCCGGTCATGCCGAAACGGGCCCGCACATATAGATCAATGGATGCCCTGAAAGCTACCTGACCAGGAAAAACAAGTGGTCGACCGTTTGGCAAAGCCTGTCGCCGGGTCCGGAGCGAAGCAAACCCGCGACCCACGCCAGAGACTCATCCGATACCCGGCCAACGATCCGAGACGAGGGCAAGTAGCCGCGGCCGAACGAGTCAGGTGAGTGGTGGCGACGCGGGCAGGTGCTGTTCGGCGGCCCAGGAGGCCAGGATGCGCAGCCGTTCGTGGGTGGCAGAGCCGGGCTCGGCGGTCCAGACGGTCAGGTTCTGGTCGGGATCGGTGCTCGCGGTGAGGGTGTCCCAGTCCAGGACCAGTTCACCGACGACGGGATGATTGAGGGTCTTCGTGCCCACCGTGCGGGCCGCGACCCGGTGATCGCCCCACCAGCGGGCGAACTGTTCGTCCCGCATGGACAGTTCGCCGACCAGCTCGATCAGGCGGGGGTCCTCGGGATACTTCGCGGCCTCCATGCGCAGCTGGGCCACGGAGATCTGCGCGGAGGTCTCCCAGTCGGCGTACAGGGTGCGCATCGCCGGATCGGTGAACTGGATCCGGGGATAGTTGCGGTGCCTCTCCGGGATACGGGAGAAGTCGGTGACCAGGGCTGCGGCCAGCGCGTTCCAGGCCAGGATGTCCCCGCGCCGGCCCTGCACGACGGCCGGGGTGGCGGTCAGGTCGTCCAGGACCCGTTGCAGTTGCGGCTGGACCTTCTGCCGGCCGCGCCGCCGGATGCGGGGCGTGGACTTCCCCGCCAGCTGGAAGAGGTATCCGCGCTCGTCGTCGTCCAGGTGGAGCACCCCGGCGAGTGTGTCGAGAACGGGGGCGGACGCCTGCATGCGGCCCTGTTCGAGCCGGGTGTAGTAGTCGGTGCTGATGCCGGCGAGCTGGGCGACCTCCTCGCGGCGCAGCCCGGCCACCCGGCGGGGCCGGTCGGTCTCGGGCAGGCCGACCGTGCGCGGGCTCAGCTCGGAGCGGCGCTTCTTGAGGAATTCTCCCAGCTCATTGAGAGGAACGCTGCTGCTCATGCTTCCCAGGATGACATCGCTCGCGCCTGGGGAAGGGGGGAGAATTCACTCCCAGGATGTCCCCCGCCCGGGATGCATTTCTCCGCTTTTCGCACTCACCCTCGCGTGTGAGGCTCGATGTCTAGCAGCCGGGCACGCCCACCGGCTGCGGTACACCGATCCCGCACCGAAGGAAGCACCCCATGCGCGGAGCAGTCATCTACGCCCCCGGCGACGTGCGCTTCGAGAGCCTCGCCGACCCGAAGATCCTCCAGCCGACCGATGCGGTCATCCGTACGGTCGCCACCTGCGTGTGTGGCTCGGACCTGTGGCCCTACCGGGGCGCGGAACCCATCGGCGACCCGCACCCGATGGGACACGAGTACGTCGGCATCGTCGAGGAGGTCGGCAGCGACGTCACCAACGTCAGGCCGGGCCAGTTCGTGGTCGGCTCCTTCGCCACCTCGGACAACACCTGCGTCAACTGTGAGAACGGCTGGCAGTCCAACTGCCTGCGCCGCGAGTTCATGAGCACCTGCCAGGCCGACTACGTCCGCATCCCCAACGCCCACGGCACCCTCGTCGCCACCGACGGGCACCCGGACGGCGCCATGGTGCCCGGCCTGCTCGCCGTCTCCGATGTGATGGGCACCGGCTGGTACGCCGCGCTGGCCGCCGAGGTGAAGCCGGGCTCGACGGCCGTCGTCGTCGGTGACGGCGCTGTCGGCCTGTGCGGTGTCATCGCCGCGAAGGAACTCGGCGCCGAGCGGATCATCGCGATGAGCCGTCACGCCTCCCGGCAGGAGTTGGCCCAGGAGTTCGGTGCCACCGACATCGTCAGCGAGCGCGGTGAGGAGGGCGTCGCCCGGGTCAAGGAGCTCACCGGCGGCATCGGCGCGGATTCCGTGCTGGAGTGTGTAGGCACCGCCGAGTCGATGCGGCAGGCCCTGCACTCGGCCCGGCCCGGCGGCAACGTCGGCTTCGTCGGTGTCCCGCACGAGGTCGCGATCGACGGCGAGGAGCTGTTCTTCTCCCACGTCGGCCTGCGCGGCGGCCCCGCTCCCGTACGCCGGTACCTGCCTGACCTGATCGACCGCGTCCTGAGCGGCCGCATCAACCCCGGCAAGGTCTTCGACCTCACCCTCCCCCTGGACCAGGTCGCCGAAGGCTACAAGGCGATGGACGAGCGCCGCGCGATCAAAGCCCTCCTCACGCCCTGACCACGCGCGTTCGCTCCAGGGCCGCAGCCAGGCCATGCGGTTCTGGACCGGGATCCATACCCGCTCACACCAGGACCGGCCACGACGACTTCGGCTCTGTCGGCACGGGCCACGGCCTCGGGCTCCCCACCGCCTGCACCGACGACCCCCCTTCCTCCTCTCCTTCCGAGCCCGCGTCGCGATCTTCGACAGCCCCGGCCGCCACCACCACCTCACCCGGCAGGAGGACCACCATGAACATCAGGCTCACGCTCAACGGCCACCGCGTCGCCGCCACCCTGCACGACAGCGCCACCGCCCGCGACTTCGCCGCGCAGCTCCCCCTCACCCTGTCCCTGCGCGACTTCCACCAGGCCGAGAAGATCGCGGACCTGCCGCGGAAGCTGTCCACTTCCGGCGCCCCCGAAGGCGCCGGCCCCAAGACCGGTGACCTGGCCTACTACGCACCGTGGAACCAGCTCGCCACCTACTACCGCGACGCCCCCTACGCGGTCGGCCCGGTCCCCCTCGGGCACATGGCTGACGGCGGCACCGAGCAGCTCGCAAGCGCCGACGAGATAACCAGCGAAGCCGCGCCCTGACCCGCCCCGCCGCCCGCCCCGCACGGGTTGCCCCGCGAGCTGGGGCCCCGATCCCGCCTCCACGCAAGGAGAGACCACACGTATGCCTTCCGCATCCGGGACCACACCGGGCAGGCTTCCCTTCGTCGTCTGGGTGCTCGCCGCCGGCACGTTCCTGATGGGGACCACCGAGTTCGTCGTCGCCGGCCTGCTGCCGGAGCTGGCCGGTGATCTCGGAGTCAGCGTCTCCCACGCCGGTCTGCTGATCACCGCGTTCGCCATCGGCATGATCATCGGCGCGCCGGCCATGGCCATGGCGACCCTGCGTCTGCCGCAGCGCCGCACGCTGATCCTGGCCCTGTCCGTGTTCTGCCTCGGACATCTGGTCGCCGCCCTCAGCGCGTCCTTCACGGTCGTCCTCGTTGCCCGCGTCGTCACGGCCCTGGCCACCGGGGCGTTCTGGTCCGTCGGTTTCGTCGTGGCCACCACCGCCGCGGGTCCGCGCAACGCCACCCGCGCCACGGGCGTCATGATCGGCGGCCTGACCCTGGCCAACGTAGTCGGCGTGCCGATCGGCTCCTTCGCCGGCCAGTTCACCGGCTGGCGCGGCCCCTTCTGGGCCCTGGCTGTCCTCTCCGGGCTCGCCGCCGTGTTCATCGGCCGCTTCATCCCCACCCGGGAGCAGCGCGCCGAGGTGTCGGTCCGGGCCGAGGTCCGTGCGCTGCGTCAGGGCCGGCTGTGGCTGGCGCTCGGCGCCGCGATGCTGATCATGGGTGGTGTGCTGGCGACGTACACGTACATCACCCCGCTGCTGACCGACCGTGCAGGCATCCCCGCGGGGGCCGTACCGCTCGTCCTGATCGCGTTCGGTGTCGGCGCCCTGGGCGGCACCACCACCGGCGGCCGTCTGGGCGACCGACGTCCGATGGTCACCACCATCACGGCCGCCGCAGCCACCGCCCTGGTACTGCTCCTGCTCGTCCCGCTGTCCGGCAACCCGGTGACAGCCACCCTCCTCGTCTTCCTCATGGGCCTGACCGGCTTCACCGTCAACCCGGTGGTCACCGCCCTCGCCATGCGCTTCGCGGGCGACGCTCCCACCCTCACCTCGGCGCTGACCACCTCCGCCTTCAACACCGGCATCGCCGCCGGTTCGCTGATCGCCGGTACGGCCCTGGACTCCTCCCTCGGCCTGACCGGACCGCCCCTGGTCGGCACCGTGATCGCCGCCCTCGCGCTGCTGCCCCTGATCGCCCTCGCCGTCCACGGCCGTTCCGTCAAGGGCCGGATCGTGGCCCGGAGCAGCGCTCGCCCTGACGTGCGACACGACGAACTCGCGCAGGCGCCGTCCCAGCGCTGAAGCGACCTCCGACCGCGCCCGACCTCGCGAAGGACGACTGGGACCGCGTCATCGGGGCGAGTCTCGTCGACGGCGCCGTCCTCCCCGCTGAAGGGGGCCACGTCGCCCGTCAGAGACAGCCGACGTACGAAAGTAAGGTGGGAGACACCATGGAATTCGTCAAGCAGCAGTCCAGCAGCAAGGCCCCGGCCGACTGGTTCACCGGCGACGTGTGGTGGGACGTCATCGTGGCCGGCCAGGAGCCGTCGCGGATGCGCGCCAACCTGGTCCGTTTCTCCCCGGGTGCCCGCACCAACTGGCACTCCCACGCCCTGGGCCAGACCCTGCACGTCGTCTCCGGCATCGCCCTGATCGGCACGCGGAACGGCACGGTTTTCGAGGCCCACCCCGGTGAGACCGTCGCCTGCCCGCCGAACGAGGAACACTGGCACGGCGCCGCCCCCGACCGGTTCATGGAGCACATCGCCATGTGGGAGGGCTTGGACGACGGTACCCCCGAGACCACCTGGGCCGAGCCGGTCACCGACCAGCAGTACAACGGTCCCCGCACCCGCAATCAGTAACCCGCACCAGAGGTACCGCGGCGTCTCGCACAGCGGTGCCAAGACGTCGAGTAGCCGGGCTACGTGAGGTCTGTGCTGGGGCGGCGACGCCAGTCCAATCGGTGCCCCCGGTGACGCCGCCGTGGAACGCGGCCGAGGTGCGGGCGGCGTCCCGAGGCCGACACGCCGGGACGCAACTGATGCCGAACTTTGCGTTGCAGCCCGGCCGTCGCTCCCGCGGCCTGCGGGGCGATCAGCGGCGCCGGTGGCCGGGGGCGGACGGACCTCCGGGCGGTCAGGCGGAGGTCGGTGTGCGACATTCGCGCCGACGCGTAATCGCCCCTGCGGGCATCCTTTCCCGCCGGCCAGCACGACGGCGGGACCACCCACGGGCCGACACGGCGACAGCGGGCACCACGAACACCCGAACCGGGACGGCCGACGGATGGGGTCGGGTGTTCGAAGGTCGGCGCGTGGCGGGCCGGAACGGACACCCGAGCACGGGTGCGAGCTGCGGGCCGGAAGGGGGAAGGCCGGAACGGACGTCCGAAATCGGGACGGTCTGCAGGCTGGGACGAAGGGTCGAAAACAGCAGGCTGGCGCGGACGCCCGAAGATCGACGCACGCGCAGGCTGGCTTGCAGGCCCAGACTGCGGCGTCGGCATAGGGCACGGATGTTCGGCACTGCCCGCTGCCCGCTGCTGTTGCTGCGAATCGGATCAATTCCTGGCGTGCAGGCTGCTTCAGCTCGCTAACGGGGGTACTCGGCGCCTGGCAGTCACCGCCCGTACCGCCGGCGGACACCGGACGGCAGACACCGGCCCACGAGCGGGCACACGAACGCGTCAGTGAACGAAGACCCGGCCCCGGCCGGGCACGTCGGGAGGAATCCATGGTGTTCGGCACAACCAACGAGAACGAGAACGGCGACACCCCACCCTCCTGCACTCACACACGGCCGGCGAACAGCGTTCAAAGCGCACCGGACAGCAGCCCCTACGCGCCCGACGGCAGCGTCCCACTCGGCGGTTACGCTGCCCTGGCAGGCGTCTACGCCACGGCAACAGGACTCGCCGCCCTCACACTGCGCCGGACAGGACGTCCCCTGCCCCCCGGCGTCCCGCCCTGGGACCTGCTGGTACTCGGCACAGCCACCTACAAGATCTCCCGGCTCGTGACCAAAGGAAAAATCACCAGCTTCCTGCGGGCACCCTTCACCCGCCGCCAGGAAGCAACCGGCGGCAGCGAAGTCGCGGACGAACCCCGTCGGCAAGGAACCCTGGGACAAGCCACCGGCGAACTCCTCGCCTGCCCGTTCTGCGCCTCGACCTGGGCCGCCACCAGCCTGATGTGCGGATACATCGCCGCACCACACGCCACCCGCCTGGTCGCCGCAGGCCTCAGCGCGGTCGTCATCTCCGACTGGCTTCAATACGCCTGGAGCTTCACGCAGCAACAGGTAGACAACTGACCCCCAGGTCGCCGTTCAGCGGGGACGGGCGCCACAGCCGCCGAACCGCCCGGCTATCGGGCGGGACCCTGCCCGACGCAAGGACGAGCATGAAGACATCGCCCGCCACGGATCTGCCGGCACCCGGAACCGGCCCGGGACCTGGCGAGAAGTCCCGCACGCAGACCTGGGCGTTCGGCGCCGCCCGGCTGGTGGCCGCGCACCGCTCGGCGCCGGCCCTGCACCCCGCCGGCCTGCTGTGCACGGCCACGGTGGACGTCGCCGCCGACAGCGCCCACTGGGGCGTGCCCTGGCTGGCCGCCCCGGCCCGCCACACAGCGCTGGTGCGCTGGTCACGGGCAGCGGGCCTTCCCCGCTCATGTCCCGACGCTATGGGCCTGGCCGTCCGCGTGGAAGCCGCCGCAGGGCCCGGACGGCCCCTGGATCTGCTCCTCACCACCAGCGGAGCCGGCCGCCTGGGACGCCACCTCCCCCGGATGCGTATGAACGCCGTCGGCGGCCCCTACTCCACACTGCTGTCCTACCGTTTCGGCAACCGGCCCCGGATCATCGCCGCGTTCCCGCAGTCCCCCACCCCGCCAGTAGGCACCTCCATCACCGCGCTCACCGACGCACTCCACCAGAGGACGATCCGCTTCACGCTACGGGCCGCCGACCGCAACGAACCCTGGCACACCTTCGCCACACTGACGCTCAACGCCCCCACACCAGGACCGGCACCCGCACCGGTACCGGCGCAGAGCCCCGGCTTCGACCCCTACGCCCACCACCTGCCCCTGCTCCACCCCACGGGCCGCCTCGCCGGCCTGCGTACGGCCGCCTACGCCGGCTCAAGGGCAGGACGTGGCACCCCCGGATGAAAGACCGGAAACGCTGGGCTCCACACGCGCGGTCGGACACCTCGGCCCCACACCACGCCCGACCAACGGGCCGCCCTGTGGAAGGACATCGTGCAGCTCGTCTTCAGCCACGCCTTCGCTGAGGAAACCGTGCTGTGGCCCCTCCTGCGCCGCATCCACAGCGAGGGCGAACTCCTCACCACGCGCGTCGAACAGGAACACCAGCCAGCGCCCCCACCCACCCTCATCCCGCTGTGTCGCGGCGCTCTCCCGGGAACGCGTTGAGCGGCCTGCCCCTCAGCGCCTTCGACCGGCTCCGCGACCTCGCTCCCTTCACCTCCCCTTCTGCCCGCCGCGCGAGCCCGGTCGCCGCCGCCGCGGTCACCCTCGCCGCCGCCCTCCTCCTCGCACGCCGCACCCACCCCATCCGGCGACAGGCAGAACGTACGGGAAAGGGAAACCCACTCGCATGAAAAAAGTCCCACCCCGGGACAGCCGGGATGGGACTTCGTGGAGCGCCGGGCAGGCCTTGCACCTGCATTTCCCCACGGGAAGTGGGGCGTCTTTCCTTGGACCACCAACGCAGAGACGACAACCGCAGTACGGCGCGCGCTCAAGATCAATAGTAACCCGGCCACGACACTCCCCGCCACCAGCTCCACCCCGGACGCCGTCCACGTGAAGCACGGCAAAGCGAGTCGCGACCGAGGACGGACGGGCGGACATGAGCGGGCGATGCCGGGCCCGGCAGCGGTGTCAGTGGCAGAGCACCGCCGACACCGAAGCGTTGATCCTCCTGGCCTCGGCATGCGTCACCTTGTGGACACGGGAGGAAAAGCGGGACCTCGCCGCGCTCTCCGCAGCGCCCCCGCCAGCAAGAGCGGCACACTGGCTGCGCGCGTTGGCCACCGCCCTGTCCTCGTCAGCAACCAGAGCAGGACTGATCGCACTCAACGCCCGAATCAGCCGGGCCCGGGTGGCGGCGTCAGGCTCGCCCGGCACACGCGCCTTGCCCTGCCCCTCACCCTCACCCGCATCCGCGTTCACGGACTTCCGGGGCGCGGGGGTCTGCCCAGCCGCAGTCGCATCCGTAGCCGTAGCCGTAGCCGTAACCGTCACGGCCCTACCGGACCCCGTCTCTCCACCACCACCGCTCCTACCGCCAGCGCTGCAGCCGACAAGAGCAAGCGTGAAGGAGGCGAGCATCGCGGTGACGACCGCGGCAGTGGCACGGATGGACATGATCCCCCCTGGGACGTTTGTTGCTGACCGCCATCATGCAGCAACAGAACGTGCCACCCGACCCGTTCGCCCACCCCCGCCCCAACTCTTCGCCGCAGATGGTCAACCCGGCCCGCTCGCCTAGTCAGCCTTCACCGAGAAGAACCGACGGAAACCGACAGAAACAGCTCAGGGACTGTCGCCGAGCCAGTCGAAACGCCCGTCGTCACCGGGCCTCGGCCCGTACAGGGCACGACCACCAGGACCGTAACGGCCGATCTCCGTGGGTAGCGCCACCTCACCCCGGCGCCCGCCCGGCCACCCGGTCACATCCAGCAGCAACCCGTCCAGCGGACCGCCCGTCAACTCCACATACTCCCGCCCCGGCCGCCGCCCCCAAACGGCATCATCTTGATCAACGCCATACACCCGCCCCCGCAAGAACTCATCCTCATCCACACCCACCACCCTCCCACCCGCCACTGACAACGCACCCCCCAGCGGCCCCGCGCCCATCCAGGTCCTGCCCGGCCGATCATGCGGCCGTTCCCGAACTCCTGGTTCCGATCCGAGAGGTCGGGAAACGGGGAAACCCGGGGCCGGGGGATTCTTGGCGCGCCGGCCTGGTAGAACAGTGACCGATGGGTATCCAGGAGCGCGACCGTAAGGTGTACCGACCGCTGCGGCGGGCCGGCCTCGAGGTGATCCCGGACGCCGTTCCGGACGGCATGATGCCGTTCGTCGTCGGATACCGTGCCGAGGACGTGACCGGCAGCTTCTCCCACCGGTACGACACCCCACGGCTCGTCGAGCGGCTCAACGAGGACTGGTACGACCTCGCCGTGTCCTCAGGTCTTCTCGATGACCGGCGTGAGTTCCTCGTCCAGCTTCCCAAGGGCACCCGTACGCACGCGGCCGCCCTGCAGAACCTGCACGGGGACAGCGCCTCCCCGACGCTCTGGACGCGGGTCCGGCTCCTGGACCATTGGGACATCATGGGCCGGGGCGCGGCATCGGCGTTCCTCGGCATACACGCGGGTCACCCGGGCTTCGCCATGATGGCTCTCGACGGCAGCGTGTGTGTCATCGCCTCGACGGGCGAGATCGGCGTCGACGTGTTAGCGGTGCGCCGCCCGGACCGCTCGGAGAACATCCTGCAGTACCTGGAAGAGGTCACTCTTCGCGACAGTCCCTACGTCAACCGCGAGTTCAAGGAGCGGATCGCGGTCTGGCTCGCGGGTCGCGCGTCCAGCGCTGCCAGCCCTCCAGGCCGATGACCAAGCGGCCCCGGTGGCCGAGGCCAGCAAGGGTTACCGCTGTCCAGTGGATCATGTGACAGCTTCTAGGGCCTGTCGTTTGGATCACGCCGGCGTCGCGGGGTCTGGCACGCACATCTGCGGCGTTGTCGTCGGTCGCCGACGCTCCGCGTCGACTCCCTCCTCCGCCTTGCAGCTGCACGCGCCAGACCCCGCTCGGGTCGGTCAGGACGAACCGTCGGTCACAGCCAGCCTGATCCAAACGACAGGCCCTAGCCGGGATCGTTGCTTCCCGGCGTGACAACCTCGTCCAGGACCCTGCGGACCGCCTCGTAGGCCGAGGCGAAGACGGCTGCCTCCCCCGCGCCGCTCGCCTCACGGCCTTCGGAGCGGCCGGTCCCGGCCCGGGCCCTCCAGCGCTCCTCCTCGCCGGCAGCCCAATCCCGCGCTCGCTGAACCCGACGCAACAACTCATCAGAATCCACCACGTCAGCCATACACAGAACCTACCCACCAATCCCCCCACCACCCCGCCCAACTTCCAGCGCGAGCACACCCCCGAACCCGAACCGGAGCGAACAGCAGAAACAGCCCCCCAGCCCCGGGCCGAGGGCGAGCCCAGTCGCAGCAAGTCCAGCGGCAGCAAGCCCGGCTGATGCAAGCCACTCCAGCGGTGCCGACTGCGTCCGCCACAGCCGGTCGCGGCGGCCGGCCGGTGGTTCGGACTCCGCTTCCACCGGCCGGTGCCTGCGTAGTTCGGCGGCCACTTCAGCTCGCGCAACCCAAAGCGGTGCTACCGCCGGTCCGCCGGCCACCCGGGACCGGGGGTCAGTCCTCGGCGACCGCCTTCGACGGCCTGAGTTCGGTGCTGGAGACAGCGGGAGGTTGATTTCGAGTTGGCCGGCCTGGATCGGCGTGAGCAGAGCTCTCAAGCGCGCTGCGGGATGAAGGGGGTGGCGGCGGAGCGGGCCCGCTCCCACATGCCGGACATCTGCTCCTCGGGACGCTGCTGCTCACCGTGCAGGGCGTTGAGCACGACCAGGCATCCGGTCAGCGCGGGCACCGCCCACTGCGCGCAGGCCAGCTGCCGCTGGGCCGAGTCGATGTCGATGGGGTGCTGGGCAGCCTTCTCGGCGTCCTCCGGGTCGGGGGAAGAAGCGAGCTCGACCTTCTTGCCCAGGACACGGGCGTAGGCAGTGGCGGCGAGAGCCGCGACGGTGACGGCGGTCTTGACCGCGGTGGAGGCCCCGACCCCCTTCTGAGTGGCGACGCGGTGAGCGTTCACCGCGAGCAGCCCCCCGCCGCCGAACAGGTGCGCGCCGATGGCCGCAGCGTTGACGGGTGTCCACTTCGCCCAGCCGGATGAGGCGATCCGCGCCCTGGCCTGGGCCGTCTCGCTCACATCCTGTGCTGCCCCGTTGAGACCGACCGCGCCCATGAGGGAGCCGCCGAACCAGGCTGCCAGACCCACATCGTGCAGGCTGCGGATGAGGGTGTTGCGATCGGACATGACAGTGCTCCTTGGAACTGGGGACGGGGTGCCGACGGGAATGTCGAGTACCACCCCAGCGTCGTCGCAGCCTTCACCGGCCGCTATCCCGACTGACCCGAACGGATGCCGGGCACCCGAGCGAGCCCCCACGGCCGCCTGCTCACCGTGCCGCAGGCCTTGCCGGGCCACCGGGGCGAGAGGAGACCACACCCGGCACCGGGAACACCTCCACCGAGCACTGCCGCCTTTGACCGCCCGCTCCCCGTCCGGCGGGCCGCCCCGGAACCCGTCACACAGGGGTCACCAGCGCCGTACAGGCCACTGGAAGTACTGGAAGTACTCGACACGGCCGCCTGACGTGCCTGGCTGGTGATCAGCTGCCATTCGGGTGGCGTCGGCGTGGGTGCGGTGAACGATTAGTCCGGCCGGCCGATCGGGTCTGCACTGGTATGACTCGAATCAACGCTGACATCTCGGTCTCTCTCGACGGCTTCGTCACCGGGCCCGACCCCGGCCCGGACAACGGTCTGGGCACCGGTGGTGAAGCCCTGCACACCTGGGCGTTCTCCGACGATCCTGACGACCGCCGGTATCTGCGCGAGGGCACCGCACGCTCGGGTGCCGTCGTCCTCGGCCGTCACCTCTTCGACGTGGTCGACGGGCCGAACGGCTGGGACGACAAGGTCGGCTACGGCGCCGACCAGGTCGGCAGGCCCGCGTTCGTCGTCGTGACGAGCTCGCCGCCGGGGTCGGTGCGGCTCACCGAACTCGACTGGACGTTCGTCAGCACCGGCCTGCCCGACGCCGTCGCGGCGGCACGCGAGCGCGCCGAGGCGTCGTCGTCGCAGAGCGGCAGGAATCTCGACGTCGTCCTCATGGGTGGCGGTGCCACGATCGGTTCGGCACTCGACGCCGGACTGGTGGACACGCTGACACTGCACCTCGCCCCGGTCGTGCTGGGCGCCGGGACGCCGTTGTTCACCGGCGGGGCGCCACGCACGCTCGTGCAGCGGAGCGTGACCTCGACATCGACGGCGACGCACTTGACCTACGACGTCCTCTGAACCGACCGACGAGAGAGGACCCTCCCGCGACAGGCGGCCCAGGACCGAGTCGTCCGTGCCAGGTTCGGAGTGCGCTCGCACACCCGGCAGAAAATCATAGTCATGGACATAGTAGCCATGTACTGTATTCGCTATGAGCAAGGTGCTGCCGGACCCCACGCCCGGCTTCCTGGTATGGCGGCTCGCCAACAAATGGCGCGTCGCGGTCGATCGCGCGGTGGCGCCGCTGGGCCTCACCCACGCGCAGTACTCACTGGTGGCGTCGCTGTACGGCATGCAGCGCGCCGGCGAGCGACCCAGCCAGCGCCGACTCGCCGACCACACCGGCCTGGAGGCCCTGTACGTGTCGAAGCTGGCGCGCACCCTGGAGTCGTCCGGTCTGATCGAGCGCACCCGCGACCCCCGCGACCCCCGCGCCGTACAACTCGCCCTCACCAAGGAGGGGCAGGCCGTCACACGGCAGGCCATCCCCGCGGTCCAGGAACTGCTTCAGCAGTTGCTGGAGCCACTCGGCGGCCTCGACACCCCGCGGACGCGCGCGTTCACCGAGGAGCTGACGGCCCTGCTCGACGCACCCCTCACGGCATTCCTGCCGAACGACGAGAGCACCAACGACGAGAGCACCAAGGGGACAACACCATGACCACCGCCGCATCCACCACCGCCGAACCCGTCGCCGACGCCCGCGCCCTCGCTCTGGCCCACTACGCCGCCCGCGGTGTCCTGGAGCACGTCCTGGCCCGGCACGGCATCACCTTCGAGCAGCAGATCGCCCTGCGCGCCGCCCTCACCGCCGACGCCCCGCTGACGCCGGACGATCTCGTCGCCCGGGTCCACGGTTCCCTCAAGGCCGACCACGCCGGCATCCGCGCCACTCTCGACGAACTGCTGGCCAAGCAACTGCTCGTCGCGGACGGTGCGTACCTTCGCCCCACAGATGCAGGGCGCGACCTGGTCGCCGCCGTCGGCGCGGAGACCGCTCCCCTCAGCGCCCGCGTCTGGGGCGGCATACCCGCCGCGGACCTTGCCGCCACAGGCCGTGTCCTCGCTCTGGTCAACGCGCGGGCCAACGCGGAGCTTGCGGCGCTGACGGCCTGATTGCCCAACCGCGCGGGTGCCTGGCTGCCCGGCGCCCGACCGCCCGACCGGGCCGGTCGCAGCGCCCGGCTGGTCAGCCGCCCGGCTGGTCAGTAACCCGTGGGTCTCACCAGCGCCGACTCGTACGCGAACACCGCCGCCTGAGTGCGGTCCCGCAGTCCCAGCTTGAGCAGGATGCGGCCGACGTGTGTCTTCACGGTCTGCTCGGCCACGACGAGGTGCCGGGCGATTTCCGCATTGGACAGGCCCTGCGCGATGAGTGTCAGGACCTGCGTCTCGCGCTCGGTGAGGTCGCCGACGCGCTCCTTCAGCGGGGCTCGCGGGGTGTCGTTCAGCCGGGAGAACTCGGCGATCAGCTTGCGGGTGATGCCGGGCGCCAGCAGGGCGTCACCGGCCGCGACGATCCGCACGGCCTCGGCGAGTTGGTCGGCGGAGGCGTCCTTGAGCAGGAACCCGGACGCCCCGGCGCGCAGCGCCTCGTACACGTACTCGTCGAGGTCGAAGGTGGTGAGCACCAGCACCCTGACGTCGGGGGTGGCGACGGTGATGCGACGGGTGGCCTCGATGCCGCCCAGTTCGGGCATGCGGATGTCCATCAGGACGACGTCCGGGGACAGTTCGGCGACCTGCGTCACGGCGTCCAGTCCGTCGACCGCCTGCCCGATCACCTCGATGCCCGGGTGGGCGTTGAGCAGCACGGTGAAACCCTGCCGGACCATCTGCTGGTCGTCGGCGATCAGTACGCGGATGGTGCCGCTCGTCATCTGGTCACTTCTCCTGTCGGGGGCCGGTCCTACGTCCTGTGGTGGGTACGGCCGTGGATCCTGCCGTGACTGCGCACGTGGGTGCCGTCGGTGATGCGGTCACTGCCGCTTCGGACCGGGCTCGGGAAAGACGCGTGCGAGGCCGGCGGGAGGGTCGCTGCTTTCGGGGGCGGGGAGGGCGGTGCCGTCCTTCGGAAGGAACGCCGACACGGTGAAGCCGCCGTGCAGCGTCGGGTGCGCGGCGACATGGCCGCCCAGCATCACGGCCCGCTCCCGCATGCCGAGCAACCCGTGCCCCGCGCCGGGTGAGGACCGGGACGGCCCGCTCGGGCGGGAGTTGGTGACCTCCAGGTGCAGGCCCCGCGCGTCGTGGGTGACACCGACCCGCACCTGGGAACCGGGCGCGTGCCGCAGCGCGTTGCTCAGCGCCTCCTGCACGATCCGGTAGGCCGACAACTGCACGCCCGGCGGATAGACCGACGGCTCGCCGCGTGTCTCGGCGACGACCTCGAGCCCGGCGGCACGGGTGTTGTCGATCAGTGCGCCGAGCCGGTCGAGCGTGGGCTGTGGCGCGTCCGGGGCGGTTCCGGTGCCGGTCGCGCCGAGGCCGTACGGGTCCCCGGGGTTCTCGGAGCGCAGCACGCCGAGGACCCGGCGCAGTTCGGTGAGCGCCTCCAGGGCGTTCTGCCGGATGCCCTCCAGGTTCTCCCTCAGTTCCTCGGACGGGTTCTGTACCAGGTGCGGGGCCACCTGCGCCTGGATGGAGATCACCGACATGTGGTGTGCGACCACGTCGTGCAGTTCGCGCGCGATGCGGTTGCGCTCCTCCAGCAGGGTGCGGCGGGCGCGTTCCTCGGCGGTGATGCCGGTCTGCTCGACGAGTTGGTGGCGGGCCTCACGGCGGCCGCGCAGGGCGGTGCCGAGAAGGACGACTGCGGTGAACAGGGACACCGCCACCACGCCGGACGGCTCGTAGTTCGCGCCGCCGATCACTCCTTGGACGACGTAGGTGGCCAGCGCGGTCAGTGCGAGCGCCTCGGCCGACACCCGGGTGGGCAGCCGCAGCGAGAGCAGCAGCAGGATCATGCAGTGCGCGGTCAGTCCGGGCGGCCCCCACGGCCAACTCGGGCCGCCCGGGTGCGCATCGTGGAACAGGAGAGGCCGGGCGGTCAGGGCGGTGACGACCGTGATGACCAGCGACATCCACCACGCCGGTATCGGACGCCACAGGGCCAGTGCCACCGTGAGGCCCTGCAACACCGCGCACAGCACGCCGAACTGGGCGTCGAGGCGGTAACTGTCGACCAGAAAGTCGACGTTGGCGACCGCGGAGCCGAACGCCACCAGGCAGACCAGGCCGTGCGGCAGCCAGCGCAGCCACACCGAGGGCGGCAGCGGAGCCGCGCGGACCGTCCACAAGTCGTCGCGCAGCAAGCGCAGCAGGCGGGACAGGCGCACCTCCACTCCGTTCATCCGCCCCACCCTAAGCACGGCCGGCCTCCCGCAGCTCCGGGTTCTCCCGCAGGCCTCCGACACGGACGACCCGCGACCCGGTCGCACCCGGCCTCGGGGGTTGCTTGCCACGGCTCTCGAAGCCGTGGAACGCCGCCCAGCACACCGTCAGCACCGCGGCGAAGACCGGCAGCCAGAGCAGCCGGGCGCCCACCCAGTCCAGGTCGTCGGGCACCGTGTGCAGGCCGGGCAGGCGGCCCGCCAGGAGGCCGGTGGCCGTGGTGGCCATGAGGGCGGTCTGGTGCCAGAGGAACACCGTCATCGCGGACAGGTTCACCAGGGCCACTGCCGCCCAGACCAGCGGTCTGCTCATGCTCCGCCGCAGCCGGTCGCGCAGCAGCAGGGCCACGCCGCACTGGGCCAGTCCGAAGGTGACCGCCGCGAGCGTCGGCGGGTCGAGGTTGGACACCGCCGCGCCGGGCACGCCGACCATCGACGCCGGATAGCCTGCCCAGGCCACGAGAACCACCGTCGCCGCCGTCCCCGCCCCGCACAGGATCCAGCCGGCACGCCTGCCCTCCAGTTCACCGCGCGTCCAGGCCGCGCCCAGCGTGTACGGCACGAGCCAGCCCGCCGCCACGTTCACCCAGCCGAGCCAGGACGGGCCGCCCAGACCGAAGCGGACGAGGTCCACATGGAGGGTCACGGCCAGCGGCCACAGCGGGTTGAGGCGGGCCAGCAGCGGGGTCACCGCGGTGAGGCCCGCGAACACCAGCAGGAACCACAGCGGTGACAGCGCCAGCTTCGCCACCGTGTGCACGGTGGCGAAGGACGCGCCGCCGAGCAGCAGACACGTCGAGGCCGCCGTCCACACGGTCGTCATGGCGAGCACCGGCAGGAACAGGCGGGCCAGACGGGTCCGCAGCCAGCGGCCGTACGTCCCGCCGGCCGCCCGGGCCGAGGCGTGGCTTCTCGTCGCCACGTGGCCGCCCACCATGAAGAACACCGCGAGTGTCTGGAACAGCCAGGACACCGGGGCCAGCCAGGGCATGTGGCCCAGCGGGCTCGCGGCGCGCAGGGCGCCGCCGTCGGCGACGAGCGCGGTCACCAGCCAGTGGCCGAGTACGACGCCGAGGATGGCCAGGGCACGCAGGGCGTCGACGGCCCGGTCCCGGCCGGGCGGGGTGGCCGCGTCCAGCCGGCCGGCCGCCGCCCGGATGCCGGAGGAGGACGGGAGGAGGCGCCGCCGCACCGGGTGGCCGGCGGTCTTCTCAGCCACGGGTGACCTCCCCCGTCCGGCCGAGGACGATCCGGACGAGGTTGGCCAGACAGATCGATCCCGGTTGGAAGTAGTCGCTGTGTCCGCCGTCTCCGGCGGGGAACACCCGGGCACCGAAGGCCGGGGACAGCGGGTCCCTGCCGAAGCCGAGCGTCGTGCCGAACAGGCCGACGTCGGCATGCGGGACCTCCGCGACCCAGTCGCCGCCGCCGCGGGCCGCCCACACCCGCGCCCGGGTCCCCAGGTCCGCCGCCGAGTCCCTGCCCGTACCAGGACTGGCGAGGAGGACCAGCTCCGCCACGTCCAGACGGTCGGCGGCCCGCCCGCACACGACCGAGCCGTACGAATGGCACAGGAGCGTGATGCGGGTGTCCGGCCCGGTGATGCGGCGGGTGGTGCTCACGAGATCCCGTAGGTCCGGGGCTGCTTCGTCGGCCCGGTCGGGGGTGAGCGCGGTGGTGCTGACCGTGCCCGGAGTGGTGTAGCCGAGCCAGGCGATCACCGCGGTGCCGGTGCCGGCCGGTCCCTGCCCGGCGAGTGCCCTGCGGAGGGACACCGCGGCGGCGTGGAGCCGCTCGTAGGTGTCCAGCGAGGTGTCCGAGCCGGGCACGAGCACGGCGACGTGGCGGGCGTGGGGCAGGTCGCCGAACACTTCGACCGCCCGGCCGGAACCGCGGCCGTCGAAGGACAGAAGTCTGCGGGAGGGCAGCGCGAGCACACGATCGGCCGAGGCGCGGTGCCGGTCCCCGTGGCCGGCCGCCATGCGGGCCGCCAGCGCGGCGTTGGCCCGGTTGGCCGCGTACGCCTCCTCCAGGGTCGACGCCGTCACCGGTGCGAGGCCGGCGGGGGCCGGGGCGGGGATGCTCGGCCGGACCGCGGCCGTGAGCGGCACGACGACGGCCGCGGTGACCAGGACGGCCAGCAGGGCACGGATCCGACGCCGGGCGCGGACCGTTGTGCTGTCACGGGCCGGTGCGCCCTCCCGCACCGGTCCAGGTCCGCGCGGCGCTCCGCCGTCACGCTCCGGCCCGCCACCTCCCCGCCGGCCCGCTGCACCGCCCGTTCCGCCCCCTGCACGCCTGCCGCGCCCTCGTACGGCGAACCACCCCGCTCCGACCCCCATCGCCCCGCGCCTCCCCGGCCGCTCCCCCCGGCCATCGGGCGTCGCTGGAAAGGAAGTTAAGGATCACGGGCCGTCGCCCGCGACCCCCTGGGGAGGTGTCCTTGGAGGTAACTCTCAGGTACTAGGGGTATGACACCGGCCTCGACCACCGGGTCATCTCCCCCACGCCTGCTGGAGGTGATGACGATCAGCGGAAGGGCACCGGCCGTCTTCCGGAAGGGCGGTGGGTGTGCAGGACGAGTAGTGCCAGGGCGCCGGTCGCCGCGGACCAGGTGAGGGAGAGCAGGCCGTGTGACCAGGGGATGTGTGGGGTGAGGGCTGAGCTCAGCGCCAGTTGGTTCACGCCGTACAGAGGAAGCGCGGACACGCCCGCCACATCCATGAGCGTGTTGAACACGGGATTCTGCAGGCCGGTGTCCACCAGACTGAGCATGATGATGAGGAAGAAGCCCTCCAGCTCTCCCCGGACCAGCGAGCCGAGCTGGAGACCGATGCCGCCGTAGGCGAGGCCGGCGCCTGCGAGGGCCACCGCCAGGGGGCCTGCGTGGCGTACGGGCAGGGAGATCCACAGCAGGGTCGTGGTGTAGCAGGCCAGCACGGCGGCGGTGAGCGCGACGGCAGCCAGCCAGCAGCATCGGCAACCGGGGGTAGCCGGCCAGTAGCAGTCTGAGGTCCATCTGCCGGGACTGAAAGGTCTCGGTGAAGGTGATGAAGCCTGCGACCAGCGTGACGGCGCCAGTGCGCTGGCCACCTGGCCCACCTGGCCGGCCCGGGCAAACACGGGGGGTTGACGGCGTCCAGCCAGATGCGCACCAATTGGTCGGAGGTGCACAGGCGTGCCACGCCGATCCAGACCGGGATGAACGCGACCGCCAGAACCAGGGCCAGCCGGTTGCGGAGGTGGGCCCAGCAGGGTGCAGCGCAGCAGTTCGCCGGGTACACCGATCCCCTCACAGGTGTCCTTCGCCAGGCGGGCATCGAGGCGCACGCGATCGCCGACGCGATCCGGCGCGAGACGGCCCGGGCACCCCTGCCCGCCCCTCGCATCGGCTGTAAGCAGTGGCGTGCGGAGTCACGCCGAGCCGTTCGAGCACGGTGAGGACGGTCGGCCGCGGCAGCTCATGCGATATGGACCAAACGGGATAAATTGCATATATTTCTCTTCACCCTGCCGGGTCGCGCGGTGCCGTGAGGTGCCGCGACACTCGCCTGCCCCAAGGTGGGCGGGCGAAGAGACCGGCGGAGGTTTTCGATGGTTCCCTCAGTGTCTTCTCCCCACGACGGCCGGTGGCCGCTGCCACGCGGTGGCGCAGGCCGCGCGACGGACCGGAAGGGAGGCAATGCATGAACTGGCGCGAGCTGGCCGCCTGCCGTTCCGAGGATCCGGAACTCTTCTTCCCGGTCGGCGAGGACGGCCTGTCGCAGCAGCAGATCGAGCGGGCCCGTGCGGTCTGCCACCGGTGTCCCGTCGTGAGGGCATGCGGCGCCTGGGCCCTGCGCAACGGCGAACGCGACGGCGTGTGGGGAGCGATGACCGTGGAGGAACGCCGGAGGCGACGGCGGCGCGTCTGAGCACGCACAGGGCCCCCGCTCCCCGGAGCGGGCTGTCGCGCGGCGGCCCGCTGCCGAGGCGGTCGCGGGACGGAATCCGGCGTCGCAACGGGTGTACGGCTTCGCCGCACAGGCCGGTCGTGACGGACGCGCGGCGTCACGTGACGGCGCGGACGTTGCGCTTCGCCGCGGCCGCCACGTGGACCCCGGTGATCTTCACGATCTCGTGCCAGAACGGCTTGGCCGTCAGGTAGGCGCCCAGCGCGGACATCGCCCCCAGGGAGACGTCGACGCTGAGGCGTCCCCGCTCGCCCCAGTAGACGTCGCGCAGATCGAGCAGCAGCGCGAACTCGTCGCAGATGAGCGCGGTGCCGCAGCCGTAGGCGGTGGCGACGACCGGGTGTCCGACGGCCCGCTCGTCACCGCGGACGGCGATCAGGCCTACGCCGGTCAGTGCGGCGATGCCGAAGTTGTAGTGATGAAGGTGCTCCCCGCCGACGGACATGTTCCCCCAGGGCAGCCAGCCTCCGCGGATGCCGTGGGTGATGACCCTGACGGTGCCGAAGGTGACTCCGAAAGACACCCAGGTCATCAGCAGGGACCGCTGCACCGGAGTGAGATGCGTCTTCGCCGTCTGGCGCCACCGCCGTACGAGTTGCCGCCCTCCCCCGGCGTGGTGGTCTTCCGTACTCGTCCTCATCGCTGACGCCCTTCTCGTACCTGAACAGGCCGGCGATCATCAGCAGGGTCCCGGCGACGGCCACCCGGTGGGAACGTCCGGTGGGCGGCACGGCCTCGTCCCGCGCCGGGGGTGTCGCCGCACGAGTCCATTCAGCGGCTGGGGCGGGCGGGCCGCAAACGGTGGTGATCCGTTGGTGGATGCCGGTGCCGGTGCCGGAAGGACGCCACCCTGTGTGGGGGGCGGCACTTCGGCACACCCGATGTGAACGCTTCATGGGCGGCGCGATCTCATCCGGCCGGCTCTCCGGCCGACGTCTCGGATGCGGACAGCGCCCGGTCGGACGGCATGCCTACGCTTTGCGGGCGAGCAGCTGAACCTCGCGGAACTGCCGCCGGTCGGTGGGCTGGGGCTCACGGATCATCCGGGCCACCTCGGCCAGCCCGGAACTGCGCAGCATCCCGGCGAGGTGATCGGGCGACCACCGATAGGCCGGCGCGACCGCGTGATCGAAGGCCTGCGTCGCGTGAGACGGGTCGTCGCTTGCCGAGAAGCAGATCAGAAGGTGGCCGTCCGGCGCCAGCACACGATGGAACTCCGCGAGGACGGCGGGAAGTTCGTGCGGCGGAGTGTGGATGATCGACCAGCGGGAGAGTACGCCGCCCAGTGTGCCGTCAGCGATGCTCAACGCGGCCATCGAGCCCACGTCGAACCGCAGGCCCGGATGGGCCTGCCGTGCCAGCTCGATCATCACAGGAGAGGCGTCGACCCCGAACGCCGTCAGCCCCAACTCGTCGAGGTGGGCGGTGACATGACCAGGCCCACACCCGAGGTCCGCGACCTGACCGTCCCCACTCGTTCGTACGGCTTCGGCGAAGGCCCCCAGAACCGCACGGTCCAGAGGGCTGTCACGGAGCGAGTCGCGGAACAGCTGCACATAGGTGGCGGCAGCGGCGTCGTAGGCCTCGCGGGTGGCGCTGAAAGCATCGTGTTCGACCATGCCCGGGACAGTAGTACCGGGCGCTGCGGCGAGCTCAACTCGCCTCACCACCCTTGGTGCCGAGGCTCTGCAACACCTCGGTGGTGTTGGCCCGGTACGTCCGTAGCGCTCGCAGCCCGGCCGCGTATCGGTCACGATGCCGTGCGATGTCGGCGGCCTGCCTCTTCGCCCGCACGGCGTGCCAGATCTCGGTCGTGCGATGGCGGCGCTTGCAGGTGACGTCGGCGACGGCAGTGGCCCGCTCTTCGCGCGTATGGCGGGTGTTTCCGTCGCTGCCCCGTTTCCAGGCGTCGTCCGTGCAGACCGCGACGGGGTCGGGATAGTGGGCGAATCCTTGTCCTGCCACACAGCGAGACCACACATCCCAGGCCGCGCGGAGACGGGGATCGCTCTTGACTGCCTTGTCGACCTCGATCGTCCGTGTACTTGCGTAGAGCCAGTTCCGCTTGCGGTCGATGCCGTGCATGAGCCGTCGATCCGCCTCGGCGTTGCAGGCCGGCCAGTCCGCGTACTAGGCGTCGGTCATACGGCGCCCTTTCGGCCGCAGGGCCAGGTGCTTCGACGGGTCCCAGCCGTAGCCCCAGCGGCGGGCTGCGTCCAGGTCGAGGACACCGTAGTCGGTGCCGACAGCGATGGCGACGAAGGGATCGTGAGGATAGCGGGGGTCGAGCGGGAAGTCCGGGTGGCCGCGGCCGGCCATGGAGCGGACCAGCAGCGCCGAGGCCTGCCGGAATCGCCGGTAGTCCTGCGGTGTGTGGTCGAAGCGGTCGGCCGTTAGGGGGCCAAGGTCCGGCTTCGCGCGGATGAGTTCCGCAGGCTCCGGACCGGAGGCACACACAGCCGCCAGTACTGTCGCTCCCGCTACGGCCCCGAGCCGCCCCCGCCTCGTCATGACCCGCGATGCTAGCGGACGGCGTGCACGCGGCCTGACGCCGCCCCAGGTGCGCCTTCCGGCAACTGACGTGCAATCACCAGCCGTCCGCGCGGCCGGTTGAGTCCGCTGGGTCAACAAACGCCGCTTGCCATCACGCGAGTTGACGCACACGGGACCGGCGTAATGACACGCACTCGGTCAACGTCCCTCACCAGAGGCTCAGTTGTCCCATGGCAGTCGCCGCCCCGCACTCCCCCCACTCGCCCTCTCCTCGAATGCGGGTGGAGTTCACGATTCCGTGGGGCGGCAGAGGCGTGAAGGGGTGGTCGGGATGCACATCATCTTGACATGAACCTGCGGCCCGAGAGGCGGGCCGCAGCCTCGTGGAGGTGTGGGAATGCACCGCAGACTCGCCACCGGACTCGCCGCCTCGGCGCTGGCCGTCACTACCGTCATCGCCGGCGCCGCGACCGCCGACGCAGCACCCGCCGACAAGGCGCAAGTGCTCTCCGGCTGGACGCAGACCAGCGCGTCGAGCTACAGCGCCTGGACCGCCGCCCGGGCCAACCAGTCCGCCTGGACGGCCTACGGGTTCGACTGGTCCACCGACTACTGCTCCACCTCGCCGGACAACCCCCTCGGCTTCCCCTTCAGCACCTCCTGCGCGCGGCACGACTTCGGCTACCGCAACTACAAGGCCGCCGGCACCTTCAACGCCAACAAGCCCCGCGTCGACAGCGCCTTCTACGAGGACCTCAAGCGCGTCTGCGCCCGGTACAGCGGCGCCACGAAGACCACCTGTGACAGCACGGCATGGACGTACTACCAGGCCGTGAAGGTGCTGGGCTGACGGACGCCGCACACCAGCATCCGCCGACGTATCAGCCGACGTTCGCGTGAGCGCCTGCTGATACGTTGCGCGGCACCATGACCCTCGACGCGCCCCGGCTCCCTGTCCGGCGTCGGCGGTCAGCCGCGCACATGCAGCCCGAAACCCGTGCGGCCGGCGGGCTCCAGCCCCTCCTTCAGGTGCAGCGAGGGAATCTCGTAGTCACCGGCGTTCTGCCGGCGGAACGGGATCGGTTCGGTCGACTCCAGGGTGAGCAGGCGTTGCTTCCAGGCCTTCGCGACATCCGGGTAGTCCTGGTCGGTCAGCCGGTCGGCGCCGTACAGCACGAACGGCGGCAGCACCTCGATGCCCGGGTAGTAGAGGACGCCGTGGTGGATCGGGAACAGCAGATCGTCGATGGGGCCGTTGATCCCGCGCGCGGCGTAGTGCGACTCCGGGCCGCCGACGGTCACCGACAGCAGGGCCTTCCTGCCCGCGAGGGTGCCTTCGCCGAAGCGCTCGCCGTACCTGGTGGCGCTGTGCTCGCCGACGCCGTACGCGAAGTGGTGGGTGAACACCCGGTCCACCCAGCCCTTGAGGATCGCGGGCATCGTGTACCACCACAGCGGGAACTGGAAGATGATCGTGTCGGCCCACAGCAGCTTCGCCTGTTCGGCGAGGACGTCCGGGGTGAGCGTCCCGGCGTCGAAAGCCCGGCCCGAGTCCCGGGCGACCTTCAGCGGACCTGAGGCGCTGGGCCCGTAGTCCGCGGCGTCCACGACCGCCTTCCAGTTCATCGCGTACAGATCGCTCACCCGTACCTCGTGCCCGGCGGCCTCCAGGGTGGACAACGCGAGGTCCTTCAGCGAGCCGTTGAGCGACGTCGGCTCCGGGTGGGCGTAGACGAGCAGCGTGTTCATGGGCACTCCTTCGGATCGGGTGCCCTCGATTCTGGGGACCACGGCGTCCGGCGTTCAGGGGCGGCGCTTCCGTCGGACCGGGCTTCCTGGTATCGGCAGGACCACCTTCCCCGGCTCCGCCGAGGCCATACTGGGGACATGGACGATCTTGCGGGCTTCCTGCGGACCCGGCGCTCCCGAGTCGACCCGGCGGCCGTGGGCATCCCCGTCGACAGCCGCCGCCGGGTCCAGGGGCTGCGCCGTGAGGAGGTCGCGCACCTCTCCGGAGTCAGCGTCGACTACTACGTACGCCTGGAGCAGGGCCGCGCGACCCAGCCCTCCGAGCAGGTCCTCGACGCCCTCGCCCGCGTCCTCGGCCTCGACGAGACGGAACGCGGGCACCTCCACCGGCTCGCTCGGCAGCGCCGGCGCCGCGCGAAGGCGCCGGGCGGGCGAGTCCGGCCGGAGCTGCTGCGCATCCTCGGCCTGGTAGCCGGCGCACCCGCGCTGATCATGGACCACCGCCTGGACGTGCTCGCCGGGAACCGCCTCGCCGGGCTCCTCTACGGCCGGCCGGTGCCGGGCCTGAACACCGCCCGGCACATCTTCCTCGAGGAGGACGAGCGCGGCCTCTACGCGGACTGGGACAAGTGCACCCTCGACGTGGTCGGGCACCTGCGGCTGGCCGCCGGCAAGTACCCCGAGGATCCCCGCCTGGCCTCGCTCATCGGCGAGTTGGCGATGGGCAGCGAGCGCTTCCGCCGCCTCTGGGCCCGTGCGGACGTGCGCGCCCGCACGCATGGACGCAAGGCGTACCGGCATCCGCTGGTCGGACTGCTGGAACTGCACCAGGAGAACTTCGCGCTGCCCGACGAATCAGGTATGGAGCTGTTGGTGCTGTCCGCGGCCCCCGGCAGCCCCGCCGAGGACGGACTGCGCCTGCTCGCGGGCCTGGGCGCGGACAGTGGCGGGACCCAGCCCGCGGTGGACGCTCCGGTCCGCGAGTAAGCCGGCGGAGCTGTCTCCCCACTTGGTCAGGGCGCTGTGCACATCCTCGGACACGCAGCCTCCGGATCCGGCCGAACGGGGAGGCTGACCGCCACTTCTGCGCGGCAGCCTTACAGTTGAAGCCACGCCAGGCATCCAATTCGAGGAGAAGCACCACTCGTGCACGACGCACCGATCTACGCCCAGCTGATCTCCGAACGCGGCGACATACCCCTGCAGGTCCGTACCGAGGCCCGCCGGATCCAGCGCGAACTCGAGTGGATCCTCCACTCGGAACCCGCGTCCGACCGCCACCTGCCCGGGCTCCCCGCCGCGTCGCCCCCGACTTCCCCTCCCCGCCAGCTCGGATCCGGCTCCCCCCACTGGTTCGCCTGACGGGTCTGCGTTTCAGCGGAGCGCACGCGCCGAGCCTCCCCGCGTCTTGTCCTGTCGGCCGGCGAGCCCCAGGCCGCCCCCTTCGGGTCCCGTCTCAGCTCTCCCGGCGGCCGGAGGCCCCCGCGCGCAGTCCGTCCATGACGAGGTCGAGAAGGCGGCGGGCGCGCGGTTGCCAGTCTCCGTGGGGGTCGAGCTGCCACAGACCGGCGATCGCGAGGACGAAGTCGTCCCCGGTCACTCCCGGGCGGATCGTGCCGGCCTCCTCGTTGGTGCGCAGCAGGAGCTCCGCCGCGGAGGTCACGGGGGTGTGTCCCGGCTTCGCCGGGCCGCCCGGCGCGCTGGTGGCCTGGCGGATCGCGTCCGCCAGGCCGGCCTTGGTCATGGCGAACCGGGCGAGGTGATCCATCCACTCGCGCAAGGCCCGGACGGGCTCATGCGTTTCGAGCAACTCGGTGGCGGCGTCGGCGACCTGCCGCATCTCGTGCCGGTAGATCTCCAGGACGAGAGCCTCGCGGCTGGGGAAGTTGCGGTAGAACGTGCCCTGCCCGACGCCCGCCTTCTTGGCGATCACGCTGAGGGGGACGTCCGCACAGCGCGTCAGCTCGGCCAGGGCCACTTCCAGGATCCGCTCGCGGTTCCGTTGCGCGTCCGAGCGCAGCGGTGCGTCCTTCTTCTGCTGCACTCGTCCTCCTCCTGGTCCCGTGGCCGAAACCTGTCCTTGCTAAGCGGACAACTGTCCACTACGTTTCCAGGTGAGCGGACAGCTGTCCGGTTAGGCTCACCCTAGCGGGTGGGCGGCCGGCAGGGACAGCCGGTGACGGTCGGCACCGGCCTTCCCCACCGCATCCTCCCTGCTTCCGGCCGGCCCTCGCTCCACGCGGCGTGGCCTCCCCCACAGCCGCTGACACATCTCAGATCCCTCACACGTCTTAGCGTCTTCCGTTTCCTCTGCTGCCGGACCGTCTCCGCGAGGTGGTCCGGATTGCGAAAGAAGGCTGATCATGGCCCCAGCACCTTCGTCGACGTACAGCGCCGTCACCCTGAACATCAACGGCGAGAAGCACACGCTGACCGTCGACCACCGCACCACCCTGCTCGACGCACTGCGTGAGCGCCTCGATCTGACCGGCACGAAGAAGGGCTGCGACCAGGGTCAGTGCGGGGCCTGTACCGTCCTCGTCGACAAACGCCGGGCCGTCGCCTGCCTGCAACTGGCGGTGGCGGCCGAAGGCCGGGAGATCACCACCATCGAAGGCATCGCCGAGGGTGAGCAACTGCACCCCGTGCAGCAGGCGTTCCTCGATCTCGACGGTTATCAGTGCGGATACTGCACGCCTGGCCAGATCTGTTCGGCCGTCGCCGTCATCGAGGAACACGCCGCCGGCTGGCCGAGCGCCGTCACCGACGACGTACGTCCCGAAGCGGGGCCACCGCCGCTGACCCCCGAAGAGATACGAGAACGCATGAGTGGCAACCTGTGCCGCTGCGGCGCGTACGTGTCGATCGTGCAGGCGGTCGCCCGTGCCGCCGAGGCCGACGCCCGAAACGCCCGCGCAGCGGACGGCGACCGGACCGCGAAGGACACGCGACCCGCACAGCAGGAAGGGGCGTCGGCATGAAGGAGTTCCGATACGAGCGCGCTGTCGACGTCCCCGGCGCCCTCGCCCTGCTCGACGCCGACCCGGACGCCCGGTTCCTCGGCGGAGGAACCAATCTCGTCGATCTGATGAAGACGGGCGTGGAACGGCCCGGCCGCCTCGTCGACATACGCGAACTCCCGCTGGATGCCGTCGAGTCTACCGAGGACGGCGGGCTGCGCATCGGCGCGACCGTCACCAACAGCGACCTCGCGGCGCACTCCGCCGTCCGCAGCCGCTACCCCGCCCTGAGCCAGGCGGTACTGGCCGGCGCCTCCGGGCAGCTGCGCAACATGGCGACCGTCGGCGGCAACCTGTTGCAGCGCACCCGCTGCGGCTACTTCGCGGACGTCACCAAGCCCTGCAACAAACGCGTCCCCGGCAGCGGTTGCCCCGCGATCAAGGGTGAGCACCACAACCACGCGGTGCTGGGTGCTTCCGACCACTGCGTGGCGACCCACCCTTCCGATCTGGGGGTCGCGCTGACGGCCTTCGACGCCGTCGTCTCGTACGAAACAGCGGACGGGAAAGGCCAGTTGCCCCTCACCGACTTCTATCTCCCGGTGGGTGACACACCGCACCTGGAGACAGCCCTTCCACCGGGTGCGCTCATCACCGGCGTCACCCTTCCGCCCGCTCCGGTGAGTGCCAACTCGCGCTACCGCAAGGTGCGCGAGCGGGCCTCGTACGCCTTCGCGATCGGTTCGGTGGCTGCCGCGCTCGACGTGCGGGACGGCGTCGTACAGGAGGTGCGCCTCGCGTTCGGGGCGGTCGCGTCCCGGCCCTGGCGGGCCCGTACGGCCGAACAGGCCCTGACCGGCGGGCCGGCCGACGCCGCGGCCTTCGCCGCGGCCGCAGACGCTGAACTCGCGGCCGCCAGGCCGCTGCCGCACAACGGATACAAGGTGACACTGATGCGCAATCTCACCGTCGCCGTGCTGAGCGAACTCGCCGAGGAGGCCTCCCGATGACCACGACCACGACCGGGGCCACCGCGACGAAGAACGCCGTCGGAACCGCACACACCCGTGTGGAGGGCCGCGACAAGGTCACCGGAGCGGCCCGCTACGCGGGAGAGATCCCCTTCGCCGAACTGGCCCACGGATGGCTCGTGCTGTCGACGGTCACTCGCGGCCGCGTCCGGTCGATGGAGACCGCCCCGGTCCTGGAGATGCCGGGCGTCCTGACCGTCCTGCATCACGGGAACGCCCCGCGCGTCGACATCGACTACGTGGGCATGCTCGGGATGCCGCCGGACCCGACCGCCGCCGTGTTCCAGCACGACCGGGTGCCGCACGCGGGCTGGCCGGTGGCGCTGGTCGTAGCCGAGACCTCCGAGCAGGCCAGGGAGGCGGCGGAAGCACTGGTGGTCCACTACGAGGAGGAACCGCACGACGTCACCTTCTCCGCCGGGCACCCGGACGCGTACACGATGCCAGGACCGGGCGGCCCGGCGGTGACCGAGAAGGGCGACCTCCAGGCCGAACTCGCCTCCTCCGCCGTGGTTTTGGACGCCGAGTACTCCACTCCGGAGGAGCACCACAACCCGATGGAACCCCACGCGGCGACAGCCCTGTGGGACGACGGCCGGCTGGAGGTGGTGGACTCCAACCAGGGCACGGTGTGGGTCGCGGACGAACTCGCGAAGATGTTCTCGCTCGACGCCTCGTCCGTGCGGGTGCGGTCCGAGCACGTCGGCGGCGGCTTCGGAAGCAAGGGTCTCCGCGCGCACCAGGTGGCCGCCGTAATGGCGGCGACCGTCCTGGCACGCCCCGTCCGCGTCGTCATGACACGCCGTCAGATGTTCTCGCTCGCCGGATACCGCAGCCCCACCGTCCAGCGCATCCGGCTCGGCGCCGACCCCGACGGACGACTGCGTGCGCTCGAGCACAGCTCCCTGAGCCGGACCTCGACCGTGCACGAGTTCATCGAGGCGAGCGCCGGCGTGGCTCGGGTCATGTACGACGCGCCCGCCCATCACACCGCCAACCGGGTCGTACGGCTCGATGTGCCGACGCCGACGTTCATGCGTGCTCCCGGTGAGGCGCCGGGGTCGTTCGCGCTGGAGTCGGCGCTCGACGAACTCGCGGAGAAGTGCGGCATCGACCCGATCGAGCTGCGCCTGCGGAACGAGCCCGACGTGGGTCCGGTGTCCGGGCTGCCGTTCAGCACCCGCAACCTGCCCGCCTGCTTCCGGGAGGGTGCCCGCCGGTTCGGCTGGGCGGACCGGGACCCGAGCCCCGGACTGCGCCGGGACGGTCGCTGGCTGCTCGGCACCGGCACCGCGGCGGCCTCGTTCTTCGTCGGAGCCGCCCCGTCCACGGCTGCCGCGACCGCGGAGGCCGACGGCACCTTCACCGTGCGGATCAGCGCCGCGGACATCGGAACCGGCGCACGGACCGCGCTCACCCTGATCGCCGCGGACGCTCTGCGGGTGCCGACCGACCGGGTGCGCGTGCGGATCGGTGACAGCGACTTCGGCCCGGCGATGATCGCCGGCGGCTCGATGGGCACCCGGTCCTGGGCCTGGGCGGTCACGGCCGCGGCCGGGGAACTGCGGGAGCGGCTCGCTCTGAGCGACGGCGTCCCCGCGGAGGGCATCACCGTACGGTCGGACACCACCGCGGCCGTCGGCGCCCTCGCGCAGAAGGAACGGCACTCGTTCGGGGCGCAGTTCGCCGAGGTCGCCGTCGACGTGACCACCGGAGAGGTGCGGGTCCGCCGCATGCTCGGCATCTTCGCCGCCGGCCGCATCGTCAACCCGCTCACGGCCCGCGGCCAGTTCACCGGCGGAATGATCTGGGGCATCTCCATGGCCCTGCACGAGGAGGCCGTCAGGGACCGGATCACGGGCGCCCCCTACGGCGCCGACCTGGCGGGCTACCACGTCGCCACGCACGCCGACGTACCGCTCGTCGAGGCGGACTGGGTGGACGACCCGGACCCCGATGACCCGGTCGGCATCAAGGGCATCGGCGAGATCGGCATCGTGGGCGCCGCGGCGGCGATCGCCAACGCCGTGTGGCACGCGACCGGTGTGCGTCACCGCGCCCTGCCCATCCGACCCGACCGCGTCCTGGGAGCGGCCGCACATGCTTGACATCGCCGACGAGCTGGCCCGCTGGTTCGAGGAGGGCCGGGAGTTCGCCGTCGCCACCGTCGTGGTCGTCGGCGGGAGCGCGCCGCGCGGCCCGGGCGCGGCCCTCGCCGTCGACAGCGCCGGCACGGTCATCGGCTCGGTCTCCGGCGGCTGTGTGGAAGGTGCCGTGTACGACCTGTGTGTCCAGGCCCTCCGGGACGGCGAGACCGTCCTGGAGCGGTTCGGCTACAGCGACGAGGACGCCTTCGCCGTCGGGCTGACCTGCGGCGGAACCCTCGACATCATGGTCACCCCCGTCGGCGCGGGGGCACCGGCCCGTGAACTGTTCCGGTCGGCGCTGTCGGCCGCGGCTTCGGGTGAGCCCAGGGCCCTCGCGCGGATCGTCCGGGGCCCGGCCGAACTGCTGGGCAGGGCCCTGCTGGTGCACCCCGACGGTTCGTACGAGGGGTCGTACGACAGCGGCTCCCCGGAACTGGACCGGACCGCCGCGGCCGAAGCCCGGGCGATGCTGGACGCCGGACGCACCGGCACCCTCGACCTCGCGGAGGACGGGACACACTGCCCCGGCGGGCTCACCCTGCTCGTCGAGTCGAACGTGCCGCCGCCCCGCATGATCGTGTTCGGCGCGATCGACTTCGCCGCGGCGCTCGTCCGGGCCGGGAAGTTTCTCGGCTACCACGTCACGGTGTGCGACGCCCGCCCCGTCTTCGCCACCCGGGCCCGCTTCCCCGAGGCGGACGAACTCGTCGTCGACTGGCCGCACCGCTACCTGCGACGCGTCTCGACCGACGGACGCACGGTCCTGTGCGTACTCACCCATGACGCCAAGTTCGACGTTCCCCTGTTGGAGCAGGCCCTGCGGATGCCGGTCGCGTTCGTCGGGGCGATGGGTTCGCGCCGGACCCACGCGGACCGTGACCGGCGGCTACGGGACATCGGGCTGTCGGACGCGGAGTTGGCGCGCCTGAGGTCGCCGATCGGCCTCGACCTCGGAGCCCGGACGCCCGAGGAGACCGCGCTGTCGATCGCGGCGGAGATCATCGCGGCCCGGAGTGGCGGCACGGGTCTGCCGCTCACCGGTTCGCGGACGCCGATTCACCGCGACAGGGGACAGGAGGACGCGGCCGACGCGACTGAGGCCGCCTGACCCACGCAGAAGGCTCGGGAAGGCGCCGAGTGGCCGCGGAATCGCGTGAAACTTCCAGGTGTGCGGGTGGTCGGGCGGGGCATACGGCGGAACGGAGGTTGATAACTATGGTTCCCCTGCTTCTCGTTCTTCTGCTCGCCCTGATCCTCTTCGGTGCCGGGTTCGCC